>DATAQC010000005.1:0-31356 GCA_036264885.1 Acidimicrobiales bacterium | reverse complement strand
CGGTACCGCCCGTCGGGTCGCTTGTCGATGCTCGCCATCGCCCATCCTCACTCTCCGTGAGGGCCGATCTCGGACCCGTTTCAGTCCTCAATTAGTCCTCAGTCCTCAGAAAGTCCTCAGCTCCTGAGGACTTTTCTGGTCACTCACGGTGACTGGCGGTCACTTGCGGACAAGTAAAACCGCAGGTCAGAGGCTATTTTAGCGGGTTCACGCAGCGTGGTGACGACGAGTCGGCCTGTAGGCGGGGTTCTGTCCGCCGCCCGGGGGCGGCGGGGTGGCCATCCATCTACGCGGCCTACCTGGGGACTGTGTCTCCGAAGAGACACCGGACGGGCCGCCCGATCCCCTGCTCGGCCTTGCTCCGGGTGGGGTTTACCGAGCCGCCCGGGTCACCCCGGGCGCTGGTGCGCTCTTGCCGCACCGTTTCACCCTTACCTGTGACCCTCTGCGAACTGAACATCGGGCCCATCGGCGGTCTACTTTCTGTGGCACTTTCCTGCGGGTCACCCCGACTGGCCGTTAGCCAGCACCCTGCCCTGCGGAGCCCCGACCTTCCTCAGCCGAGAACCCGGCAGAGCCAGGCTCTCGACCGCGACCACCCGGCCGACTCATCGTCGTTGTCCATTGTGGCATGGCGCCCGGCTCACGGACTTCGCTGGCGGGCCCGGTTGTGGAACCCGCAGGCCAGGCGGCCGTTGGCCTGGGTGGTGGGCCCGCCCGTCGACCACGGCTGGACGTGGTCGATGTCGCAGTCGGCGGCGGGGGTGTCGCAGTAGGGGTGGAAGCACTCCCGGTCTCGCAGCTCGACGGCCCTGCGGGTGGCGCCGTCGAACAGGCGCCGTTGCACTCCCACGTCGATGACCCGGCTGGCCCCGTCGAACACCACCCGCTCCACCCACGCATCGTCGATCCACGGCTTCAGGTCGCCGGGGCGGACCACGGTGCCGTCGCCCAGCTGGCACAGCATGGCGCTGAAGGTCTCGTAGCCCACGAACACGCTGAACAGGGGCTCAGGCCGCCGGGACCCCGGTGTCACCGCCGCCGAGCGGGTGGCCATCTCCACCAGGGCGTCCCACCGGCGCTGGGCCGGGGTGCGGGCCAGGTCGGCCACACACACCCCTTCGCCCACGCGGGCCTTGGCCTGGGCCCAGTCGGCTTCGAACATGGCCTTGTCCAGGCGTTTCAACTCGGTGGCGACGATGCTGCCGCTGACGGCGTCGCCCTGCCCGTCGAGCAACCACCTGCCCTCGAAGCCGGTGCACAGGTGCAGGCGCCGTCCGTCGCGCTCGGCCCGCCAGCGCTCGTCGGCCCCTTCGGGATCGGCTCGCATCCCCCAGTAGGCCACCGCGCGGGCGAACACGTCGAAGCGCAGGCCCACGGCCTGGTCGACCAGCATCTGCTCATCACGTTCCAGGGCCTCGGCGGTACCCGGCGTGCGCACCCTCGCCAGCCAGCCCACGTGGGCCTCACCGATGTCGCCGGCCAGCCACGCCGCCTCGGCCACGGGGAGGTGGCGCAGGGCCCGCCCCTCCCGAACGCGCCGCCGGACGGTGGTATGGGGCAGGCGACACTGAACGGCCAGCCACGACGCCGCCGAGCGGGCGCCGTCGGCCTCCCAGGTCTTGGAGGCCTCGAAGGCCGCCGTCGCCCGGGTGGCGACGGCGGCCAGACGCCCGAGTTGGCGGTGCAGGCCGACCATGGCCTTGCCATCGGCGAGAAGTGCGGGATCGACCTCGACCAACTCGGCGACAGCCGAGGCCACCCGTTCAAGCACGCTCGAAGTTGCCGACATCGCCGCACCCGTCATCCAGGGACATGAACGAGGGGGAAGTGGTCGTTGCTACCCGGACAGTATACCGAACGTACGTTCCCCACGCAAGTTCCGCGTGCCACACCGACCGTTTCAGGTCGAGGTAATCAGCGGGCGCGGCGGAGCCGGGCGCGGCCGGGGCGGCGGGTGGAACGATGGGCCCAACAGGGGTGGTGCCAGTGACGGCGCAGGTCGGGGGCGTCGGTTGGCACCACGACCACGTGGCCCACGCCGGGCGCGATCGCCTGGTTGCACCCGGGGCAAGCGTAGGCCTTGGCGGCCTGGTAGGGCTGGATCCGCCGCACCTCCAGCCCGTCGTCGGCGCCGGGGTCTGAGTGGAAGGGCATCAGCCCGGTGAGGCGGGAGGCAGGTCGCGCGCCACGGGGGCGGCCACGGCATGGAACCCCCCGTCGACATGGACCATCTCGCCGGTGGTAGCGGGAAACCAGTCCGACAGCATGGCCACGCAGGCCCGGGCCACGGGCATGGCGTCGCGCGTGTCCCACCCCAGGGGGGCCCGCCCCCCCCAGGTGTCCTCGATCTGGTCGAAGCCGGCGATCCCCTTGGCCGCCACGGTGCGGAGGGGCCCGGCTGCCACCAGGTTGACCCGGATGTGATGACGCCCCAGGTCACGGGCCAGGTACCGGGCGGTGGACTCGAGCGCCGCTTTGGCCACGCCCATCCAGTCGTAGGCGGGCCAGGCCTGGCGGGCGTCGAAGTCGAGGGCGACGATCGAGCCGCCGCCGAACTCCATCAGCGGCAGCACGGCAGTGGCCAACGCCTTGAGGGAGTAGGCCGACACCTGCAGCGTGGTGGCCACGTCGTCCCATCCCGCCTTCAGAAAGTCACCGCCCAGGCAGACCGAGGGGGCGAAGGCCACGGCGTGAAGCACGCCGTCGACCCGGCCCCAGCGGTCGCGGAGATCGCCGGTGAGGGCCTCGAGATGGGCCGGGTCGGTGATGTCGAGCTCCACCACGTCGGGCTCCACCGCCAGCCGTCGGGCCGACCGCTGGGTCAGGCGCATGGCCCGGCCGAAGGAGGTGAGGAGGACCTCGGCGCCCTGCTCCTGGGCCAGACGGGCCACGGAGAAGGCGATCGACGTCTCGGAGAGCACGCCGGTGACGAGGATGCGCTTGCCTTCGAGGAGCATTGCCCTACTTCCGGTCAGGGTCAGGTCTGGGGGCGATATCAGAGGGGCGTGTTGGTGTGGCGGGCTGGGGGTCGGCTACTGCTGGCTCGCTTGGTGCCCAACGCCGCCAGCCCGGCGGCAAGCACCCGACGGGTGTCGTGGGGATCGATGACCCCGTCGACGTATCCCCGCTCGGCGGCCACCGCCGGCGTGCAGTGACGCTCGGCGTACTCGGACTCGAGCTCGGCCTGGCGACGGGCCCGGTCCTCGTCGTCGTCGACCTCAGCCAGACGCCGGCCGTGGAGCACGGCGACCGCCCCGGGAGCCCCCATCACGGCGATCTCGGCTCCGGGCCACGACACGCAGAAGTCGTTGCCCAGGCCACGCGAGTCCATCACGATGTAGGCCCCGCCGTAGGCCTTGCGCACGACCACACACAGGCGGGGGACGGTGGCCGCCGCGTAGGCGTGGACGAGCTGGGCCCCGTGGCGGATCATCCCCCGCCACTCGATGTCGCGTCCCGGCTGGAACCCCGGGCTGTCGACGAAGGTGATCAGCGCCAGTCCGAAGGCGTCGCATGCCTGCACGAACCGGGCCGCCTTGCGGGCGGCCTCGATGTCGAGCGTGCCCGCCTTCTGCGACGGCTGGTTGGCGATCACGCCGACGGGGACGCCGCCGAGGCGGGCGTAACCGGTGACCACGTTGGCGGCGGCGCCGGCCCGGACCTCGAGGAAGGAGTCGTGGTCGACCACGTCGCAGACGACGACCCGCATGTCGTAGGAGGCCATGGGCCGGGAGGGAACTGCCTCTGCCGCCGCTCGACACGGACGGTCGACAGGATCAGCGCAGGCGGTGACCGGCGGGCTCTCGAGGTAGTTGGAGGGCAGGTACGACAACAGGTCGAAAACCGCCCCGCGGGCGTCGTCGTCGTCCTGGGCGACGAGGGACGCCAACCCGCTCACGTTGGAGTGCACGGTGGCGCCTCCCAGCGCCTGCCTTGTGGTGCTGACCCCGGTGAAGTCGGCCACCGCCTGGGCACCGGAGACGTAGGCGTAGGAATCGACGGTCATCACCACGTGGTCGGCCAGACCGAGGAGCAGGGCGGGCCCCGAGACACACGGCCCTACCACCGACAAGATGATGGGGAGGGCGCCCGAGGCGCGGCTCAACGAGGCTGCCACCCGGCCCCACGCGTGCAGCGACGGGATGCCTTCGAAGACATCGGCTCCGGCGGTGGACAGCTCGCCGACGATGGGCAGGCCGAGGTCGAGGGCCAGGCACACCAGGCGGTCGATGACCTCGCCTTCGGCGGGGCCGATGGCCCCCCGGTGCTTTCCGCCGGCGAGGCGGAACCAGGCCACCTGTCGCCCGTCGACGTCGGTCAACCAGGCGCTGACCCCGGCGCCCCGCCCCGCCGCCACCGCAACGGCCACCCCGCTCAGAGGGCCGCTCGGGCCCGCCACCCCGCCGAGCTGGGGCGCGTCGGTCATTGCCTTGTCAACAGGTTGGCCTCATGCGGGAGGAGGCGCCAGCACCAACGAGGCGTTGTGTCCTCCGAAGCCGAACGAGTTGGACACCACGGGAGCGGGCGCCAGCCTCCGAGACGAGCCGGCCACGATGTCGATCGCCATCTCGGGGTCGGCGCGATCGTGGTTCACCGTGGGCGGTACCTCGCCGTGGCGAAGGGCGAGGAGGGATGCCACCGCCTCGACCGCCCCGGCCGCTCCGATGAGGTGGCCGATGGCGCCCTTCACCGAGGTCACCGGCGGCCCGTCCTCGCCGAAGACCTTGAGGATGGCCTCGGCCTCGGCGGCGTCGTTGAGCTCGGTCGACGTGCCGTGAGCGTTGACGTGGCCGATGTCGGACGGCTCGAGGCCGGCGTCGGCCAACGCCAGCTGCATGCAGGCTGCGGCACCCACGCCCCCGGGCGAGGGGGCGGTGACGTGGTAAGCGTCGGCGTTGCGGCCGTATCCCACCACTTCTCCCCAGATGTCGGCGTCGCGGGCGACGGCCCGGTCCCACTCCTCGAGCACCAGGAAGGCGGCTCCCTCGCCGATGACGAAGCCGTCGCGGGCGACGTCGAAGGGTCGGGAAGCCAGCCCGGGCTCGTGGCTGCGGGTGGACAAAGCACCCATGCGGGCGAACGACGCCAAGGCGATGGGCGTGAGGCACGCCTCGGTGCCCCCGGCCAGCACCACGTCGGCGCTCCCGTCGCGGATCAGCCGGGACCCCTCGCCGAGGGCGTGGGTGCCGGCCGTGCAGGCGGTGGCGATACAGAAGTTGGGCCCCGTCCAGCCCAGTTTCATGGCCACCGTGGCGGCGGTGGCGTTGGCCATCATCATGGGGACCAGGAACGGCGAAACGCGCGACGGACCCCGGGAGAAGAGCTCCTGCTCCTGTTCCTCCTGGGTGATGAGGCCACCGACCCCGGTGCCGCATACCACGCCGCACCGGGCGGGGTCGACGGCGAGCTCGCCCGCGCTGGCGAAGGCATCGGCCGCCGCGCCGAAGCCGATCTGGGCCACCCGGTCGGTGCGCCGGGCCTCCTTGTAGCCGAGATACGCCTCGGGGTCGAAGTCGTTGATCTCGCAGGCGAAGCCCACGGGGAGGGCGGACACGTCGATGCGCCGGATGGGCGCGGCGCACGACCGACCGGCGACCAGCGTCGACCAGAAGCTGTCCAGGTCGCAACCGGCCGGGGACTTGACGCCCAGACCGGTGATGGCGACCCGGTGTCGGGCCGGCACGTTCACCCCGCCGACCCCGACTCCGCCGCCGTCGGAGCCGGCGCGGACTGGGCGGCGATCACCAGGTCGGCGGCCTGGCCGACGGTGCCGATGCCCTCGAGCTTCTCCTCGGGGATGGAGATGTCGAACTGCTCCTCGACGGCCATGACGAACTCGACGAGGTCGAGGCTGTCGGCGTCGAGGTCGTCTTTGAAGCTGGCGTTCTCGGTGACCAGTGACCGTTCGACACCGAGCACCTCCACGGCAGCGTCGGCGATCTTGTCGAGGACTTCGGTGCGGTCCATACTCTTTACGTCCTCCTGGTGGTGGCGGTGCTCATGATGGCGATCTGTTACCTGACGGCGGTCTAGTGACCCATGCCCAGGCCGCCGTCGACCGGCAGAACCGCTCCGGTGACGTAGCCTGCCGCGTCCGAACAGAGGAAGGCGACCACAGCGGCGACCTCCTCGGCGGTGCCGAATCTCCCCAACGGTACTTGGCTTGTCATCGCTTGGCGACGATCGTCACCGAGGGCGTCGGTCATGGCCGTGGTGATGGGGCCGGGGGCCACGACGTTGGCGGTGACGTTACGACTGGCCAGCTCCCGTGCCACCGCCCTGGTGAGGCCGATGAGTCCGGCCTTGGCGGCGCCGTAGTTGGCCTGGCCCGCTGATCCCGACAGGCCCGTCACCGAGCCCACGGCCACGATACGGCCGAACCGGGCCCGCAACATCCCCGGGGCGGCCCGGCGGATGGTGTGGAAGGCGCCGTCGAGGTTGGTGCGCAAGACGTCGCCCCACGCCGCGTCGTCCATGCGCAACAGCAACCCGTCGCGCGTGATGCCGGCATTGGCGACCACCACCTCGACCCGACCGAAGGCCTCCTCGACCTGGCTGAAGGCGGCGTCGACGGCGGCCGGGTCGACCACGTCGGCCTGCACGGCAATGGCGTCGCCACCGGCGGCGGTGACGGCCGCGCACGTGTCGGCTGCCCCTGCCTCGTCGCGGCCGAAGCACACCCCCACCCGGTGCCCGTCAGCGGCCAGGGCCACCGCACAGGCCCGGCCGATGCCCCGCGATGCCCCGGTGACCAGCGCGACCCTCCCCCCCACGGCTGGCTCCCCTACCAACGCAGCAGAGCGCTGGCCCACGACATGCCGGCGCCGAAACCCGACAGCAGCACCAGATCGCCCCGCCGGAGATGCCCGGCCTCGGCCGCCTCGGCCAGGGCAATGGGGATGGAGGCCGCCGAGGTGTTCCCGTAGCGGTCGATGTTGACGAAGGTGCGCTCGGCGGGGATGGACAGCCGCGACGCGGCGGCGTCGATGATGCGGGAGTTGGCCTGGTGGGGGACGAACAGGTCGACCTCGGACGGGTCGACGCCGGCCTGGGCCAGGGTGGCGCCGGCCGACTCGACGATGGTGCGGACGGCACGGCGGAAGACCTCCTGGCCCTCCATCTTCAGCCAGTGGTGGCCCCCGGCGATGGTCTCGGGGCTGGTGGGCATGCGGCTCCCCCCCGCCTCCACCTGGAGCAACGACGCACCGGAGCCGTCACAGCCCAGATCCCAGGCCAGCAGGCCGGGGCCGTCGGCGGGCGCCCCCGACGGATGGGTGGGGCCCGGCATCAGCCGGTCGGAGACCAGCACGACGGCCCCGGCGCCGTCGCCGAAGAGCACGCACGTCGACCGGTCGTCCCAGTCGGCCACCCGGGACAGCGTCTCCGACCCGATGACGAGCACGGCGTCGAGGCCACCGGTGGACAGCAGGCCGGCCCCCACCACGAGGGCGTACACGAAGCCGGCGCAGGCGGCGTCGAGGTCGAACGCCCCGCAGCGCAGACCCAGGCCCTCCTGGACGAACGATGCGGTGGCGGGGATGGGCTGTTCGGGGGTGCAGGTGGCGACGATGCAGCATCCGACGTCGCCTGGGCTCAGGTCGGCGGACTTGATGGCCGCCGCACCTGCGTCGATGGCCAGGGAGGCCGTCGTCTCGCCGGGGCCCGCCACCCGGCGTTCGCGGATCCCGGTGCGGTCGACGATCCACTCGTCGTTGGTGTCGACGCGCTCGGAGAGCTCTTTGTTGGTGACGACCCGCTCCGGCACGGCGATTCCCCAGCCGGCCACCGCCGCCGCGCCGCCAGGGGCAGGCCGGAACCGGTGGGCCGGCGTCGACGGGGCGTTCGCCGGGCTCCAGCCCTGGCTCATCGACGCAGCATAGGGCACGGTCGCCCCGGTGGCGGGGCGACCTGGCCACCTCGGGATGCCAATGGAGTCGTCTTCTGGATCGTCAGGCCACCCGGAGCCAGGCCACGGGTTGGCCCTCGCGCACCCGCTCCCCGGCGTGGGCGAGCAGGCCCATGAGCAGCCCCCCGAAGGGACTGCGCACGGCGGCCGACTGGCCGTGGCCCTCGACGAAGCCGATGACCTGCTCGACGTCGATGTCGGCGCTGTCACCTTCGGCGGGCGCCTCGGCGGCGGGCCGGAAGCTGCCGGCGATGGGGGCGAGGATCACCCGTTCGGGGACGGCCAGGCCCTCGCCGTGGGACAAGTGCGCCTCCTGCGAGTTGTCGGCGGAGCGTCGCGGGTCCAGCTGGGCGACATCCATGTCTAGGCAACCTCCAGGAGGGGGGGGACGTCGTCAGGAGCAGCGACGTTGCGAACGATGCGTCCGGGCAGCGTGCGCCGGGCCAGGCCGCCCAGCACCGCGCCGGGGCCGACCTCGAGGAACGAGGCGGCGCCCATGTCGGCCAGCGCGGTCATCGAGTCACGCCACAGCACGGGCCGGACCAGGTGGTCGGCCAGGCGTGGCGCCCACACCGCGTCGTGGTAGGCGCAGGCGTCGATGTTGGACACGACGGGCCAGGTGGGCACGGCGAAGGCGGTGGTGGCCAGCACGGGCTCGAGCTCGTCGCGCGCCGAGGCCATGAGCGGGGTGTGGAAGGCACCGCCCACGTTCAGGGCCAGCACCTTGCGGACACCGAGGTCACGGGCACGGGTGCAGGCGGCCTCCAGACCGTCGGGGGTGCCTCCGACCACGACCTGGCCGGGAGCGTTGTCGTTGGCGATCCAGCACGCCTGGTCGCCGTCCGGCGCCGGCCGGCACGCCTCGTCGGCCTGTTCCACGGTGACGCCCATCAGGGCGGCCATCCGTCCTCCGGTGCGATCGGCGGCGGCCTGGGTGCACTCGGCCCGCCGCACGGCCAGGCGTACCCCGTCCTCGACCGACATCGCTCCGGCGGCGACCAGGGCGGTGACCTGGCCCAGGGAGTGCCCGGCGGCGGCCACCGGCTCGCCGACCACGTCACGAACGGCCTCCCAGGCCATGAGCGACACGAGCATCACCGCCAACTGGGCCTCACGGGTGCGCCCGAGCTGGTCGGCGTCGGCGGTGAGGAGCAGGTCACCGAGGGGTTGGCCCACGGCCTCCTCGGCCCGTTCCACGACCGTCCAGGCGGGATGGTCGCGCCATGGCACACCCATTCCGGGTACCTGGGTCCCCTGCCCGGGGAACAGCACGGCGAGACGCACGCCAGGTGAGACTGCGCCCGGCACCGGCCGGTTACATCCGGGCGACGAGAAGGTGAACGGCGGGATGGACGTCGGGCGTGGCGACGGCCGAGAACCGACAGAGGGACCCCAGCCCCGCCTGCGCCCGGGTACGACCGCAAAGATGTCGGGTTCGTTACATCCCGGCGTCGAGGGCGGCGCGCAGCTCGCCCACGAAGGCGGCGGCGCCGTCGGGCCCGGCCCCCTCCAGCAGGCGCCGCACCAGAGCCGACCCGACGATGACGCCGTCGGCCGACGCCGCCGCCTCGACGGCCTGGTCGGGGGTGGAGACGCCCACCCCGATCAGCACCGGCAGGTCGGTGACCGCTTTGAGCCGGGTGCCCATGAGGGCGGTCGACGATGCCAGCGTGTCGCGCTCGCCGGTGACGCCCATCAGGCCGACGCCGTAGATCCAGCCCCGGGAACGGGCGCAGAGGGCGGCCAGGCGGTCGTCGGGCGTGGTGGGGGCGGCGAGCAGGATGGTGGCCACTCCGGCGTCGTCGGCGGCCCGGGCCCAGTCGCCCAGCTCCTCCAGGGGGAGGTCGGGCAGGATGGCCCCGGCCACGCCCGCCTCGGCCAGGGACCGGGCGAAGCGGCGGTGGCCGGCCCGGAAGATCAGGTTGTAGTAGGTCATGACCACGATGGGAATGCCCACGTCGGCGCGGGCCAGGGCGGCCACCAGCGCCCCGGGGGTCGCCCCTGCGGCCAGGGCCTGGGCCGAGGCCTGCTGGATGACGGGGCCGTCCATGACGGGGTCGGAGAACGGGATGCCAACCTCGATGGCGTCAGCCCCGGCGGCGGTGACGGCGCGCACGACGTCGAGCCAGTCCGCCCCCAGTCCGCCCGTCACATAGGGGACGAGCAACTTGGCGCCGGCGTCCCGCTTCTCCCGGATCGACCCCAGCGAAGGTGGGCTCACCCGGACAGGTCGCCGAGCAGGTCCATGACCTGGGCCACGTCCTTGTCGCCCCGGCCCGACAGGGTGACCAACACGGTGCAGCCCGGGGCCACGTCGCCCGACGCCGCCGCCCGGATCAACCAGGCCAGGGCGTGGGCGGGCTCGAGGGCGGGGATGATGCCCTCGGTCTCGGAGAGGAGCCGGAAGGCGGACACCACCTCGTCGTCGGCCGCGCTGTGGTAGCCGGCCCGGCCGAGGGAGGCCAGATAGGCATGCTCGGGGCCGACGCCGGGATAGTCGAGGCCGGCCGAGATGGACTGGGCCTCGCTCACCTGGCCGTGCTCGTCCTGGAGCAGGAACGACTTCGACCCGTGCACGACCCCGGGGATGCCCCGGCCGACGGCGGCGCCGCCCTCGGGCTCCACACCCACCAGGCGGGCATCGGTGTCGACGAAGCCGGCGAAGGTCCCGGCGGCGTTGGACCCCCCACCCACGCAGGCAACCACCACGTCGGGGTCGGACCCGCCGAGGAGGACCCGGCACTGTGCCCTGGCCTCGGTGCCGATGATGCGCTGGAACTCCCGCACCATCCACGGGTAGGGATGGGGGCCCATGACCGAGCCGATGCAGTAGTAGGTGGTCTCCACGCTGGCCACCCAGTCGCGTAGCGCCTCGTTGATGGCGTCTTTCAGGGTCCGGCTCCCCGACGTGACGGTGACGACGCGCGAGCCCAGGAGGCGCATGCGGAACACGTTCAGAGCCTGGCGGGCCACGTCGACCTCACCCATGTAGACCGTGCAGTCGAGGCCGAACAGGGCGGCGGCGGTGGCGGTGGCCACGCCGTGCTGGCCCGCCCCCGTCTCGGCGATGACCCGTTGCTTGCCCATGCGCCGGGCCAGCAGGGTCTGGCCGATCACGTTGTTGAGCTTGTGGGACCCGGTGTGGGCCAGGTCCTCCCGCTTGAGCAGAAGGCGGAGGCCGAGGCGCTCGGACAGGCGATGGCACTCGGTGACGGGCGTGGGCCGGCCGCCGTAGTCGCCCAGCAGTCCCTCGTAGGCGGCGTGGAAGGCGGGGTCGGCCCACGCCTCGACGAAGGCCGCCTCCAGCTCGGCGCACGCCGGCTCCAACGACTCGGGCAGGTAGCGCCCCCCGAACTCGCCGAAGCGGCCTCGCGGGCCGGGCTCGGCCATGAGGGGGGCGTCGGGTGTCGGAGTTTCGGGCGTGGTGGCTTCGGGGCTCACACCCCCGTGTCCTGCCAGTCGTAGGGCGGCCCGTCCACCGGGTCGTAACCCTCGTCGACGGCGGCCTTGGCGGCGACGACGAAGGCCCGCACGCGCAGGGCGTCCTTGTGCCCGGGCGAGCTCTCCACCCCGGTAACCACGTCGACCCCCCACGGATGGACCCGGGCGATGGCCTCGCCAACGTTCTCGGGGGTGAGCCCGCCGGCCAGCACCAGGCGCATGCCGTCGGGCACGCCGTCGGCCAGGCACCAGTCGAAGACCTCGCCCGACCCAGGCGTGGGAGCGTCGATCATCACCGCGTCCACACCGTGGTCACGGGCGCCCGGCACCGCCTTGCTTCCGGCCGGGAACGCCTGGATCACGAAGGGCACCCGTTCCTTCACCCAGCGCGCCGTCCCGGCCGACTCGTGGCCGTGCAACTGGGCCCCCCGCAGGCCGAGGGTGTTGACGGTCTCCACCACCCGCGCCGGGGTCTCGTCGCGGAACACTCCGACAGTGATCACCTCGGGGGGGAGGCGCTTGACGATGTCGCCGGCGCGCGTGGGCGTGATCTGGCGGGGCGAGGGTGCGAACACGAAACCGACGGCGTCAGCGCCCATGGCCACCGCCAGCAGCGCATCCTCCTCGCTGGTGGTGCCACAGATCTTCACGAACACCCTCCCGACGGTACAACGAGCGGTGCCCCAACCGGCGCACCCGGCGGCGGTGCCGGCTCGCCGCTCAGTCGAGTTGGCGGTTGAGAAATGCGCCGAAGATGGCGAGATCGGCCACCCCGTGGCTAACCCACGGGAACAGGATCACCCGCTCGGCGCCGTCCTCGCGTGCGAGGAGCGCCTCGTCCACCACCGCTCGCAGGGCGTGGGCCGTCGTCAGTGCGGGAACGGGGCCCTCGACCCTGGCCCACTGCACCGCCGCCTCGAGGACCCCGGCCAGGGGATGGGCGACGGCTTCCATACGACCGCGCCGCACGAGCTCGCACACGACGGGGGCGATGCCCCCGGAGTGGATGCTCGGGACGTTGAGTGCCGGTGCCGCCGAGTCGGGCCCCAGGGCGTACATGGGCATCAGGGGCAAGAGGCCGCCGGCGTCGCCGGGGACATGGCCGAAGCGACCGGAGGTGAGGGTGGGCCACGACGAGGGCTCGACCGCCACCAGGCGCACCTCGTCGTCGTCGAGAAACGGCACGGCGATGCCCGCCAGGCTCGACCCGCCGCCGCAGTGGCCGATCACGACGTCGGGGCGCTCCTCCCCGGCCAGTGCGAGCTGGTCCCTGGCCTCCAAGCCGATCACCGTCTGGTGCAGCACCACGTGGTTGAACACCGAGCCCGGCGCGAACCGGCTGTCGGGTCGCCGGGCCACGTCGCCCAGTGCGGCCTCGCCCGCGTGGGCCCGGTCGGCGACGACCGAGGCGCCCCAAGTCTCGATCCTGATCCGTTCGGCCATGGACGCATCGGGCCCGGTGTGCACCACCGCCGACAGTCCGGCCAAGCTGCAGCCGACGGCCAATGCGCTCCCCCACCGTCCCGTATCCGACTCGGTGACCAGGCGCGAGACACCCTCGGACCTGGCGTAGAACGCCTGGGCCACGGCGGTCACGGGATGATGGGACCCCGTGGGCGAGACCGATTCGTCCTTGAAGTAGATGCGAGCCGGTGTCGCCAGCGCCGCTTCCAATCTCCGGGCGCGCACCAGCGGGGTCGGGCGCCACTGTCGCAACAGGTCGTGGATCCCCCCGGGCACCTCCACCCAGGGATCGGACGTGAGCTCCTGGGTCACCAGGGCCAGGGGGAGCAGGCGAGCCAGTGCATCGGGACCGACGGGTTGGTTGGTGTAGGGGTCGAGGGCCGGCTCCGGGGGCGTGGGCAGGTGGCCGGCGGCGTTGAACCAGGCCTCGGGGACACGGTCGGGCGCCAGCGTCCAGCGCGACGCCAGCGCCGTCATCGGGCGCGGCGCAGGTGACGCAGGGCGGCGGCCGGGTCGGGGGCGCTCACCAAGGTCTCGCCCACCAGCACGGCGTGATAGCCCGTCGCCGCCAACCCGACCAGATCGTCGGGACTGCGAACACCTGATTCCGCCACCGTCACCACCCCGTCGGGGATGCTCGCCGCCAGCCGCTCGGACAGCCCCAGGTCGACCTCGAAGGTGGCGAGGTTACGCCGGTTGACCCCGACCAGGTCGGCGCCGGCGGCGAGGGCCCGGTCGAGCTCGGTCTCGGTGTGGACCTCGACGAGGGCGGCCATGCCCAGATCGGTGGCCAGCGCCCGGAAGCGGATCAGCTCGACGTCGGACAGGGCGGCGACGATCAACAGCACGGCGTCGGCCCCCATGAGGCGGGCATCGCAGACATCGGCCTCGCACACGGTGAAGTCCTTGCGCAACACGGGAAGCGGGCACGACCGCCGAGCTCGCGCCAGGTCCTCGGGCGATCCCCCGAAGTAGGCCGAGTCGGTGAGCACCGACAGGGCGGCGGCGCCACCCTCCTCGTAGCGCCGGGCCAGGTCACCGGGGTCGAGGTCCGGCGCGATCGGCCCGGCCGACGGTGAGCGCCGCTTCACCTCGGCGATGACGGCGATCGGTGTGCCGACGGCGGCCGCACCAGGGGCCAGGGCGGCCCGGAAGTCCCGGGGCGCGGGCATGGCTTCCGCCCTGGCCACGACGTCGTCGAGGGGTCGCTCGTCGGCGGCGGCAGTAGCCCGGTGGGCGGCCACGATCCGGTCGAGGACGCTGGTCATGGAGGCGAGGGTAGGCGAACACCCGGACATGCGACGATTGGATCCCATGGCCAGTACCAGTGGCGCGCCGGCGGCAGGAACCGTCGTCGTGGTCGAGGACGATCGCCACATCGCCGACCTGGTGGAGCTCTACCTACGCCAGGAGGGCTTCCGGGTGGTCCAGGCGGCCGACGGCGAATCCGGCCTCGCCGCCGTCCGGGACCAGTCCCCCCGTCTGGTCATCCTCGACGTCGGGCTGCCGGGCCGTCTCGACGGCATGGAGCTCTGCCGTCGCCTGCGCCGCGCCGGCGACGTGCCCATCATCATGCTCACCGCTCGCGACGACGAGATCGATCGTGTCCTGGGCCTCGAGCTGGGTGCCGACGACTACGTCACCAAGCCCTTCGCCCCCCGGGAGCTGGCGGCCCGGGTGAAAGCCATCCTGCGCCGCACCGAGGGTGGGGGACGCGATCCCGAGGTGCTCAACGTGGGCGCCGTCGAAGTGGATGTCGGCCGGCGCGAGGTCCGGGTGGCCGGTGACGCCGTCGCCCTCGCCACCCGCGAGTTCGACCTCCTGCGCTACTTGGCCGACAACGCCGGCCTGGCCCTCTCCCGCCAGCAGATCCTCGACGGCGTATGGGGAACGGGCTGGTTCGGCGACGAACGCACTGTCGACGTGCACGTGGGCCAGCTCAGGAAGAAGCTGGGCGACGCGCTGCCTCTCGCCACCGTGTGGGGCGTTGGGTACCGGCTCGGCTAGGCGGCGATGACCCGTCGCATCACCCTGACCATGGTGGCGGTGGTGGCCGGCGCCTTGGCCGTGGCCAGCGTCTTCACGTTGCTGTTGGCCCGGCGCGACACCCGCAACCGCACCCGGGCCGACCTGGTCCGCCAGGCCCAACGCCTGGCCACGTCGATCGAGGACGTGAACAAGCCGAACGTGCTGCGCGCCGTCGGGGCGGCGCTGCGCCTCGAGGACCAGGCGGTGGTCTCGGTGGGGCCCGCCGGCCCCCGCCCCGCCACCCTGCCCCGGGGCGTGACCAGCGCCGACCTCGATGTCAGCCGCCTCCGCCAGGGCCACACGGTGTCCGGTGACCGTGGCGGCCTGCTGTTCGCGGCGGCGCCCGCCGGCGGGGCGCCGGCCGCACCCAACGTGTCGTTGGTCGTGGTCGTGACCCGGCGCCCGGGCGGCACCCGGGGGGTGGGTCCGATCGTCGTCGTCGCTCTCGTCACCCTGGCCGTAGCCGCCGCCATCGCCGCCAGCCTGGGCCGCCGCTTGACTCGGCCCCTGCGGGCGGCCCGGCAGGCCACCCGGCGCATCGCCGCCGGCGACCTGGCGGCGCGGGTCCCGGTCAACCCCGCCGAGGGTGACGACCTGGTCGCGCTGGCCGAGTCGATCAACACCATGGCGGCCGGCCTCGAGCGGTCGCGGGGCTTGGAACGCCAGTTCCTCCTCTCGGTGTCCCACGACCTGCGCACGCCCCTCACGTCCATCCGCGGCTACGCCGAGGCGCTGGCCGAGGGTCGGGCGCCGGACCTCCCGCAGGCGGCGTCGGTGATCCTGGTCGAGTCCCGGCGCCTCGAACGGCTGGTCGCCGACCTGCTCGAGCTGGCCAAGCTGGGCACCCAGCGGTTCTCCCTCGAGGTGCGCCGCACCGATGTCGGGGAGGTGCTGAGCGAGACCACCGCCGGCTTCACCCCGGCGGCCGAGGGGGCGGGCGTGAGCCTGAGCGTGGCCGTCCCCGGCCAGGGCACGATGGTGGCCGCCGCCGACCCCGACAGGCTGGCCCAGGTGGTGGCCAACCTGGTGGAGAACGCCATGAAGTTCGCCCGCACGGCCATCGCCGTCGGAGCCGAGGCCACCGCCGGGCGGGTACGGCTGTGGGTGGACGACGACGGGCCCGGCATCGCCGAGGGTGACCTGGCGCGCGTGTTCGAGCCCTTCTTCCAGTCGACGCGCACTCCGAGCCGCCAGGTGGGCACGGGCCTAGGTCTGGCCATAGTGCACGAGCTGGTCGAGGCCATGGGCGGTACCGTGCAGGCGGCGGCCGGGTCCGGCGGCGGCACCCGGGTGGTCGTCAGCCTGCCCGCCTGGCCCGGATGATCCTTTGGTCCAGGGGGGCCCGCTCACGGCACGCACGGCGGGACGGGCACCGTCTGCTGGACGGGCACCGTCTGCTGGACGGTGGCCACGGTGACCACCGCGGTGATGGGCCCCGGCTGGTTGCAGATGATCCCGAAGCCGGCGTTGCCCGACCCGTCGGTGACGACCGCCGTCGGCGTGGTGATGGCCACGTTGGCCGACAGGGTCAAGGTGACCGTGAGACCGGGCCGGGCCTGGGCGTGGAGCACCCCGTCGGCATCGACACCGCCGTTGGAGACACCGACCGCCAGCACCGCCTGCTGGCCCACCTTGGGCGGGTCGGGCACCACCCGGGCCACGGCGTTGCCGTCGCCGGGATAGCGCAGCACGGCCAGGTCGACGGGCTTGACGTCGTCGACGGCGACGAAGACGACCACGGGCGTGAGCTGGGTCAGGTCGGGAGGTCGCCAGGCCCGCAGGCGGTAGCGCCCGCCGTTGACCGAGTCGACGGCCCACCGGCCGTCGGCGCCGGTCTGCACCGTGGTGGCGGCGACGGCGGCGTCGTCGACCAGGCGCTCCACGCGCACGGTGGCCCCCGGGACGGGCCCGTCCGGGCCGACGACGCTGCCACCCACGTGGGCCGGCCCCGGGCCCAGGGCGGTGGGCAGGGTGTCGATGGTCCGCGGGCTCGGGGCGATGGTGGTGGTCGCCTCGGCGACGGTGGTGGGGGCTTGCGTCGTCGCCGTGGCCTTGGTGACCCCGGCCCGCGAGCCCGTGGTCGTGCATGCCGACGCCAGCACCATGGCCACGCCGACCGACGCAACCACGCGCCCACCCCACGGCCCGCACCGCCTGGCCGGTGCCCTCCGCACCGATTGTCGCCCTGCGTCGACCGGCCCCACCGGGATCAGGTCACGAGGGGCAGCATCTCGACCCGGGCTCGGGCCGAGCCATCTTCCCAGACGACGTCCACGTCGGCCGGAGGCGACACCGCCCGGCCGACATAGGCGAGGGCAACCGGAGCCCCCAGCGTCAGCGAACGAGCCACGCTGGTGAGGCTGCCCACCTGCTTGTCGCCAGCTCGGAGAACCGCCCCCAACGGAGGGACGGCGCCGACGGACGACTCGGCGCCGTCGAATACAAGGCCACGGAGGTGCCGGGGGACGTTGCCGCCCCGGGAGTCGATGCGCGCCACCAACTCCTGACCGGTGTAGCACCCCTTGGTGAAGCTCACGGTGGCGTCGACCACGCCCGCCTCGGCCGGGATGGTGCTCTCGTCGAGCTCGCGACCCATCACCGGGATGCCGCACTCGATGCGCACCGCCTCGTAGGCCGCCGGCGGGCAGGCGACGGCGCCGGCGGGAGCCGAGGGCGCCTCGCCCAGCAGGTCGACGCCGGGGAGGCCGGGCCAGTCGGCGTCGACGGCCAGCACCGACGCACCATCGGCGGCGCCGGCCGCCAGATCGTGGGCCGCCAGATCGTGGGCCGCCGGGCCCCGCACGCCAATGCAGCGCCACGCCAGGGGCTCGAAGTCGCATTTCACTCTCAGCTTGAAGCGCCGCAGGCGCTCGACCATGGCCTCGCCCCACCCGCCGTCGGTGTCCAGGAGGAAGCTGTCGTCGCTCTGGCGGGTCACCCGCAGCAGGGCGACGACCTTGCCCTGAGGGGCCAGCAGGAACGACCACGCCGATCCGCCGGCGGCGATGGTGGTGACGTCCTGGGAGAGCTGTCCCTGCAGGAAGGTGGCGGAGTCGGGACCGGCCACGCGCACAACGTCGCGGGCCACGTCGACGGCCCCGGCCGCTCCCCGGAGGGCGCGGTAACCGGCCGCCACCGCCTCTGCGGTGTCATCCATGTGGGCTCCTTCGTCGTCGGAGGCCATCTTCGCCCATCACCCGGCGGCCAGCGCCGGGCCGTCGACGGCGGGAGCCGTCGCCTTCATGCGACGGGCGGCGGGCACGGCTGCGAGCAGGGCGGCGGCCTTGTCGTGGCACTCGTCGTCTTCGGCCTCGGGGTCGCTGTCGGCCACGATCCCCGCCCCCGCCTGCACCGACGCCCGCCCGTCGGGGCCGACCATCATGGTGCGGATGGTGATGGCGGTGTCCAGGTTGCCGGAGAAGTCGAAGTAGCCCACGACACCGGCATAGGGCCCGCGCTTGGTGGGCTCGAGGTCGTCGATGATCTTCATGGCCGCCACCTTGGGAGCGCCCGACACCGTCCCGGCCGGCAGCGTGGCCCGCAGGACGTCGATGGGGCCCAGGCCGGGCCGCATCGTGCCCGAGACCTGGGACGTGAGGTGCATCACGTGGCTGTAGCGCTCCAGGGTCATGAGCTCGTCGACCACCTCGGTTCCGAACTCCACCACCCGGCCCACGTCGTTGCGGGCCAGGTCGACGAGCATGACGTGCTCGGCGATCTCCTTGGGGTGCTCGGCCAGGGCACCGGCCAGCTGCCGGTCCTCCTCGTCGGTACGGCCCCGGGGCCGGGTGCCGGCGATGGGGCGGGAGATGACGCGCCCGTCGCGCAGCGACACCATGGGCTCGGGGGACGACCCCACCATCGTCAGCGTCGGGTGCCGGAGGAAGTACATGTAGGGACTGGGGTTGACCTGGCGCAGCACCCGGTAGACGTCGAAGGCGTCGGCGCCCAGGTCGAAGTCGAACCGCTGGGACAGGACGACCTGGAAGATGTCGCCGGCCAGGATCCGCTCCTTGGCCGCCTCGACCGCCCCGCAGTAGCCCGGGCGCCCGACCGTCGACCTGACCTCGACCCGGGCGTCGTCGGGCGAGGGCGGGTCAGCGGGCGTGTACGGCAGGGGGCGGCCCAGATCGGTGGCCAGGTCGTCGACCCGCTGCTCGGCTCGGGCGTAGGCCAGGTCGAGGTCGACGTCGGTCGCCCCTTCGGCCAGCATCACGTTGTCGATGAGGTACACCCGTTGGCGCCAGTGGTCGAAGGCGGCCAGCTGGCCGATGACGGCGAGCACAGCATCGGGATAACCGAGGTCGTCGGGGGGCACGTCGGCGAGGTGCTCGACCTCGCGCACCACGTCGTAGCCCAGGTACCCGACCACCCCGCCGTGCAGTGGCGGGAGCTCTTCGAGCGTGGGCGAGCGGTAGGCGCCGAGGACGGCCTCGATGGCGGCCAGGATCCCCTGGTCGAGCGGGACCTCGGCGGGCAGCGGGCCGTCGACAGTGATGGCTCCGCCGGCGGACACCACCACGGCGGACGGGCCGCGGCCGACGAACGAGAAGCGGCCCCAGCGGTCGCCGTGCTCGACCGACTCCAGCAGGAAGCCCGGTCCCGACCCGGCCAGCTTGAGGTAGGCCGACACCGGCGTCTCCAGGTCTGCGGCTAGCTCCCGCCACACCGGCACCACGGTGTGGTCGACGGCCAGGCGACCGAACTGCGCCCTACTCGGCTGGAGCACTCGAGCCGAACGCCCGGTAGAAGCACGTGCGCTCGCCGGTGTGGCACGCCCCCCGACCCTCCTGCTCGACGAGCACGAGCACGGCGTCGGCATCACAGTCGTAGTACGCGGCGCGCACCCACTGGCGGTCGCCCGAGGTCTCACCCTTGCACCAGTACTCCTGGCGGGACCGGCTCCAGAACCAGGTGCG
This sequence comes from Acidimicrobiales bacterium, assembly GCA_036264885.1. Classification (GTDB taxonomy): domain Bacteria; phylum Actinomycetota; class Acidimicrobiia; order Acidimicrobiales; family AC-14; genus DATAQC01. The sequence continues at coordinate 11,595 of DATAQC010000005.1, read as the reverse complement.
GCCGGTGTCGAGGGTGCGTCGCAACGCCTCCTCGTTCATCCACGCCAGCATGAGTACCTCGCCGGTGACCTGCTCCTGGATGATGGCGGGCACCAGGCCCTTGTCGTCGAAGGCGACACCGGCCAGCTCCTCGGCGGTGGCTCCTATGGGGGTGACGGACGGCACCACCTCATCGTAGGCGGGCACCACCCCCAACTCCCCCCGCCGCCGGCGACTACGGGCGGACGACCAGCCCGGCCTCGGCCAGGCGCTGCTTGGCCTGGGCGACGGTGGCTTCGCCGAAGTGGAAGATGGAAGCGGCCAGCACGGCGTCGGCGCCTCCTCGGCGAGCACCGTCGACCAGGTGGTCGAGGTCGCCCACTCCCCCACTGGCGATCACCGGCACCCCCACCGAGGCGGTGACGGCCCTGGTCAGCTCCAGGTCGTAGCCGTGGCGCGTGCCGTCGCGGTCCATGGAGGTGAGAAGGATCTCGCCCGCTCCCCGGCGCTCGCAGTCCGCCGCCCAGGCCACGGCGTCGAGGCCCGTGGCCTTCCGCCCGCCGTGTGTGAAGACCTCATAGCCGGCCGACGACCCGTCGGGACCGGGCACGCGGCGGGCGTCGATGGCCACCACCACGCACTGGTTACCGAACTCGCGGGCGATCTCGGTGATCAGCTCGGGACGCGTCACCGCCGCCGTGTTCACCCCCACCTTGTCGGCCCCCGCCCGCAGCAGGCAGCGGGCGTCGTCGGGGCTGCGCACCCCGCCACCGACGGTGAAGGGGATGAAGACCCGTTCGGCCACCCGGGCGGCCACGTCGACCATGGTGTGGCGGGCATCGGCCGACGCGGTGATGTCGAGGAACACCACCTCGTCGGCCCCTTCGGCGTCGTAACGGGCGGCCAGCTCGACGGGGTCACCGGCGTCGACGATGTCGACGAAGCGCACGCCCTTGACCACCCGGCCGGCATCGACGTCGAGGCAGGGGATCACCCTGATGCTCTGCACGCGGCCACCGCCTCCCCCACGCTGAAGGCGCCGTCGTGCAGGGCCTTGCCCACGATGGCCCCAGCCAGTCGGCGCCCGCCGGCGGTGAGGCTGGCCAGGGCCTCGATGTGCGCCAGGGTGCCCACCCCACCGGAGGCGATCACGTCGATGCCGCCAGGGGCCTCGAGGACACTGGCGAACAACTCCAGGTCGGGGCCCGCCAGGGTGCCGTCGAGGTCGATCTCGGTGACCACCACGGCGGCCACGCCGGCATCGGCGTAGCCGGCCAGGACGTCGCCCAGGGTGCGCCCCGAGCCCTCGGTCCACCCCCGCACCGCCACCTCGCCGCCCCGGATGTCGAGGCCCACCGCCACCGGGTGCTCGGCGGCCAGATCTGTCACCAGCGCCGGGTTCTCCACCGCCGCCGTCCCCAGCACCACCCGGGCGACGCCGGCCGACCACAGCGCCTCGGCGGCGGCGTGGTCGCGGACACCGCCCCCCGCCTGCACCGCCGTGCCCGGAGCGACGGCCCCGGCGATCTCGGCCACCACCTCCCGGTTCTCGGGCACGCCTGTGCGGGCGGCGTCGAGGTCGACCACGTGGAGCCACCGGGCCCCTGCCGCGGCGAAGGCCTGGGCCACTGCCACCGGATCGGTGCCGTAGGCGGTCTCACGGTCGTAGTCGCCCTGGTAGAGGCGCACGCACCGGCCGCCCCGCAGGTCGATGGCCGGAAACAGCTCCACCCGGCGCTCAGCCCGAGCCGGTTGCCGCCACCACGAAGTTGGTCAGCAGCCGCAGACCGGTGGCGCTGGACTTCTCGGGGTGGAACTGGGTGGCCCACAGCCGACCACGGGCGACGGCAGCCACGACGGGGCCGCCGTAGTCACAGGTGGCGACCACGTCGGTACTCGTCTCGGGGGCGTAGGAGTGGACGAAGTAGAACCAGGAGGGGTCGTCGATGCCGTCGAACATGGGACTGGCGGCTCGGCGGTCGAGCTTGTTCCACTGCATCTGCGGCCGCTTCACCCCGTCGGGCAGGCGGCGGACACGACCCTCGAGCACTCCCATCCCCGGCGTCGCCGGGTCTTCCTCGGAGCCCTCGTAGAGCATCTGCATGCCGACGCAGATGCCCAGGAAGGGCGTGCCCGCCTCCACCGCCTGGCGCGCCGGCGCTTCCAGCCCCGCCGCCCGCAGCGCGTCGATGCACGGCCCGAACGCACCCACCCCGGGGAGCACGACCCCGTCGGCGGCGGCCACCTCGGCGGGATCGGCGGTGAGCCGGGCGTCGGCGCCCACGTGCTCGAGGGCCTTCTGGGCCGAGCGCAGGTTGCCGATGCCGTAGTCGAGCACGGCGATCACCGCCGCCGCCCGTCGAGCACGGTGATCAAAGTCGGCCCTTGGTCGACGGGACGTCGGAGCCCTCCACCCGCACCGCGTCGCGCAGGGCGCGGGCCACCGCCTTGAAAGAGGCCTCGAGGATGTGGTGGGAGTTCTTGCCCCGGCGCAGGTCGAGGTGCAACGTCAGGGCCCCCGACGTGACGAAGGCCCGCCAGAACTCCTCGGCCAGCTGGGGGTCGAAGGCCGGCGTGCCCAGGGGATCGCTGCCGGGCTCGATGGCGTAGTGCAGGTAGGGCCGGCCCGACAGGTCGAGGGCCACCTCGACGAGCGCCTCGTCGAGGGGCAGCGACATCGACGCGAACCGCCGCACACCGGCCTTGTCGCCGAGGGCCTGGCGGAGACACTCGCCGAGGGCGATCCCCACGTCCTCGACCGTGTGGTGGGCGTCGACCTCCAGGTCGCCACTGGCCGTGAGGTCGAGGTCGAAGCCGCCGTGCTTGCCCAGCTGCGACAGCATGTGGTCGAAGAACGGGAGCCCGGTGGCCACCGTGGCCTGGCCCCGGCCGTCGATGTCGAGGGCGATCTCGATGGACGTCTCCTTGGTCACCCGCGAACGGGTGGCGGTACGAGCCGTCATCGGCAGACCTGGGCCAGGGCGGTCAGAAAAGCGTCGTCTTCTTCAGGGGTGCCCACGGTGACCCGCAGGCACCCTTCAAGGCCAGGCCAGGTGGAGCAGTCGCGCACCAGCACCGATCGCTCGACCAGGTCGGCCCACACCGCGGCGCCCGCCCGCAGGCGGGGCCGGAAGAGGATGAAGTTGGCGCCCGACGGCCACGTGTCGACGGGGAGCTCGCCCAGGGCCGCGGCCAGGCGGTCGCGCTCGGCCACCAGGGTGGCGACGCGGGCCTCCATCTCCACCCGGAACCCGAGGGCCAGACGCCCGCCTGCCTGGGTGGCGGCGTCGAGGTGGTAGGGCAGAGTGACGGCGTCGAGGGCGGCCACCACCTCGGCAGGAGCCACGCAGTAGCCCAGCCGCAGACCGGCGAGGGCCCAGGTCTTGGAGAACGTGCGCACCACGACCAGGTTGACGCCGTCGGCGACCTGGCCGATGGCCGACCGGGGGGTGAACTGGCCGTAGGCCTCGTCGACGACCACCAGCCCGGGGGCGGCGGCCACCACGGCGGCGGTGGTGGACGGGGCGTCGACCGTGCCGGTGGGGTTGTTGGGCGAGCACAAGAAGGTGAGGGATGCGTCGCTTCGGACCAGGAGGCGACGGACCGCGGCCAGGTCGACGCCGAAGTCCTCGGTGCGGACCCCCACGACGACATCGGTGCCGGTGATGCGGGCGATGTGGCTGTGCAAGGCGTAGGTGGGCTCGAACACCGCCGCCGTGCGCCCGCTGCCCCCGTAGGCCAGGCACAGGGCCTGGAGGACCTCGTTGGAGCCGTTGGCGGCGAAGACCTGGTCGGGGCGGACCCCGTGGAACGCGGCCAGGGCCTGGCGGAGGGCTACGGCCTGGCGGTCCGGGTAACGGTGGAAGGCCACGGTGGCCAGCTCGTCGAGAAAGGCCTGCCGCCATCCGTCGGGCGGCGGGTAGGGCGACTCGTTGGTGTTGAGGCGGACGTCGACGCTCACCTGGGGCGAGTGGTAACCCTCGATGCCGGTCAGGTCGTCACGGACGGTCAAGCCCGCGCTTCGCAGGCCCGTCATCGTGGCTCAGGGGCGAGGGTGTCGCCGCGGATCGTCACCGAGGCGGCGTGGGCCGACAGCCCCTCGGCCTCGGCCATGGCCACCACGTGGAGGGCCACCCGTGCCAACGCCGCCTCGTCGACGATGACGGCGTGGAGGTGGCGGGTGAAGTCATCGGTCCGCAACCCGCTGGAGAACCGGGCCGAACCGTTGGTGGGCAGCACGTGGCTGGGGCCGGCCAGGTAATCGCCGATGGCCGCCGGCGACGACAGCCCGCAGAACACCGCACCGGCGTTGCGGACGAGGGGTAGGAGCTCCTCGGCATCGGCGCACATGAGCTGCAGGTGCTCCGGGGCGATGATGTTGGCCACCTCGACCGCCTCCCGGGGACCGTCGACGACGGCGGCGTAGCCACCGGTGGCGAGGGTGGCCTCGAGGTCGGCCCGACGGGGAGAATCGGCCACCAGGCGCTCCACCGCCTCGCCCACGGCATCGGCCACGTCGTCGGACCAGGTGATCAACCAGGCCAACCCGTCGGGCCCGTGCTCGGCCTGCACGATGACGTCGATGGCGGCGAACTCGACCGGCGTCGTCTCGTCGGCCACGACCACGACCTCGGAGGGCCCGGCGAAACCCGAGGGCATGCCGACCAGCCCCGACGCCGCCACCTCCCGCTTGGCAATGGCCACGTAGATGTTGCCGGGACCGACGATGACGTCGGTGGGGCGGATGGTCTCGGTGCCGTAAGCCATCGCCGCCACCGCCTGGGCGCCACCGATGCGGTAGACCTCGTCGACGCCGGCCAGAGCGGCGGCCGCAAGGGTGACGCCGGCGATCCGGCCGTCGGGTTGGGGGGGCACGCACAGGACCAACTCGCCCACCCCCGCTTCACGCGCCGGCACCGCCGTCATGAGCACCGTCGACGGATAGCGGGCCCGGCCCCCGGGGGCGTACAACCCGGCCCGGGCCATGGGCCGGCGCAACTCCCGGACGACGATGCCGTCACCCTCGTGGCGGCTGTCGACGCGCACCTGGGCCCGGTGGTAGGTGGTGATGGCCTCGTGCGCCGCCTCCAGGGCCTGGCGCAGGGGAGTCGGGGTGTCCTCCAGGGCCGTCTTCAGCTCGGCCGGCGGCACGCGCAGGTCGTCGATGGCCACGCTGTCGAAGCGCTCGGTGTACTCGCGCACGGCGGCGTCACCGCGGGCCGCCACCGCAGCCAGGATCTGGCGCACGGCCTCGACGGGGCCGGCGCCGGGCTGGGCCGGGCGAGGCAGGCGAGCCCGAAGGTCTCGACCTGCGCCCCGCAGGTCGAGACGGGTGAGCATGACGGCCAATCCTACTTGGGTGCGGCCGGTGCTAGACCCGAGCGGTGACCCCTGCACATGCTGATGCATTCCGTGGCTCGGAGCTGTCGTCCATGGCCGCCAGCGTCGACGAGTTGGTCCGGCGCGTCGCCGCCATCGCTGAGGCGGCCGCCGCCGGCAACGACGACCGTGTGCCCCGTGGCAGAGGCGCCCTGAGCGTCTCCCAGGAGCTGTTCGAGGTCGAACGGGCCCTCACCGAGGCGGCTCGCCGGCTGGCCGCCGTGGCCGACGCGCTGCGCGAGGCCGGACGCGGCTGACGGCGCCCCGTGGGGGCGCCGTCAGCGGGCGGTTCGGGCGGCGGAACCCGTTGACCGCCAGCGGGACCTAGGTGGCGGGTACCTGGTCCCTTCGCTGAGAATAACGCACCCTGAGGGGACTTTTGTTCCCGGGCCGTGGTGATTCTTCACCGCCGGCCGGCAGCTGCCGCCGAGGGGCAGAAGTCGGCCAGGACGCAGGCGCCGCAGCGGGGTCGGCGCGCCTGGCAGACACGGCGGCCGTGCAGGATGAGGCGCAGGCTGAGGGCGCCTCGCTCGGCCGCCGGCACCAGGGCGTCGAGGTCGGCCTCCACCTTGACCGGGTCCGTCTCGGCCGTCAGGCCCAGGCGTCGGGCCAGGCGCCCGACGTGGGTGTCGACGGGCAGGCCCGGCAGCCCGAAGCCCACGCTGCGCACCACGTTGGCCGTCTTGCGCCCGACACCGGGCAGCGTCACCAGGTCGTCCATGGCCACGGGCACCTCCCCGCCGAAGCGGTCCTGCAGGGCGGCGGCCATGCCCACCAACGACCGGGCCTTGGCCCGGAACAACCCGATCGACTTGATGCGCTCCTCCACCTCTCGGGGGTCGGCGGCGGCCAGGTCGGAGGGCGTGGGCCACGCCGAGAACAGCCCGGGGGTGACCAGGTTGACCCGTTCGTCGGTCGTCTGGGCCGACAAGATGGTGGCCGTCAGGAGCTGGAAGGGGCTGGCGAACCGCAGGGCGCACAGGTCGGCCGCGCTTCCGGGGTACTCGTCGCCAAGGCGGGCCACGGTCAGCCGGGCCCTTCCACCGGGCGTACGGGGGCTGCCCACCGCAGCAGACTAGGCCCACTACTGTCGACCGCCGTGGGCCATTTGGAGGTGAAGCGCCAGATGGGTCGCGGCGACATCGCCGCCGTGGCCGAGCTGCTCGATGTGGCCACCAGAGTCGACGGCCATGCGCCCCTCGGGGAGCACCAGTGGCTCGACCTGGTGCACGGAGGGCGCGCCGGCTTCGCCGGTCTGGTGGCATGGGAGCCGGGCCACAGCCATCCCGTCGGCTACGCCCAGCTCACCCGGCAGGGCGACGGGCGGGGCCACAACTGGGCCCTCGAGTTCGTCGTCGACCCCCACCACCGCGACAGCGACCCCACCATCGGCACCACTCTGGTCGACACCGCGCTGGGCGTGGTGCGCGCCGAGGGGGGCGGCCACGTGCACCTGTGGGTGCCCAAGCCCGGGCCCGAGCACGACCGGATCGCCGAAGCCGTCGGGCTGAAGCGGGGCCGGGAGCTGCGCCAGCTCCGTCGCCCCCTACCCCTGGAGCACGAGCACGCCGCCGGGCCGTCGGCGCTGGCGGTGCGCCCCTTCCGGGTGGGCGAGGACGAACAGGCGTGGCTGGAGGTCAACAACCGCGCCTTCAACTGGCACGCCGAACAGGGAGGCTGGGACGCCGCCACCCTGGCCGACCGGGAGGCCCAGCCGTGGTTCGACCCCGACGGCTTCCTCCTCCACGAGCGCGACGGGCGCCTGGCTGGGTTCTGCTGGACCAAGGTCCATCCCGACAACGACCCGCCGCTGGGCGAAATCTACGTCATCGCCGTCGACCCTGACTTCCAGGGGCTGGGGCTGGGCCGGGCGCTGGCCCTTGCCGGACTGGACTGGCTGGCCGACCGGGGCCTGGGCACGGCCATGCTCTACGTCGACGGCGACAACGCGCCTGCCCTGCACCTCTACGAGAGCCTCGGCTTCACCGTCGACCACGTCGACCGGGCCTACACGGCCGATGTCGAAGCCGCCGCTCAGGCGGTTCCCACGCCCACCGCCGAACCGATGACGTAGGTGACCGCCGCCGGCACCGCTGACCACAGAAGCTGACGCCCGGCGGAGCGGACCACCGGCCGTCCGGTGAAGCTGGCCAGCGCCGCTCCGACCACCAGGGCCGAGACCACGCCCAGCACCATGGAGACGATGATCGCCGCCGTGCCCGTGGCGAAGAACCAGGGAAGGAGCGGGATGAGGGCCCCGGCGGAGAATGCCAGGAACGACGAAACGGCGGCGGCCACAGGGGCGCCCAGCGACTCGGGGTGGATCCCCAGCTCCTCGCGGGCGTGGGTCTCGAGCGCGACCTTGGGGTCGCGCATGAGCGCCTCGGCCAGGTCCTCGGCCACCGCCGCCTCGATGCCCCGGGACCGGTACAGCTGCACGAGCTCGCGGCGCTCGTGATCGGGACGGCGCTTGAGCTCCAGGCGCTCCATCTCCAGCTCCCGCTCGAGGAGCTCCTTCTGGGCGGTCATGGAGACGAACTCCCCCGCCGCCATGGAGACCGAGCCGCCGATGAGGCCGGCCAGACCGGCCAGGCGGACGAACCCGGCGGCCGGGTGGGCGGCAGCCACGCCCAGGATCAGTGCGACATTGGACACCAGGCCGTCGCTGATCCCGAAGACGGCGGCGCGCGCTGTCCCCCCTTGGATGTTGCGGTGATGGGGCTCGGGCGGCTCGGGGAGCACCTCGGAGTGACCGGCGGTACGGTCGTCGGCCGGGAGCGGCGGGGGTGAGTCGGCGGGTCGGCGGGCCATGACAGTGGCTGAAATCTACCCGCCCCGAGTCGCCTTCGACCGCAGCGCGGTGCGGTGGTCCATCATCGAGGGATGGCTGTGCCCCTCGACCTGAGCGCCGACGAGCTGGCCGGGCTGCTGGCCGGTGAGCCGGCGTACCGCGCCGGCCAGGTGTGGCGGGCACTCCACCAGGGGCTGGCACCGGCGGAGATGACCGATCTGCCCGGACCGCTGCGCCGCAGCCTGGCCGCCGCCCTGCCCCCAGGCCTGGCTCTGGCCGCCACCTCGGTGAGCGAGGGCGCCGACACCGTGAAGTGGCTCTGGTCGCTGAGCGACGGCTCGGCGGTGGAGACGGTGCTGATGCACTATCCGGGACGGGCCACCGTGTGCGTGTCCTCCCAGGCCGGGTGTGCCATGGCCTGCAGCTTCTGCGCCACCGGCCAGGCGGGCTTTCGCCGTCACCTGACCAGTGGCGAGATCGTGGAGCAGGTCGTGCGGGCCCGACGGGCTGCCCTGCCCCGGCGCCTGTCCAACGTGGTGTTCATGGGCATGGGCGAACCGCTGGCCAACTACGCCGCCACCTGGGCGGCCGTCGAGCGGCTGCACGGCGAGGTCGGCCTGTCGGCCCGCCACCTCACGGTGTCCACCGTCGGCATCGTGCCCGGCATACTGCGCCTGGCGGCCGAAAGCCTGCCGGTCAACCTCGCCGTCTCCCTGCACGCGGCCAACGACGAGCTGCGCAACCAGCTCGTCCCCATCAACCGGCGATGGCCCCTGCCCGTGCTGGTCGACGCCTGCCGGACCTGGCACGACGCCAAGGGCCGGCGCCTCTCGTTCGAGTGGGCACTGATCGACTCGGTGAACGACGGCGCCCGAGACGCCGACGAGCTGGCGGCGCTGGCCCGGCCCCTCGCCGCCCACGTCAACCTCATCCCCCTCAACCCCACGCCCGGATACCTCACCCGGGGTACGCCGCCGGCTGGCGTGCGGGCCTTCCGGGACCGCCTGCGCTCCCTCGGTGTCAACGCCACCGTCCGCCGCAACCGGGGCACCGACATCGACGCCGCCTGCGGCCAGCTGGCCGCTCGGACGTTCACCGCGCCTCTCTCATCGGCGCCGGGCCTCGGCGCCACAGACGGTGGACGGTCCAACCCGGCGTAGCACGCCGCCTGGCAGACTGTCGGCCATGTCAGAGCAGCGCTTCTTGAATCCCGCGCAGCCCCAGACGCTGCAGATCGCCGTGTTGCTCTTGTACCTCAACGGGGTTCTCGAGTTCCTGGCGGTGCTGGTGGGCGGCGCCCTCGGCCTCCTCGGCCTGGTGTTCGTGGTCGGCCAGCCGGCGGCCGCCTTCGGCATCGCCAACGAGCGCAAGTGGGGCTACATCCTCGGCATCGTCATGGCGGTGGCTCCGTTCGCAGTGCGGTTCTGGTACCTGGGCAACCCCATCGCCGGCACCCAGATCCTCAACCTGCTCTTCGAGGTGGCCCTCGTGGCCCTTCTCGTGCACCCCCAGAGCCGCGACTACCAGCGCATCTGGTTCAAGTAACCGCTGGCCTAATTCGGCAAACCCGCAGGTGAGACACTTAGTAGCGGTAGCAAACGCTCTGGCAACATAATGGCCTCGAAATTTGAGTTGCTTGTCATATGCCATTGTTACGCTGCAAGAGATGAGCATGCCCAATTCGAGCGCCAGGTCGGCACCGGAGCTGCTAGCGGTGCCGGTAGAACGACAAGACGGCCGCGCGACTGGCCGACTGGGCCTGAGTGAGCCGGGCTGATGGCCCAAGATCCGAGAGGCACGCAACAGAAGGATGGCACCCTCGCCGGCCACTTCCGACGAGGACGAATCTATACGCCGAGCCTTATCGCGTTTCCCGAATTCGTTCTGGCCGAATGGGTGCGGGAGGACCTTCCGGACATGCTTTGGCCGCTGATCCTCGTCGCCCGTCACGGGGAGCGTGGACTTCAGCGCTACGAGAGCCTCCAACAGGCCGCAGTCACTGAACTAGGTACGAACTTCCTGGAGGAGTCGGTGCTCCGCTTCGACGGCCGTTTGACCGCGCTGAACAGAGTGCCCGAGGGTTCTCGTGCGCGAGCTCGCGCCTTTCTGGACGGCCACCCGCAGTGGTGCCCAGAACTCCTGCGAGACCTAGCCAATCTCTACGACAACCTCCCGGGTGCTTGGCTCGTCTGTCGAGACGGTCGACGAGACATCCTCACGCCGGAAGCGGCCGCAGCGGTGATGGACGACCTCACAGACTCTGTGATGAGGGTTGCGACCGACGAACACCTGACAGCGCTGGTGAAGATGACGCCGATCACGTGGCGCGTGGTTACCCGATCGGGCGAGTTCGATCCGACGATCGTAGAGTTGCTCCAGGACTACCCAGCGGTTCCTCAGAAGCACGCACGAGCGGATGTCGTGATCGGAGCCTCATTCGGGGCGATGAAGGGTGCGGAGGTGTACCAGGACTCCGACGTCGAAGCCGAACGGGCGAAGTGGGCAACGGACTTCTGGCAACAGAGCCGCTCTCAGACCCCATGCGTGCCCGAGGAAAGCCTGGAGGCCTCCGAGCCTGCGGAGCCGAACCGAGAGGGTTCGCCTAGTCGAGACGCCGGTGATGACCAGGGCAACCATGCCGCATCTCTCGCAACGCGGTTGGAAGTCATCGTCAACGACTTTATCGAGCACGCGATTGGTCGCGACTCAACCTTCAACCCATACCGGCCAGCAAAGCATGAGGTCGTTACTGGACTGTTCAGCCGCGCTGCGAGAGCCGTGGCTGCGCTTGTGCAGGCTCCTCACATGTGGAACGGCGAGCACGGCATGGCCACCGTCCGCATCCTCGCTGAGACCGAGATCCTCCTCACGTGGATGCCCCTGCAACGTCCCGAAATCTACGAGCGGTACCGCCAGTACGGTCGCGGCAAGCGGAAGCTGTTCAAGCTCCACATGGATGACCTGGTCGCGTCCATGGGTTCCACCGCCCCCCAGATGCTGCTCGACGCGTCCCAACGGCTGGAAACCCAGGTCGGGAATGAGTGGGCGCAGAACTTCCAGCCCGTAAGCCTGGAACCAACGTTTTCCGGCGTCACGTGGCGACAGATGGCTCATGAAGCCGGCCTCGCCGACCTCTACCAGTACGTGTTCCAACCGGCTAGCGGAGTCGTCCATGGTGAGTGGTGGACCATCGAGGACCATGCGATGCAGCGATGCCTCCATCCCCTCCACCTTTTCCACGTGATCCCGTCGTTCGCCGGAGCCTCCAGCAGCGATCCTCAGATCGCCGAGTACATCGTCAGACGGGTCAACCAGCTCTCGAAGCTCGCCGGCAAGGCCTTGAACCTTGAGCCTTTACCAGCGGATAAGTGACCATCGGCCGCTCAGCGTCGACCTGCGAGGGATCACGTGTTGCACACCGCTCGGCTCGGCCTTGGGTTCAAGTA
>DATAQC010000002.1:0-2687 GCA_036264885.1 Acidimicrobiales bacterium | reverse complement strand
GTAGGCGACGACGTCGCCGGGACGGGCCTGGGCGTCCAGCACGCGGGCCACCTTGGCGGCGGTGGTGCGCTCGCCGAACACGTTGGGCGTGATGGCGATGAAGCCGAGGACGACGCAGGCGGCAGCGACACCCCGGAACACCCGGGGGTTGGTGAAGCGGGTGACGCCCAGGGCGACGAGCAGCACCACGAAGGGGAACAGCACGGCGGCATAGCGCACCGCGAACCCGGACTGGCCGATGACCCCGGCCACATAGGCCACCGCGAGGGTGCCGAAGGCGACAATGGCCAGCGTCCGGCTCTCCGGCCGCGTGCGCAGGTCGAGCTCGATGCGGGTGCCGTCGAGAGGCCGGCCGAACAGGGCCACGACGATGAGGAGCCAGGCCAGGATGCCGAAGATGAACCCGGGGTCCCAGAAGCCGCCGGTGAACTGGAAGACGGTGTCGAAAAGAATGCGGACGTCGGGGCTACCGGCCCACGGGGTGCCGGTGTGGCGGAGCTGGTAGAGGAAGCTCGGCACCCAGGGAAGGAAGGCCAGCCCGCCCACGGCCATGGCGACGAGGGCCCGGCGAGCCTCACTGGCCCCCGGGCCCGAGCGGCCCCGTCGTGTGGCGCGCAGGATCACGATGACGACGGCCACGGCCAGCAGGTAGAAAGACCAGTAGTGGGTCAGCAGGAGCATGCCGGTGAGGATCGATACCGCCGCCGCCCGGGGCCACGAGAAGCGCTCGAGGAGGTCGCCGAGGGCCAGCCACCCGAGGAGGGCGAGCAAGGTCATCAGTGAGTACATGCGGGCCTCGGTGCCGTAGCGCACCGCGAAGGGCGACGCGGCCAGGGTCACCAGGGCCACGGCGGCCAACCGTCGGCCACCGAGGCGACGACCGGCGATCCACATGAAGGGCAGTGCGGCAACCGCGAACACGCCGGACAGGGCCCGCACGGCGATGGTGCCGGTGCCGAACACCTCCATCCAGCCGTGCAGGATCACGTAGTACAACGGCGGCGCCCCGTCATGGCGGAGCGCCTCGGGTAGGCGCGACAACGGGAGGCGGGCGATGTTCACCGACAGTGCCTCGTCGAGCCACAGGTGGGAGTTGGCGGTGAACCGCACCACCACGCCCACCACCACGGCGGCAGCCGCCAGTGCCCCCCAGACGGTGATCGCTCGGCCCTCGGGAGCGGTCGGCGGCGCCTCGGGGGCAGCTTCTGCATCCACGAGGGCGTCGCCTTGGTAGCCGAGATTCACGCGAGCACGGTAACCGGGTGGGTCGGGCTCAGGGGCCCGGTGAGGCGACCGTCGTGGTGGCGGTGGTGACTCGGCTGGGCTCCTCGCCGGCGGAGGCATCGGCGTGGGGAGCGGGCGGCCCGGCCGCCTGGGGCTGGTCACGGTCGTCGTCGATGACCACGGGATGGCGCCGCACGACCACGGCCAACCCGATGCCGGCAAAGGTCAGGAGCCATCCACCGGCGTCGACTGGCGTGTACCCGTAGTGCAGGCTCACGTGCTTCGACGTGGGGATGACGACCATGAGGTTGGGGGTGACCCGCCAGGGCCCCTTGGCCCCCGACGCCTTCCAGTTGGGGAAGTAGGAGACCTTCACCAGCACGGGGGAGCCGGTGCGATCGACGTCGAAGGACAGGGTGTCGTCACCCTGGCGGATGTTGCGCACCTGGGTGGGTGCCACCGGCTCCGCCGTGGGCGGGGGCACGGAGACGTCGGTTCCCACCACGGTGGCCGTGCCGTTCTCCGAGGTGCCCTTGACCGACGACGCCTTCACCCTGGGCCAGTCCTTGGGACCGGAGGCGGCGAGGGGGATGGCCCGACGGGATGGGTCGTTGAACCAGTCGACCGAGATCCCCAACCATTGCTGGGAGCCCAGGGCGGTGCCGCTGACGACATTGGGCTTGAAGGCCAGAGGGGTCACCAGCTCCGATCCCGCCACCTCGAACACGTGCCAGGCGCCGGTCTGGGCGATCTCGTGCAACAGGGGGTCGGACTTGGCCTGGCTCACCGCTTCGGGCGAGAAGGCCAGGTAGTACTTCGACCCGAGCAGTTGGAGGTCACGGACGCCGGCGGCCACGTTGAGGCTGCGATAGGGCAGGTCGCGCATAGGGTTGGACGGCGCCTTGGCCAGCTCGGCGGCCGACAGGAAGTGGTAGGGCACAGTGGCCGACGACTCGAAGTAGAGGCCCTCCATGGAGTCGATGCAGCCGTTGGTCCAGTAGGGCAGCAACATCAGGGCCATCGGGGTGCCGAAGCGGTCGAGGGACGAGTCATACTCCCAGTGGGCCCGCCCACAGCCGGTGGTGCGCCCGACCCGGGCCATGGTGTCGATGATCCCCTTGTACTCGGGGTAGGCGGGCTTGCCCTCGTAGCCGCTGTAGTTCCACTTGGCCCACGCCGAGATGAAGGTCGACTCCGGGCTCGGGGGCTTGGGCGCCCAGTCCGGTAGGACGCCGAGGGGCCCGGCCACGAAGAGCCAGGCGGCCAGGGCCGCCACCAAGGGGGCGGCCACGCCGACCGCTCGTGGCGGGCGGTCGGGGTCCTCGGCGATCAGGCGTCCGAGCAGACCGACGGCCTCGACCACGGCCACACCGGCCAGGAGGAACACGCACAGGTACCAGAAGGGCAGGGCGCGGGCGTTCCAGAGCCGGGCCTGGGGGCCGAACCGGAACACCAGCCCGGTC
>DATAQC010000007.1:0-4106 GCA_036264885.1 Acidimicrobiales bacterium | reverse complement strand
GTGAGGTAGATCACCATGTCCCGCTCCTGGCCCTCGGCGGCGTTGCCCGCCACGTCGGCGAGTCCGAGCTCGCCGTGGCGGTCGAGGGCCAGGCGCTCGCACTCCACCTCGACCCGCCACGTGACCTCGTCACTCACTTCTTGGGAGAGCGCTTTGGGCAACTCGCCGGCCACGACCTCGGCAACCTCGGCGGGGAGGCCCGGGTCGGCCAGCAGGGCCAGCAACATGGCGTCCCTCGGCACCGCTCCCGATGTCTCTGCCGCCATGGCTACCAGAGCCTAGAGGGATTCCTGGCGGTTCGGCTCCCGCGCTATCCCCGGGGACTCGATCTCTGAGCCCGCGTCGGTCCGTCGTTTCCAGTCACCAGGGAGCGCAGGGCGTCGAGGCTGACGATGCCGCCGGCTTTGCGGATGATGTGGGCGTCGCCGTCGTCGAGGCCCAGAACAGTGGACACGTTCAGGCGTGCATCCATGCACGCCACCACCGCGACCTTCTTGGCCGGGAACCGCGCGCAGGTCGGCTCCACGATTCTCACCTGATACGTCGGCTCTTCACAATCGCAGAGTTGGCGGAGGGAGTGGGATTTGAACCCACGGGACTCTCGTCCAAGGCTGTTCAAGAGCCTCGCATTCGGCCGCTCTGCCATCCCTCCGTCGAGGTCGAGGTTACCGGCGCACCTGGGCCCGCAGCGACGCCACCCACTCGTCGGCCGCCCGCCAGGCGGCCTCGGCATGGCGCCGGATGGAGGGCCCGTCGTCGCCCGCCGCCGGGTACGACCCCAGGAACTTCACGTTGGTCAACTGGGCCCGCAGGTCGCGGAGGCAGTCGGCCACCACCTCGTCGTCGACGTGGCCTTCGAGGTCGATGATGAAGCAGTAGTTGCCCAGGCTGGCCTTGGTGGGCCTCGATTCCAACCGGGTGAGGTTGATGTTGCGGGCGGTGAACTGCCCGAGGATGCCGTGCAGGCTCCCCGGGTGGTCGTCGTCCTGGAAGCACACGATGCTGGTCTTGTCGTGACCGGTCGGCGCGGGGACACCTGAGCGGGCGACCACGACGAAACGGGTCGCGTTCTCGGGATGATCGTCGATGCCGGTGGCCACCACTTCGAGGTCGTACAGCTTGGCGGCGAGGGCGGACCCCAGAGCGACCGTGCCCGGCCTGCGATCGGCGGCCACCGCCTCCACCGCCTCGGACGTGGAGTTCGATGCCACGAACTCCACGCCGGGCAGACGGCTGGCGAAGAAGCGTTGGCACTGGCCCAGGGCCACGGGGATCGACACCACCCGCCGTATCTGGTCGAGGTGGGTACCCGAAGGGCCGATCAGGTTCTGGCGCACCGGGAGCTCGACCTCGCGCTGGATGAGCAGGTCGTGCTCGAAGACGAGGCCGTCGATGACGAGGCGAACGGTGCCCTCGATGGAGTTCTCCAGAGCGACGAAGCCGACGTCGACCAGGCCCGACGACACGGCGGCAAGGATCTCTGGGAACGACCGCATGGGCTGCAGCCGGGCCGCGGCCAGGTCGGGCTGGCTCAGAAGGGCTTCCTCGCTGAAGGTGCCCGGAGGGCCCAGAAAGGCCACGCGGAGGTCGGGGGCGACGGCGGTCATCTCAGGCGACATTAGGGCAGCGTTCGTCCGGGTGGCATGGCATTTTGCCCGGGTGACACGGCATTTTGCGCCTCGGCGCATAATGGCCTCCGTGGACGAGATCACCCTGCGCCGGTTGCTGGACGACGTGCGATCGGGTGTCCTCGCGCCCGACGACGCCGTCCACCGCCTGCGTCGCCTGCCCTTCGCCGACCTGGGCTTCGCACGTGTCGACCATCACCGGGTGCTGCGTCAAGGGCTTCCGGAGGCGGTGTACGCCCCCGGCAAGACGCCCCAGCAGTGCGCGGCGATCGTCGCCGAGCTGTTGTCCGAGCCCGATGGTGGGCCCGTCCTGCTCACCCGGGCCGACGATACCCAGGCGGCGGCAGCCCTCGACGCCAACCCCGGGGCCGTGCGCACCGGAGCCAGCCTGGCATGGCGGAGCGGGGCGGAACGTCCGGGCCGGGTGCTCGTCCTCACCGCCGGCACCGCCGACCTCCCGGTGGCCGACGAGTGCACGGCCACCCTCACCGCCCACGGCTTCAGACCCGTGCTGGTGGCCGACGTCGGCGTGGCCGGGGTCCACAGGCTGCTGGCCTCCGTCGACGACCTGGCCGCCGCCGACGTGGTGGTGGTGATCGCCGGCATGGACGGCGCCCTGCCCAGCCTGGTCGGCGGCATCACGCCCGCGCCGGTGGTGGCCGTGCCCACCAGCGTCGGCTACGGCGCTGCCCTCGAGGGAGTCACCGCCTTGTTGTCGATGCTGTCGTCGTGTGCCGCCGGCCTCACCGTGGTCGGCATCGACAACGGCTTCGGCGCCGCCTGCGCAGTGGCTCGGCTCCTGCAATGACCCCGCCCCTGGACGTCGGGAGTGAGACGGCGGAGCGCAGGGTGGCGTGGTTCCACTGCTTCGCCGGCATCGCCGGCGACATGGCCCTCGGCGCGCTGCTCGACGCCGGGGCCGACCTGCACGAGGTGCGCACCCTCATCGCCCGCCTGCCCGTCGCCGGATGGTCACTCGACGTGGAGGCGGTGCTGCGGGGCGGCATCGCCGCCACCCGTGCCGTCGTCCACGCCCCCGACGACGGCGTGGTCCGCACCTACGCCCACATCTCCGGCTTGGTCGACGAGGCCCGCCTGCCCCCCCGGGTGCGTGACCGCGCCCAGGCCACGTTCGCCGCGCTGGCCGAGGTCGAGGGGCGCCTGCACCGCCGGCCCACCGAGCAGGTCCACTTCCACGAGGTGGGCGGCATCGACGCCATCGTCGACGTGGTGGGCACCTGCGCCGCCCTCGAGATCCTCGACGTCTCCACCGTGTGCGCCAGCCCCGTCGCCACCGGCATGGGGATGGTGCGCGCCGCTCACGGGGCGCTGTCCAACCCCGCCCCCGCCGTGCTCGAGCTCCTCCGGGGGGCGCCCACCTACGGGCGTGACATCCAGCTCGAGCTCACCACCCCCACCGGTGCCGCCCTGCTGGCGGCCATGTCCACCGGCTGGGGCCCGCTTCCGCCCCTCGTGGTGGACGCCACCGGCTACGGCGCCGGTACGCGCGACCTCGACGGTTTGCCCAACATGACCCAGGTCGTGCTCGGCCATGCCGTGCCTGCGGCCGAAGGCGCCGAGCCCGGGCGTACGCCCGGCCAGCCCGTGGTGCTGTTGGAGGTCAACGTGGACGACGCCGCCGGCGAGACACTGGCCCACACCGTGGGCGCCCTCATCGACGCCGGCGCCCACGACGCATGGATCACGCCCATCGTGATGAAGAAGGGCCGCCCCGCCCACACGGTGAGCGCCCTGTGCGACCCCGCCCTGACCACCCAGCTGGGGCAGGTGATGATGGCCCAGACGGGGTCGCTGGGCCTCCGGGGCCAGACCATGCAGCGCTGGCCGTCGGCCCGGGGGCTGCACGAGGTGGAGGTCGAGGGCCTGCCCGTTCGGGTGAAGGTCTCGCCGGGGCGCACCAAGGTGGAATACGACGACGCTGCCCGGGCGGCGTCACGCAGCGGCCTGCCCCTGCGGGAGGTGGTGTCCCGGGCCGAAGCCGCCTGGCGCCGCCACCGCCAGGCCGCCACCGACGCCGACGCCACCGGGGAGCCGGAGCCCGACGACGTCGGCTGAGCGGCGCCAGCGTCCGGCCGAGGCCCGGCAGGCCCAATGCAGCGGGGCGGCGTCAGTTCTCGTCGAACAGGTCGTCGCCGCGACGGAGGCGGGCGGCGATGGTGACGACGTGGGGGAGCTCGCGGCGGGTGGGGGTGTGGGCGGCCAGGAAGCGGGCGGTGCCGGTGAGGATGAGGGCACCCTCCTCCGCACCTGCGGGCCAGGCCTGGAACTGGGCGACGGCCGCCTCGACCGTCTGGTACCAGTGGAAGGCGGCGTCCTCGGCCAGCAGGCAATGAGCCAGGGCCGCCACCAGGGCCCGGGGGTCGCCCCCAGCCCGCAGGTAGCCGTAGGCGATGGCCCCGGCCCGCTCGACGCCTCCCTGGGCGTCCCAACAGGCCTGCAGGTCGGCCAGGTCGGCCC
>DATAQC010000103.1:0-7537 GCA_036264885.1 Acidimicrobiales bacterium | reverse complement strand
CAGGGGCACGAAGCCCTGGTCGTTGAGCGCGGTCGCCGGGAGCTGGATGACCCTGGCCCCGTCAGCCATCGAGCCACCGGCGACGGTGGCGTCCTTGCCGCTGTTGGCGGCGCGCAGGTGGAAGCTCTGGATCTGTGGCGTCTCGGATGCAGGCGCATTCGAAGCCAACTGGGTCACGAGGAGACCGGCGCCTCCGACGAGCATGGCGGCAGGCACAACTGCCCGGGCCCGCAAAAAACGGCTGGTCTTCATCCCGCATCTCCCTTGACATGGTCGCCAGATATTTCAACTGCCATAGAACACTACTGCACCGAGGGCGTACGGCCGCGATCCGGTCCCCGATCAGAGGCCGGACAGGATCAGCTGGGTGTAGAGGCGCACGCCGTCGGGCCGCAGGTGGACACCGTCGTCGAGGAACACGTCGGGGTTGGCCGACCCCAGGCGGTGCCAATCGAGCAACACCGCGTTGGGCCATTTGGAAACCCCGGAGGCGAGCACGTCGTTGTTCGACTCCTCCCATACCCGGGGCACCTTCACGTTGACCACCGCCACCCGGCGGGCACCCGACAGCAACGACATCAGCTGGTCGAACTCGTCACTGGTGACGGTGCCGTTGTTGCCCACTTGCACGACGACCTCGTCGCCCAGGGCTCTGGCGTCGTGCAGGGCCTGGACGGCTTTGATCGTCCCCTCCATCTGGCGACCGACGGCAGCCTCGAGCGCGAGGTCGTCCAGCGCCGCCGCCAGCTCTGGCTCGGCCTCCATCAGCACCGACTCGCCGATGGCGGTGATCCGGCCGTGGGCGGCGGTCGCCGCCACCACCGCAGTGTCGGCCGGCGCCGTGGGCACGGGGACACTGTCGGCCGGCTCCGGCGGGGGCGGAGCGGTAGTGGGCTCCAGCGGGGCGACGGTGGTCGTCGGATCCTGGGAGAGGGTGGTCGTCGCCGATCCCGGCTCGACCGTCCTGTCGGGCGGCACCTGGCGCAGCGCCGACCGGCCCTCCACCAGGAATGCGGTGGTGGTGGGGGTGCGGCGGTGCACGATAACCCCCGCGGCGATGGCGGCGACGGCCAGAACGACGGCCATCGTCCAGGCCGTGGCCCGCCTGGCCTCCCGGCGGTTCGGCCGCGAGCCCCGTGTCCTCGACTGGGCCGACCGTGTCCTCGACAGGGCCGACCAGGTCCTCGACTGGGCCGACCAGGTCCTCGACAGGGCCGACCAGGTCCTCGACAGGGCTCCGGACCGGATCGGCATCTCCACCAGACGGTAGGAGGCAGCCGCCAGGGCCACGGTGATGGTGGCGCGCAGGGCGAACAGGGGGTAACCGGTGAGGTCGATGTCGGCGTGGGGCCGGGTGAGCATGTAGACCGGCCAGAACCACAGGTACACGCCGTAGGAACGCCGGCCTAGCCACACGAGGGGCCGCCAGCCGAGGGCCCGGCCCACCAACGTGCGCCGCTCGGCCGCACCCACGGCGACGGCCACCGCCGCCAGCAGGGCCACGCCGAGGAACCCGCCGCGGTACAGGCCGGGCCGCAGCTGGTCGAGGCCCCTCACGCACAGGCCCAGGCCCACCAGCGAGGCCACCCCGGCCGCCTCCAGGAGGGCCCGGCCGGCGATGGCCCGGCCCCGGCGGGGCGCCGGCGTCGGGGCCGACGGGGCCTCCGCATCCGGGTCGGACCCGCCGACGGTGCGGGTGGCCCGGCCCCAGTTCCACAGAAAGGCCAGGGCGGCGCCTACCAGCAGGGCGGCGGCGCGGGTGTCGGTGCCGTAGTAGACGCGCGACGGGTCGTCGGCGGGCCGGTAAAGGGAGGCCATCAGGGCGGCCGACCCGACGGCGGCCACCACGATCAGGCGCACCATCCGCCTGCGGGTCATCCCCGCGCGCAAGGCGATGGCGACGACGACGGGCCACACCAGATAGAACTGCTCCTCCACCGCCAGGCTCCAGAGGTGTTGCAGCACCGGTGGCCGCCCCAAGGCCTGGAAGTAGGACTGATGCTGGTAGATGAGGCGCCAGTTGCTCACATAGGCCAGCGCCGCCAGCAGGTCGTCGCCCAGGCGCCAGTTCTGGTCGGGAGCCAGGAGGGGGACGGCGACCGAGACGCCGACCAGCACCACCACCAGGGCGGGAAGCAGGCGCAGGGCCCGGCGACGCCAGAACCGCCCGAGGCGGACCCGGCCGTAGTTGCGGTGATCGACGAGGATCAGGCCGGTGATGAGGAAGCCGCTGAGGACGAAGAAGACGTCCACTCCGATGAAGCCACCCCGGGCCCACGCCAGGTCGCCGTGGTAGGCCAGCACCGCCATCACCGCCAGCGCCCGCAGCCCGTCGAGGGGCGCGCGATAGCGCAGGGTCGGGCCCGGCGCGTCGGGTGGTCGGGTCGCCTGACCGTCTCCGGTGTCCGCAGGGCGCGCCAGGTCGGTCACCACCGGGCCGGCCCTACCTGGCGGCGAGCAGCAGCGGTTGCGTCACTGGCGCCCCGGACGTGGATGCCTCCGATGTGGCGGCTGACGGGGCCTCGGGGGCCGTCGACGGCCGCCGTCTGGAGGACCCGTGCCCGCCATGCCTCACTCTCCCACGTCAGGCTGGAGGCGGCGACCCGTGCGTGGGGTCGGGCGGGTCCAAGGAGCACACCAGTTCCAGCAGCGTCCGCACGCCCCATCCGGTGCCGCCCTTGCGGACGTAGCCGTCGTCGTCTCCGCTGCGGGCGGGACCGGCGATGTCGAGGTGGGCCCACGGCACGTCAGCCACGAACTCGCGCAAGAACAGCCCGGCGGTGAGCGCCCCGCCGTAGCGATCGGAGCCGATGTTCTTCACGTCGGCGATCTCGGAGTCGATGGAACGGCGGTACTCCTGGGGCAGCGGGAGGGGCCACACCTTCTCGCCCGCTCGGTCGGCGGCCGTGCGCACCTGGTGGACCCAGCCGTCGTGATTGCCCATGAGGCCGGCGATCTTGGGCCCGAGGGCCACCATGCACGCGCCGGTCAGAGTGGCTAGGTCGACGATGGCGTCCACCCCCGCCTCCACGGCCAGGGAAAGGCCGTCGGCCAGCACCAGCCGTCCTTCGGCGTCGGTGTTGAGCACCTCGATGGTCTTGCCGTTGCGGGCCTCGAGCACATCGCCGGGCTTGGTGGCGTGGCCGCCGGGCATGTTCTCGGTGGCGGGGACGATGCCCAGCACGGCCACGTCGGGCGCCAGGTCGGGCAGAGCGGCCATGGTGGCCAGCACCGCTGCGGCTCCCGACATGTCGGTCTTCATGGTCTCCATGCCCTCGGCCGACTTGATGGACAGGCCTCCCGAGTCGAAGGTGATCCCCTTGCCCACCAGGGCGATGCGGGCGCGGGGCTCGGAGGGCTCCCACGCCAACTGGATGAGCCGCGCCGGCTCGTCGGAGCCCCGAGCCACGCCTTGGAGACCACCGAGGTTCTCGGCGGCGATGTCGACCTCGTCCCAGACGGTGAGCTCCAGGCGACCATCGGCAGCGGCCTCGGCGGCGACGTCGGCCAGGCGAGTGGGGGTCATGGCTCCGGCGGGCTCGTTCACCAGGTCGCGCGCCATCGTCACCGCCGCCGCCACTCGGTTGCCCCGTTGCAGGCCCGACTCGGCGGCCCCGCCCTCGGCCACGACCGTGAACGTTTCCAGCAGGCACGGATGGGGGTCGCCCTTGTAGCGGGTGAAGCGGTAGGCGGCCAGAGCGGCGCCTTCGACTACGGCCTGGACGGCGGCGGCGGCGTCGAGCTCGGGGGCGGCGGCCACGAGGGTCGTGGCCACGGCCGGGGCGTGCCAGGCGGCGCGCACCAGGGCGGCGGCCCCCTTGCGGAGGGTCTCGGCCGTCACGTCGTCACTGGCGCCCATGCCGACGGCGATCACCGTGGTGCCGTCGTCGGCGGGCAGGGCGAGGGTCTCACCCGGCTTCGCCTCGAAGTGGCGCTCGTTCAGCCAGTGACCGTCGAGCTCGGCCCCGGCGCCGGCCGGCACCTCGCCGCCGGAGAACACGGGCACACCCAGCACGGCGACATCGGTCGGCGCCTCGGCATCGAGGGTGCAAATCAGTACCATCAGGCTGTTCCTTCCATATCGCCGAGTCGCAGGTCGCTGGGTCGCAGGGCGGTGGGTCGCAGGCCGGTGGTCGCAGGTCGATGGCTGGTACCGGTGGCCGTCACGGCTTCGGTGAGCGGGCGGTGAGGGACTCACCCTCGCACCAACGGGCCATGGTCCACAGGAGGTCGGAGAGACGGTTCAGATAGGGCACGACCTGGGACCCTTCGGCGGCCACGGCCACCGCGTGGCGCTCGGCCCGGCGAACGACGGTGCGGGCCAGGTCGAGGAACGCCGCGCTGGGGGCCTGGCCCGGGACGACGAACTCGGTGGGAGGGTCGGCGCGCGCCGCCAGGTCGTCGATGAGCACCTCCAGGCCGGCGACCATGTCGGCCGTCACGAGGGTCTGGCCGGCACGCAGCTTTCCCCGGCTCTCAGAGGCGGTGGACAACTCCGCCATCAGCACCCACAGGTGGCGCTGGATGCCGACGACGAGGGCATCGAGCTCGGGCGTGGCATCGGCCGCGCTGCGCGCCACACCGAGGACGGCCTGGGCCTCGTCCACGTCACCGCAGGCGGTGGTCACCGGCGAGTCCTTGCGCACCCGCCCGCCGAAGAGCAATCCGGTGGTGCCGTCGTCGCCGGCTCGGGTGTAGATCTTCACGAAGGGCCGAGCCTACTGGCAGCCGTTCTGGTCGGCCTTGGGGTCGTCTGCGCCGCGCTCCGCTCGCTCGGACTACGTCCGGAGCACCCCGGTGCCCGTCACCAGGAACTCAGCCGATGCGCAGGGCGGGCCGCACCGCCGACGGCGTCAGGACCACGTCGGGAGCCGGAACAGGCACCCCCACGGGGCCTCGGGCGTCGCGCCAGCGCACGAGTTGACCGACGTAGGCCAGCAGGCAGTTGTCGACGGCCAGTTGGGCGATGAGGCTCGCCTTGGCCGGGAAGACGACGGCGGCCACCGCCGAGATGCCCACCGACGTCAGCAAGATCTTGAAGACCGTCCGCCGCCGGGCCAGCCTGGAGGGAGGCCGGCGAGCCGGGACGGGACTGTCGGGCGCGCGCTCCACTCCGGCGTGGACGTGAATGCTGTCGAGGAAGTCCTGGTGGCGCTGGGCCCGGGCCTTCCAGGCCTGGGGCACCACGACGGCGGCGAACATCACCACGAGCAGGATCATCGTGGTCATCCCGGCCGTTCCCCCTGTCGAGCCATGTTCATGACCTATTCGACCCCGATGTCACTGATTCCTTTTCCCTATCCGACGCAGACGGTTCCGAAGGCCGACGTCCACCATGGCGACGGCCGGTAGCCTGACGGGGGTGAGTAGCTACCTGGAAGCCGTCAATGAGCGCGTCGTCATCTACGACGGTGCCACCGGCACCAACCTCCAGATGCGCAACCTCACCGCTGACGACTTCGGTGGTGCCGCCTTCGAGGGCTGCAACGAGATCCTTGTCGACACCAGGCCTGACGTGATCGCCGATCTGCACCGGTCGTTTCTCGACGTCGGCGTCGACGTGGTCGAGACCGACAGCTTCGGCTCGCTGCCGGTCACCCTTGCCGAGTACGGACTGGCCGAGCGCACCCACGAGCTCAACGTCAAGGCGGCCCGCATCGCCCGCCAGGTGGCCGACGGCTACAGCCGCAGCGACGGCGGCCCGTGGGTAGCGGGCTCCATCGGTCCTGGCACCAAGTTCCCCTCCCTCGGCCAGATCCGATTCGCCGAGCTGCGGGACTGCTTCGAGGTCCAGGCCGCCGGCCTGCTCGAGGGCGGCGTCGACCTCATCATCATCGAGACCGTCTTCGACCTGCTCCAGGCCAAGGCCGCCATCATCGGGTCCCGGCGGGCCATGGCCGCCTCCGGCCGACAGGTGCCGCTGCAGGTGCAGGTCACCGTCGAGCTCACCGGGCGCATGCTGCCGGGCACCGAGATCGCCGCCGCCCTCACCGTCCTCGAAGCTGTTCGCCCCGACGTCATCGGCCTCAACTGCGCTACCGGCCCGGGCGAGATGCACGAGCACCTGCGCCACTTGTCGCAGCATTGCCGGGTGCCCATCTCCTGCCTGCCCAACGCGGGTTTGCCGTCGGTGGTCGACGGCAAGATGCACTACGACCTCACGCCCGACCAGTTGGCCGACTACCACGCCCGCTTCGTGTCCGAGTTGGGCGTGCAGGTCATCGGCGGGTGCTGCGGCACCACGCCCGAGCACCTGCGGGTCGTCGTCGAACGTTGCCGCCATCTCACCCCCGCTCGGCGCCAGCCGGTGCACGAGCCCGGCGCGGCCTCGATTTACTCGCACGTGCCGTTCCGCCAGGACACGTCGTTCCTGGTGGTGGGCGAGAAGACCAATGCCAACGGGTCCAAGGCATTTCGCGAGGCCATGCTGTCCGACGACTGGGACAAGTGCGTGGCCATGGCCCAGGCCCAGGTCAAAGAGGGTGCCCACCTCCTCGACGTGTGCGTCGACTACACCGGTGAGGACGGCGTGGCCGACATGGACGAAGTGGCCCGCCGCTTCGCCACCCAGGCCAGCATCCCCCTGGTGCTCGACTCCACCGAGCCCGCCGTCATCGAGCAGGGCCTGCAGTGGATCGGCGGCAAGCCGGTGCTCAACTCGGTGAACCTGGAGGACGGCGACGCCCCCGGCACTCGCTTCGACCGCTTCTTCTCCCTGGCGCGCGAGTACGGCGCCGCCGTGGTGTGCACCTGCATCGACCAGGAGGGCCAGGCTCGTACCGCCGACTGGAAGTTGCGCTCGGCCCGGGCCATCCACGACCTGGCCCTGAACCGCTACGGCATGGAGGCGTCCGACCTGCTCTTCGACGCCCTGGCCCTGCCGCTGTCGACGGGCATGGAGGAGAGCAGGCGCGACGGCATCGAGACCATCGAAGGGATCCGGCGCATCAAGGCCGAGCTGCCCGGCGTGCACACCATCTTGGGCCTTTCCAACGTGTCGTTCGGTCTCACCCCGGCCGCCCGCCACGCCCTCAACTCGGTGTTCCTGCACGAGTGCGTGGAGGCCGGCCTCGACGCCGCCATCGTCCACGCCGGGCGCATCATCCCCCTGTCGCGTATGCCCGAGCGCCAGCGCGAGGTGTGCCTCGACCTGATCTACGACCGCCGCAGTGACGGCTACGACCCCTTGCAGGAGCTGCTGGGACTGTTCGAGGGTGTCGACGCCAACAAGGTGGAGAAGGAGGACCGCAGCGGCTGGCCGGTGGCCGAGCGCCTACACCACCGCATCATCGACGGCGACCGCAACGGACTCACCGACGACCTCGACGAGGCTCTCACCACCACGCCCGCCCTCGACATCGTCAACGACACCCTCCTCGCCGGCATGAAGGTGGTCGGCGACCTGTTCGCCTCGGGCGAGATGCAGCTGCCCTTCGTGCTGCAGTCGGCCGAGGCCATGAAGGCCGCCGTCGCCCACCTCGAGCCCCACATGGAGAAGTCCGACCAGGGGGGCAAGGGCCGGGTGGTGCTGGCCACG
>DATAQC010000102.1:0-31752 GCA_036264885.1 Acidimicrobiales bacterium | reverse complement strand
GACGTGCTCGTCGCGGAGCTCCGATGAGTAGCCCGGCCGACGAGCACCGGCGCATTGCCGCTGCGTTCACCGCCACCGTCGAGGGCACCGCACCGGGGGCGTGGGACCGACCGGCGCCGGTCGAGGGGTGGCGTGCTCGCGATGTCGTGCGTCACCTCCTCGAGTGGTTCCCGGCGTTCCTCGAAGGAGCGGCCGGGATTACCTGGGCCGCGGGTCCGTCGGTCGACGCCGACCCCGTCGGCGCCTGGCGCACCCAGACGAACGCGGTGCAGGCACTGCTCGACAACCCTGACACCGCCGATCGGGAGCACGATCTGCCGTACATCGGCCGGATGTCGCTCGCACAAGCGACCGACATGATCTACACGAGCGACGTGTTCCTGCATCGCTGGGATCTGGCCCGAGCCACCGGCCAGAACGAGACGCTGGACCCGGACAAGTGCGCCGCCATGCTCGAAGGCATGCTGCCGATGGACGAGATACTGCGCCAGAGCGGCCAGTACGGACCGCGTGTGCACGTCTCCGATGACGCCGACGTCCAGACCAAGCTCCTGGCGTTCATCGGCCGCGCACCATAGACGCCTTCGACCTGGTGCCCCGCACGGCGCGCACGATCGACCTGGCTGTCGGCGCACGTTGCGAGGGAGCGATCGTAAGGATGGCTGGCGTCATGGCCCGGCCGGCCAAGGACGCGTCGGTTGGTGACGGCGTGCTGAGTCGTCAGCGGCGGAAGCGGTAGTGAAGGTGGGTGACGCCGCCGTCGCCTTCGAGAACTCTGGTCCGCTCCAGCTCGCGGTGTTCGATGCCGAGGTGCTCGAACAACGGCCGGCCCTCGCCGAAAAGGACCGGGACGAGGCTTATCTCGAGTTCATCTAGGAGGCCCGCAGTGAGGGCGCGCTGGACGACGACGCCCGCCCCGTGGATGAGCACGTTCTTGTCGCCCGCTGCGTACCTGGCGTCCCGGACTGCCGCGCCGAGGTCGCTGATGTAGTGGACGGCGGGCCAGTTGGCCGCCCAGGCGGGTGCCGGGTTGCGGCTGAGGATGTAGATGGGCACACCGTCGTGGTGGTCGCCATTCCAGCCGCCGGCGCCCTCGAAGGTCCCGCGTCCGGCGATGACTGCGCCTGTCGACATGACTTCGTCGTAGATTTCGCGGTTCGCACCGCCCCGTAGCTGCTGGTCCGCCGCCTTGTGATGCTGCTCGGTAGTGACGGGAAAGAACCACTCGTGCAGCCGCTGCCCTCCGTCGCCGAGCGGGTTATCCAGGCTCGCGTTGGCGCCGGTGATGAAGCCGTCGAGGGACATCGACATGTACAGCACAGTTGAGGACATGCCATTCGCTCCTACTGTTGATTCGATTCGCAGGGGTAGACGGTCGTCGTCGATGAGATGGCGGCGGGCGGTCGTCCAACTGGTCGTCCGTCTCCGCAAGGGGCGCTGGGGCTGCAGCAAGAGGAGCACACCATGAACTCGATGGCACGCCGGATCTTCGGGCTGGTCGAGCCGATCGGTGTCATCCCCTGGCGAGCGAGCTCTTCGGCTCATATCCATGGCGGCGCAGGGCCGCCGATGAAGGGCGGCTCTCTCGGGGTCGGGCCGGTCGCCGGGAAGGTACGGCCAATGGCTACGAGGAGGCGATCGATGGTGGTCGCGTTGGCGCGGTAGCAGGGGTCTTTCCGGAGGCACCAGAGATAGTGAGCGGCACAGAACCAACGCCCGTCGCCGTGATGTCGGCAAGCGCGCAGGCGACGACCCCACCGGTGCTGCCCGTCCCGCTCGAGTTCATCGACTAGACGTCGGAACTCGGCTTCGAGGTCGACCTGTTCGCCGACGATCGTGGGGTCGGCACCGCACACGAGGCATTCGTCAACCCGCTGTTCGCGCCGCATCAGCTCCCACCGCAGGGCAGCCCAGCGGCCCGGTCGGCCTTCGCCGACGAGCGGGCGACCACAGCGGGGACAGTGCCAGGCTCCCGCGGGCCACGGATCCGGAACGCTCGGTGCCCACAGCCGGCACCATGTTTCGCGCCACCGCACACCGTGATTCTGTCCGGTCGTCTTCGACGTGGCCAGAGAGCGTCGGAACGGACACGAGTCGCGTGCAGAAACCTTTGACGGCGAGAGCATGGCGTACTCGCATCCCATATGTCCATGGCGCTGCGCAACCTTGTGGGGTCAACGCTGAAGCCATCGTCACTGCGAGGAGCTCGCTATCCTTTAGGCAGCATGAGAGTCGCGGGCGTTCCCGCCGCGTCAACTCTCGGGCTGCGGGAGGCGGATTCCAACGGAAGGTGACCAACAGCGGAGGAGGTGCCATTTGGTCCTTGATCGTTTGGGGTAAGGGGACGACACCAGCGAAACAGCTGCTTGGAATGCGGGTCCTGACCTTGCGCACGGGCCAGCGTGCCACATGGGGAACGATGTTCCTTCGCGAGGTGGTCGCGAAGTTCGTCGGATCAATTCTCGTTTCGCTCACCTTCGGCATACTGCTGTTTATGTTGATTTGGGACCGAGACAACCAGGAGATATGGGACAAGATCGCTGGGACAATCGTTGTCGACGACCCGAACAGGGTTCTGAGCTAAGCCGGAGTCGCCGCTCCGAACCAGGTCGCGAGTGCTCGAGGCAACTCCGGGTCCGTGAGGTCTCCCGCCCAGGCGACATGTCCGTCGGGTCGGATCAGCACCGCCGAAGGCGCAGCGGTCTGGCCGAGGACCGGGAGCTCGCACATCCCATCGTGCTCGGCGTCCACCAACCGGACTCGATCGGCCCAAGGAGAAATGTCGAAACCACCGGGTGTACCGAGGTTGAGGAGCACGGGCCGGGCGTCGTGCAGCAGGGTGAACACGCGCACCGGACCGTCGGCGGTGTGCACGTCGAGATCGGGCATGCGCCGCCCGAGCAGCGGGTGTCCCTCGCCGAGGTCGTAGTGGATGTCGAGACCGGAAATCATGGCGGCGATGCGCCTGCGCGGCTCGTCCATGCCCAGCAGTTCGGTCATGGTGTCGCGGAGGGCCTGGTGACGGTCCCCGGGTGTGCCGAGAGCGACTTGGGCCATGGTGTTGTGCAACACCCGGGCGCCGACCGGATGTCGTTCGGCGTGGTAGGTGTCGAGGAGGCTGTCGGGTGATGTCTTGTTCACCACCTGAGCCAGCTTCCAGCCCAGGTTCACGGCATCCTGCACGCCGGTGTTGAGGCCCTGACCGCCCTGCGGGGGATGCACGTGTGCCGCGTCCCCGGCCAGCAGCACACGACCGTGGCGGTAGGAGGTGGCCTGCCGCGCCATGTCGGTGAACCTGGAGATCCAGTTGGCGCTGCGAAGTCCGTAGTCCGTCCCGTACACGGCGACGAGTGCTTCGCGGAGCTCGGCCATACTCGGCTCCCCGGTGTGGTCGATGTGTTCTTCGCTCAGCACGAGGCCGATCCGGGGCTCTCCGACTTCCCTCCGACCGATGGCATGGGTCCTCCCCGCGCTGTCGCGACGGAAGCCGAACTCCGGTTCCTCGTCCATCTCGACTTCGGCGATCATCCAGCTGGCCGAGGGCTCCAGCCCGGGAAAATCGATGCCGGCTGCCTTACGGATCAGGCTGCGTCCTCCGTCACACCCGACGAGGTACTGCCCTCGGAGCGACCTGTTTCCCGACAGCTCGACATCGACGCCACTGTCGTCCTGAGTGAAGCCCACCACCTCGCAGTGGCGGAGGATGGGAACCCCGAGCTCATCGACCCAGCCGGCCAGGATGGGCTCGAAGCGGCTCGGCCACAGAGCGAGTACGTAGTTGTGACGGGTGGGGAAGTCGCTGATGTCCAAGGAGATCATGGCGAAGCCCACCTTCGGATGTTCCTGCCCCGCCGAGACGAACCGTTCCGCAATGCCACGCTGATCGAGCACCTCGATGGTGCGGGAGTGAAGACCCCCGGCTCGGGAGCCGTCGACATCCTGATTGGCGCGTCGTTCCACGATGACGACATCGATGCCCGCCAACGCCAGCTCGCCGGCCAGCATCAGCCCGGTCGGGCCGCCGCCTGCGATCACCACCGCATGTTCGGTCATCGCCCCATCTCCCGAAGGCAACACACACATTCCACGACGGGCTCTCAGGTGGGAGGGGAAGCCGGGGCTGTCATCTCCGGGGGCACCGTGGTGGTCTCCGGGGGGCTGGTGGTGCTCGTTGTCGGGGACTGGGGGGAATGGAGGTCGATGAGGACCTTGCCCTTGTCGTCGACGCGGGTGGGAAAGCTGGTGAGCCCGGTTCCGTCGGCGGGATAGGCGTGGTGCGAGCACGGGTCGACGAAGGCCCGTTGCGCCGGTTGCCACACCACCAGGCAGTCGGTCGCCGAGCCGGGCGCATTGGTGGCGAACGTGCGCCACTCCTTGCCCCCGAGGTGCTGTACGTAGATCGAGCGTTTGGAGCCGAGCGGGTCGGAGAGCAGGAGCGGCCCATGCCGATCGACGGACGCGCCGAGAGACTTGGCGCTGCCCAGGACGTAGACGTCGGTGCCGACCGTGCTGCGGGCCCGGCCCGAGCTGATCGAGCTCATCACCCCCACGAACAGGATCACACCCACGCCGAGTCCGACCACGGTCACCAGGAGCACCATCGGGCTGAACGTCACCAGGGGGCGAGGGCGCGGAGGCGTGGGCGAGGGGGGCACTTGCCTAGTATGCGTTCGATGAACCGTCTGCACCGCTGGTAGTCGCCCTCGACCGCCGGGAGGCGTCGTAGCCCGTGGACCTGCTCGAGTACCAGGGCAAGCAGCTCCTCGCCGCCCACGGGGTGGCGGTGCCCCGAGGAGGGGTGGCGGACACCGTCGAGGCGGCGGTGGCGGTGGCCGACGGCCTGGGCTACCCCGTGGTGGTGAAGGCCCAGGTGCAGGTGGGCGGACGCGGGAAGGCGGGTGGAATCAAGCTGGCGGGCGCCGCCGACGAGGTCCGGGTCGTGACCCGGTCGATGCTGCACCGACCGCTCAAGGGGCATCTCGTGCGGCGGGTGTGGGTCGAAGAGGCATCGACCATCGCCTCGGAGTACTACGCCTCGGTGACCTTCGACCGGGCGGCCAGGCTGCATCTCGCCCTGGTGTCGGCGCGGGGTGGCATCGACATCGAAGAGGTGGCGGCCGACGATCCCGACGCCATCGTGCGCCTCCACGTCGACCCTCTCGACGGACTGGACCCCGAGGCAGCCGGGGAGCTGGTGGAACGGGCGGGGCTCGACCCGGCCGCCGGCGACCAGGTCACCGCCGTGCTGGTGGCGCTGTGGGCCGCCTACACCGGTGCCGACGCCGAGCTCATCGAGGTGAACCCCCTCGCCGTGGTCGACGGGGGCCGGGTGCTGGCCCTCGACGCCAAGGTCACCCTCGATGACAGCGCCGCCTTCCGCCACCCGGAATGGGACCAGTGGCGCGCCGACGAGGTCCTCGACGAGCGCGAGCGGCGGGCCCGGGAGAAGGGCCTGAACTACATCGGCCTGGCCGGCAGCGTGGGCATCATCGGCAACGGCGCCGGGCTGGTGATGAGCACCCTCGACGTGGTCAACGAGGTGGGCGGCTCGGCCGCCAACTTCCTCGACATCGGCGGTGGGGCGGGCGCCGACGTGGTGGCCGCCGCTCTCGAGGTGGTCAACAGCGATCCCAACGTGCGGGCCATTCTCGTCAACATCTTCGGCGGCATCACCCGCGGCGACCTGGTGGCCCAGGGGATCGTCGAGGCTCTGGAGAAGGTGGACCTGCGCAGCCCCATCATCGTCCGTCTCGACGGCACCAACGCCGAGGAGGGCCGAGCGGTCCTGGCCGGTCATGCCTCGGATCTGTTGGTCTCCGAGCCCACCATGAAGTCGGCGGCGCGCCGCGCCGTGGACCTGGCCGCGGGGGCGACGCCGTGATCCTGGTCGACGATCAGACCAAGGTCGTGGTCCAGGGCCTCACCGGGAGCCAGGGCCGGTTCCACGGCCTCCGCAACCGGGCCTACGGCACCCGGGTGCTGGCCGGGGTGACCCCCGGCAAGGGCGGCACCGATGTCGATGGCATCCCCGTGTTCGACACCGTCGAGGCAGCCCGGGCGGGCACGGGCGCCGACACCAGCTTGATCTTCGTCCCCCCGCGCGGGGCAGCGGGGGCGGTGGTGGAGGCCGCCGACGCCGGCATCTCCCTCATCGTGTGCATCACCGAGGGCATCCCCCTCCACGACGAGGTGCGGGTGAGCAGTTACCTGCGCCGCAACCATCCCGACGTCATCCTCGTCGGCCCCAACTGTCCGGGGGTCATCTCGCCGGGCCGGGCCAACATCGGCATCACGCCGGTGGAGATCGCCCTGGCGGGCGGGCCTGTCGGCGTGGTGTCCCGCTCGGGCACGCTCACCTACCAGGCGTTGTACGAGCTGACCCGCCAGGGGATCGGCCAGACGACCTGCGTCGGCATCGGCGGCGACCCGGTGCCGGGGACGGGGTTCGTCGACTGCCTGCGCCGTTTCCAGGCCGACCCCGAGACCCGAGCCGTCATCCTCATCGGCGAGATCGGCGGCACCGACGAGGAGGCGGCGGCCGACTTCGTGGCGTCGGAGATGACCAAGCCGGTGGTGGCCTACATCGCCGGCGTGACCGCCCCCGAGGGCAGGCGCATGGGCCATGCCGGTGCGATCGTGTCGGGCTCGGCCGGGGGTGCCCGGTCCAAGATCGAGGCGCTTCGCCGCGCCGGTGTCGAGGTGGTCGAGACCCCGACCGACGTGGGCGAGCGCATGGCCGCCGTGGTGGCCGGGCTCGCACCCTGAGCGGGAGACCGGGCCCGAGCGGCCCCCTGAGCGGGAGCCTGGGCCCGAGCGGCCCCCTGAGCGGGAGACGGCGCCGGGGGGTGATCGTCGCCCTGGGGCTGCTGATGGCCGCCTCGTGCCGATCGGCGGGCGGCGGCACCGGCGTGGTCAAGGGGACGATGGTGCCCGGCACCGCCTCGGCTACCACCGCCCCGGCCACCACCACCGCCCCGCCGCCGCCCGAGCCTGCCGCCGGCGGGGCGCCCGGCCCGGCCCCGTCGACGAACCCGGGGGTGGTGGTCACGCCCTCGGGCGTCGTCGTCCCCGTCGTGGGCCAGGCCGCGGGCGGCTGGACGGTCCGCACCCCCTGCGGCAACGAGCGCTCCCTTACCGCCGGCACCCAGGTGCACCAGGCGACGGTGGTCCTCGACCCGGGCCACGGAGGCGATGAGCGGGGGGCCATCTCGCCCAGCGGACTGGCCGAGGCGGATGTGAACCTGGCCGTGGCCCGTCGGGCCCGAACCGATCTCGAAGGCCAGGGCATCTCCGTGATGCTCACCCGCACCGAGGACTACCGCGTCGAGCTCACGCCCCGGGCCATGATCGCCAAGGCCCTGGCGCCCCGGGCGTTCGTCTCGATCCACCACAACGCCGACCCTGACGGCCCGTGGCCGCGACCCGGGACGGAGACCTACTACCAGCAGTCGTCGCCCGACTCGAAGCGCCTGGCCGGCCTCATCTGGGAGGAGGTGGTGCAGGCGCTGGGCCGGTACAAGGTGGCGTGGGTGGCCGACACCGACGCCGGCGCCAAGACCCGACCCGGCGACCACGGCGACTACTACGCCATGTTGCGGGAGCCCGCCCCTGTCGTGAGCGCCCTCGCCGAGCTGGCCTTCGTCTCCAACCAGCCCGAGGCCGATCTGCTCGGACGGGCCGACGTGCAGGCGGTGGAAGGTGATGCCGTGGCCCGGGCCATCGTGCGGTACCTGCGCACCTCGGACCCGGGGTCGGGGTTCACCACCGCCTACCCCCGCCCGCCCAATCCGCCCCCGACGGGCCCCGAGGCTCCTGCGCCGGTGTGCACCGACCCGGCGCTGTGACCGATCCCGACCGTTACAGGGCCGGGCCCAGCCGGCCGCGCTCCTTGCCCACCATGACGGCGCCGACGACCAGGGCGGCGGCGGCCAGAAGATCGAGATAGAAGCCGAAGCCCAGGGACACGCCGCCCCGGTCGAGGAGCAGGTAACAGACCATGATGACGGCGGCGGCGACGGCGGCGACCAGCAGCAGCTGCTCCCAGGTGAACTCGCCAACCCGCCGGGGGAGCGACACGACGCTCAACCGGTCGACCAGCACCTGGACCAGCATCAACGTTCCCAGGATGGGAACCAGGGTGGCCATAGGGAACAGGCCCGAGCCCCATGCGCCGATGTGGAAGGGCCCGTTCTTGTACCAAGGGAGGAACGAGGCGATGAGGGCGACGGCCCCGGCAGCCACGATGACGATTTCTCCGGTGCTCAGTTTCCCGCGTCTGGAATCAGCCACGGCCGCAGTCAATCATCTGGGCGCCCGCTTGGGAAGGATCCGGCCTTCTGGGCGGCGGGCGCTAGGTTGCAGGCGTGAGGCGTCTCGGCGTGCTGGCGTCCGGCGGAGGTTCCAATCTGGCCGCCATCCTGGCCGCCCACCTGGACGTGGCGGTGGTGGTGGTCGACCGGGAATGCGGGGCGACCGAGGTGGCCGAGGCGGCCGGCGTGCCCAGCGTGGTCGTACGCCGTGACAGCTTCGGGCCCGACTTCGACCGGGGGGTGTACACGGCCAGGGTGGTCGAAGCCCTCGAGGCACACAATGTCGACGTGGTGGCCATGGCCGGCTTCGGCACGATCCTCGACAAGCAGATCCACGATGCCTTCGCCGGGCGCGTCCTCAACACCCACCCGGCGCTGCTACCCGCCTTTCCGGGCTGGCACGCGGTGGAGGAGGCCCTGGCTGCCGGGGTCAAGGTCACCGGCTGCACCATCCATGTGGCAACCCTCGAGGTCGACGCCGGGCCCATCCTGGCCCAAGAGGCCGTGCCCGTCCTCCCCGGCGACACCGCCGAGCAGCTCCACGAGCGCATCAAGGCGGTGGAACATCGCCTCTACCCTGAGACCATCGGACGGTTCCTGGAAGGATGGCCTGAGCGTTGCGAGCACTGATCTCGGTTTATGACAAGACGGGCCTGGTGGAGCTGGCCGCCGGGTTGGTCGAGCTGGGCTGGGAGGTGGTCTCCAGTGGAGGGACCTCGCAGGCTTTGGCCGACGCCGGCGTGCCCCACACCGAGGTCGAGGCCGTCACTTCCAGTCCCGAGATGTTGGGAGGCCGGGTCAAGACCCTGCATCCCGCCCTCCACGGCGGCATCCTCGCCGACCGTGACGAGCCCGGGCACCTGGCCGACCTCGACGCCCAGGGCATCGTGCCCGTCGACCTGGTGGTGTGCAACCTCTATCCGTTCACCGCCCGGCCGTCGATCGAGATGATCGACGTGGGCGGCCCGACGATGGTGCGGGCGGCCGCCAAGAACCACGCCCATGTCGGCGTCGTCGTCAGCCCAAGGGAGTACCCGGCCGTGCTCGAGGAGCTCGTGCGCGACGGTCGCCTGGGCCCGGCCACGCGCCGCCGGTTGGCGCGGGATGCCTTCGCCCACACCGCCGCCTATGAGAAGGCCATCGTCTCGTGGTTCGACACGGGCGACGCCAACGGGCCCGACGTCGTCGCCGCCGTCGACGGCACCGCCGACCCCCTCCCGCCCACCATCGAGCTCTCCCTGGAGCGGGCCCAGGAGCTGCGCTACGGCGAGAACCCCCATCAGCGGGCGGCCCGCTACCGCGTCACCGGCCTCACCAGCTTCTGGGACGACGTCGTCCAGCACGGTGGAATGGCCCTGTCGTACCTCAACATCTTCGACGCCGACGCCGCCTGGGCCCTGGTGCACGATCTGGGCGACGGGCCGGCGGCGGCTATCATCAAGCACGCCAACCCGTGCGGGGCGGCGGTGGCCGACGACATCGCCACCGCCTACCACCGGGCCTTCGAGGGCGACCCCATGTCGGCCTTCGGGGGCATCGTGGCCATCAACCGGGTCGTCGACGACGCCTTGGCCGAGGAGATGGCGGCCAACCCCAAGGCCGACGTGATCGTGGCTCCTGGGTACTCGCCGGGCGCCCTCGAGCGCTTCGCCGCCAAGCGCAAGAACATGCGGGTCCTCGAGGCACCCACGCCCGCGGCCCAGAGCCGCCAGCTGCGTCAGGTGAGCGGCGGGTTCCTCGTCCAGGAGAACTACCGCTTCGCCACCACGCGCGACACCTGGCGGGTGGCCACCGAGGTGGCTCCCACCGAGTCGCAGTGGGCCGACCTGGAGCTGGCGTGGCGGTTGTGCGGCCACGTCCGGTCGAACGCCATCGTGCTGGTCGCCGCGGGCATGGCCGTGGGGGTGGGTGCCGGCCAGCAGAACCGGGTCGACTGCGGACGCCTGGCGGTGGAGAAAGCTGCTGGGCGCGCCGTCGGCGGGGCGGCGGCCAGCGACGCCTTCTTCCCCTTCCGGGACGGCCTCGACACCGTGGTGGCCGCCGGGGTGGCGGCAGTGATCCAGCCCGGCGGCAGCATCCGTGACGACGAGGTGGTGGCGGCGGCCGACGAGGCGGGCGTGGCCATGGTCCTCACCGGCGAGCGTCAGTTCCGCCATTGAGCGAGCATCGGAGGGAAGCGGAAGAGCCCAGCTCACCAAGAG
Source organism: Acidimicrobiales bacterium (assembly GCA_036264885.1). Lineage (GTDB taxonomy): Bacteria > Actinomycetota > Acidimicrobiia > Acidimicrobiales > AC-14 > DATAQC01. The sequence continues at coordinate 21,242 of DATAQC010000102.1, read as the reverse complement.
CGCACACCGCCGTCGTCATGGCCGGGGCGCCGGTGGCCGAGGCGGCCCTGACCCAGGTGGCCGACCGCGTTGCTCGCCTGGCGGCCGACGGCGTCACCGTGGGCTTGGGCACCATCCTCGTCGGCAGTGACCCGGCCAGCGCCAACTACATCGCCCGCAAGCATGAGGCCTGCGCCCGGGTGGGCATGGCGTCGTTTCACCAGGAGGTGGCTGCCGACGCCGGCCAGGCGGGGCTGTCGGCCGCCGTGGCCCGGTTCAACGACGATCCCGGAGTCGACGCCTTCATCGTGCAGAACCCAGTGCCCGAGGGTTTCGACTTCAACGCCGCCATGGAGGCGGTCGACCCCGCCAAGGACGCCGATGGGCTGCACCCGGTCAACTTGGGCAAGCTGGCTCTGGGCGCCGAGGCACCGCTACCGTGCACCCCGGCGGGCATCCAGGCCCTCCTCGCCCACTACCGCGTCGAGGTCGAGGGGCGCCACGTGGTCATCGTGGGCCGCGGCCCCACCCTGGGCCGCCCGCTGTCGATGCTGCTGACCCTCAAGCGCCCCGGCGCAAACGCCGCCGTCACCGTGGTCCACACCGGCGTGGCCGACCTCGGCGCCTACACTCGCCAGGCCGACATCGTCATCGGGGCTGCGGGGGTGCCGGGGATCATCTCCGCCGACATGGTCCGCCCGGGGGCGGCGGTGGTCGGCGGGGGGATGGTCTACGAGGGCCGCCGGGTCCTCTCCGACGTGGACGAGTCGGTGGGCGAGGTGGCCGGCCACGTCACGCCCCGCATCGGTGGCGTGGGTCCCACCACGGTGGCCATGCTGTTGCGCAACACCGTCGAGGCGGCCCTGGCCAGGAGGCGACTGACATGACCCGCATCGCCGACCTGCTGGCCGCCGGTCGCACGTACTCGTTCGAGTTCTTCCCACCCCGCACGCCCGAGGCCGAGATCACCCTCGAGATGACCCTGGCCGAGCTGGAGCTGCTCAGACCCTCGTTCGTGTCCGTCACCTACGGAGCGGGCGGGTCAACCCGCGAACGCACCCACGACCTGGTGGTGTCGATCAACACCAGCAGCTCCATGACCGCCATGGCCCACCTCACCTGCGCGGCCCACACCCGTGCCGACCTGGTCGACATCCTCGGTCGCTACGCCGAGGCCGGCGTCGAGAACATCCTCGCCCTGGGAGGAGACCCCCCGGCCGACCTCGACCTGCCGGCGGGGGAGCTGGCCTACGCCGACGAGCTGGTCGAGCTGGCCCACCAGGTGGGTTCGTTCTGCGTGGGTGTGGCCGCCCACCCCGAGCTGCACCCCAGGTCGCCCGACCGCCAGAGCGACCGCACCTGCCTGGCCACCAAGTTGAAGCAGGCCGACTTCGCCATCACCCAGTTCTTCTTCCGGGCCGAGGACTACCTGTCGATGGTCGACGACCTCGCCGCCCTGGGCGTCGACAAGCCGGTGATCCCGGGGATCATGCCCATCAACAACCTCTCGTCGATCCGGCGCATGGCGGCCATGTCGGGGGCGGCGGTGCCGCCGGAGGTGGTCGAACGGGTGGAGGCGGTGGCCGGCGACGCCGACGCCGTCCGCCAGGTCGGCATCGAGATGGCCACCGAGCTCTGCCAGACCCTGCTCGACGCCGGCGCCCCGGGACTGCACTTCTACACGCTCAACCGGTCCACGGCCACGAGGGAGATCTACGCCAATCTGGGCCTGTCGGCCTGAGGGCGGCAGAAGCGCCTCGGCGGGCGACCGGTAGGCTCCCGCCATGGCGCCCGAGAAGATCACAGTGGCGGCCGACGGGACCCTGAGCGTCCCCGTCGAGCCCATCATCCCGTTCATCGAAGGCGACGGCACCGGCGTCGACATCTGGCCGGCGGTACGCACGGTGATGGACGCCGCCGTGGCCCGCATCGGCCGGAGCATCTCCTGGATCGAGGTGCTGGCCGGCCAGAAGGCGTTCGACGAAACGGGCTCGTGGTTGCCCGACGAGACGGTGGCCTCCTTCTCCGAGCACGTGGTGGGCATCAAGGGCCCGTTGACCACGCCGGTCGGAGGTGGCATCCGTAGCCTCAACGTGGCCCTGCGCCAGTTGCTCGACCTCTACGTGTGCCTGCGCCCCATCCACTGGTTCCCGGGCGTCCCCTCGCCGGTGCGCCATCCCGAGAAGGTCGACATGGTGATCTTCCGAGAGAACACCGAGGACGTCTACGCCGGTTTCGAGCTGCAGGAGGGCACCCCCGAGGTGGGGCGCCTCATCTCGTTCCTCCACGACGAGTTCGGCTGGGACCTGCGCCCCGATTCGGGCATCGGCCTCAAGCCCGTCTCGGAGACGGGGTCCAAGCGCCTCATCCGCGCCGCGGTGGAGTACGCCGTCAACCGGGGACGTCGCTCGGTGACGCTCGTTCACAAGGGGAACATCCAGAAGTTCACCGAGGGAGCGTTCCGAAACTGGGGCTACGAGCTCGTTCGTGAGGAGTTCGCCGACGTGGCCGTGAGCTGGGAGGACTGCGACGGCGAGCCCGGCGACCGGGTGCTGGTGAAGGACACCATCGCCGACATCTTCTTGCAGCAGGTCCTCACCCGCCCCGACGAGTTCGACGTGATCGCCACCACCAACCTCAACGGCGACTACGCCTCCGACGCTCTGGCCGCCCAGGTGGGCGGCATCGGCATCGCTCCCGGGGGCAACATCAACTACGTCACCGGCCACGGCATCTTCGAGGCCACTCACGGCACCGCGCCCCGCTACGCCGGGCTCGACAAGGTGAACCCCGGGTCGCTGCTCCTGTCGGGCGTGCTCATGCTCGAACATCTCGGGTGGACCGAGGCGGCCGACGACATCGTGGCCGCACTCGAGGCCACCATCGCCGACGGCATCGTCACCTACGACTTCGCTCGCCTCATGGAAGGGGCGACGGAGGTCAAGACCTCGGAGCTCGCCTCGGCCATCGTCGACCGCCTGGGCGCAGCCGGCCACGGCGATGGCGGCTCCCGGCGCTGATGAAGATCACCGTCGTCGGTGCCGGCTTCTACGGCTCCACCCTCACCCATCGCATCGCCCAGGCCGGTTACGCCACCGAGGTCGTGCTCACCGACATCATCGAGGGCCGGCCCCAGGGCCTGGCCCTCGACATGATGCAGTGCCGTCCCATCGACGGCTCCGAGACCCGGGTCGTCGGCACCAACGGCTACGACGACACCGCCGGGTCGGACATCTGTGTGATCACCGCCGGGGTCCCCCGCAAGCCGGGCATGAGCCGCCTCGACCTGCTCGGCACCAACGCCGGCATCGTCGCCGGCGTCACCCGTCGCCTGGTCGAGGTCTCGCCCGGCACGGTGATCATCGTGGTGTCCAATCCCCTCGACGAGATGACCGCTCTGGCCGCCGAGGTCTCCGGGCTCCCGAGTGCCCGGGTGATGGGCCAGGCGGGCATGCTCGACTCGGCCCGCTTCGCCCACTTCCTGGCCGAGCGCCTCGGCGTGGCCGCCAACGAGGTGGAGGCCTTCACCCTGGGCTCGCACGGCGAGACGATGGTGCCGGTGCCGTCTCTCGCCCTGGTGGGCGGCCGGCCTCTCACCGAGGTCCTCGACGACGACGGCATCGCCGACGTGGTCGCCCGCACCCGGGACGGGGGCGCCGAGATCGTGTCGTTGTTGCGCTCGGGCTCGGCCTACTTCGCCCCGTCGGCGGCAGCCGAGGCCATGGTGCGCGCCGTCGCCCAGGACACCGGCGCGGTGATGCCCGTGAGCACCCTGGTCGACGGCGCCTACGGCATCGACGACGTGTGGCTCGGCGTCCCCGCCCGGATCGGGCGCCAGGGGGTGGCCGAGATCGTCGAGTTGCCACTGGCCGATGGCGAGCTGGCGGCGCTGCGCCAGGCGGCTGAGGCCGTCCGCATCCGCCAGGCCGAGGTGGCCGGGCTCACCTGACCCGGCGGTCAGTCACCGGCCGGCTCGGGCCGGGATCGGACCCGGGTTGCCATGGCCACGAACGGGGCGGCCAGGAAGCTCACCAGCGTCAGGGGCACCAGGAGGAGCGACACCGCGAACAGGGCCGGCCACTGCACCACCAGGGCCAGGGCGAAGGTGGCCACCGCCAGGGCGGCCAGGGCGACGGGGACGAACACGATCATCTCGCCCGGGCCACGGGGGCCGTGGTGGACGTCTTCTTCGAGCAAGGCGGCGGGCACCTCCTCGTCGGGATCGAACCAGTCGGGCTCGAACCAGTCGGGAAAGCCGGCGGGTGACAAAGGCCCGTCGGTGGGCGCCCCGTCCTCGGTCGGCGGAGGCCGGGGAGCGAGCTCGGCGTCGTACTGGCGACGGCGATCCGGGTCGCCGAGGACGGCCCAGGCGGCGTTGATGTCGACCATGATGCGCCGGGCCGACTCCTGCACGGCCGTCGACGCCTGGCTGTGGGTGTCGGGATGGTGGCGCCGGGCCAGACGGTGGTAGGCCCGCTTGATCTCGTCGTGGCCGGCGGCCATGGCGACGCCGAGCACCTGGTAGTGCGTCACCATCGCCGAGGCGTCATCGGCGCATCAGTACGTGGTCGAGGCCCGTAGCGAGGCGAACAGGTCGCCCAGGCCCCCGACCACGTCGCCGTGACGGGTCAGCAGCCCGACGCGGCCGCCCAGCCTGATCCGTCCGGCGGCGAAGGCGGCGGCCGGGGCCAGGTCGCCCCGGCTGATGGCCACGGCCGTTGGGTAGTCCTGCACCACTTCCAGGTCGACATCGTCGCTGTCGCCCCCGGCCCTGGTGGTGCGGTCGTCGGGCGTCACCGCGACGGTGCCGTGGGCCATCCGCAGTGTGTAGGCCACGTCTCCGTCGGGGCCGCCGAGCACGACCTGGCGGACGGTGAGGTCGATGTCGGTGACGGCGCCACAGAGGCGGTCGCTCCCGGCCGCTTCGGCGGCGAGGGCGTCGAGCCACTCGCGGGTGAGGAACCGGGCCACGCACCCATTGTCGTCGAACGGTCACTACCGTGCCGGCGGTGGACGAGCGTCGTCATCGGCCCGGGCCCGACCGGGACTGGGAGGAGTCGTGGTCGTTCGACCTCGTCTCCGACGACGGGGAGGTCGGGGGCTTCGTGCGCCTGGCCCTGCACCCGGCGCAGGGACGAGCCTGGTACTGGGCGTACCTGGCCCGCCCCGGCCGACCAGTGATCGTCGTGCGCGACCACGACGTGGAGCCGCCCCGGGGACGCGAGCTCGAGGTGCGCAGCGACGGCCTGTGGGCCCAGGTGATCTGCGAGACGCCCTTCGAACACTGGAGCGCGGGACTGGAGGCGTTCGCGGTGGCCATCGACGACCCCGCCCGGGCGTGGGGAGACGAGCGGGGGGATCCCACGGCGCTGGGTCTCGACCTGGAGTGGGAGATGGAGGCCCCGGCCTGCCCCCTTCCCGAGCCCGGCTACGTCCAGCCCGCGAGTGTGCACGGTGAGGTGCTCGTCGGCGCCGAGCGCCTGGCCCTCGACGGCACCGGCTGGTACACCCACGCCTGGGGGCGCCCGGCGTGGCACGACCGGCGGTGGTGGGCGCTGTCGGCCTGCTTCGACGACCAGCAGGCCGTCACCGCCCGGTTCCCTGGCTGGGCCTCCCTGTGGCGGGCCGGGGCCGGCGCCGGTGCCGACGCCCGCAGCGGCGCCGGGGCCGAGCTGCAGACCCAGTGGCGCGATGACGGCCTGCCCGATGGGGCCGAGTTGAGGCTGGGCGACGCCGGCTCCTCCTCCATCGGGACCAATCTGAGGGTGGTGCCGGTCGCCCTGGCTCCCGTGCCCGTCGACATCGACGGGAAACGCGTCGGCGTGCTCGTCCGGGCCCTGTGCTCGTACGCCGGTGGCGACCGCGTGTCAGGCGGTCGAGGGTGGGCGGAGTGGCTGATTCCCGCGTCTACGGGTGAGGCGAGAGGCGCACCTGGATGACGGGGCTGTTCCCACCCCCGTCGGTGCGGAACTCAGGTGCGTCGCGGATGGTCTCGAAGGCCCGCTCGTCGGCACCCTGCCACGACCAGAACGACACGCCTGCGGCCCCCTGCTGGCTCGACACCTCGAAGAACCGGAGCAACTCGGCGGGGGGCGGGACGCCGGGACGTCCTCCCTCGGGACCTCCGTCGAAGGCCTGGCCCACGGGGAACAGCGGCTTTCCGTAGCCCCGCAGATCGGTCATGGCCCCGGCCACGTCGCTTCCCGGCTCCCGATTGAACCAGTAGACCATGGGGGCGATGGCGTCGAAGTCGGCCACCACCTGGGCATAGGGGTAGCCCACCGACGTGGTCCACGGCGACGGCCGGGGCACCACGGCCACCAGCGGGGCCGAGGGTCCGACGGCCTGACGCAAGGCGCTGCCGTAGGCCGTCGCTGCCTCGGCGCTCAGGTGGGTGCCCTCCGACGCCGTCTCGATGTCGGCCGCGAACCCGTCGATGTGATGGCCGCCCGGTGTGCGGTAGGCGACGGCGGCCTGCGCCCGGGCCACGTCGTCGGCGGGGGAGATCAGGCGGGGGAAGTCCCAGCCGTACACCCGCAGTCCGGCGGCATGGGCGGCGGGCAGGATGCGGTCGAGGAAGGGGCCGGCGTAGAAGCCGTCCCACGACGAGCCGGTGCGGACGTAGAGGTGGGTCAGGCCGGTGGCCGTGGCCCGGGCCACGATGGCCTGGGCGTCGTTGCCCTCGGTGAGCTCGGGCTGCCAGATCCACATGCCCTTGCCGTAGGGCAGGCTGCGAGGCAGGACCTTTGGATAGGACGCCACCGGGGCGTAGTCGACGGCGCCCGCCAGCCGCCCGGCCGCCGCTGCCAGGCCGAAGGTGGCCAGGCTGACCGACGCCCCCAGGCAGATGGTGGCCACCAGCCGTTCCCCCCACGACGGCCATTTCTGCGACACCCGGCGTGTCCACGTCTCACCAGCGGTCATGACCCCGACGGCAGTCGTCGTGGTGGTGCGCTGGCGCGCGGTTGGAGCTGCGGGTTCGGTAGGCATGGTCGTTCGGCAGGCATGGTCGGTCGGACTGCCGACTCTGCCCCCCCAAGGCGGACGTAACCGGCTCCCTGGCCGGTTCAATTCGCCTCCCCCTACCGGAAATCCTTTTTCAGAACTTGACCCGCAGTGGTGAGGTGACCGCGAAGAGGGGTTGGACCGCTATGGCCGGTCGTGGCCGAGCTGCCAGGCCAGGAAGGCCCACGCGTCGGCCAGCTCGTCGGCCTGCTTGGACACCGGCTTTCCCTGGCCGTGGCCGGCGCGGGTCTCGATGCGTAGCAGCACGGGGCTGGCCTCGGGCTGGCCGGGGACGCAGGCGGCGGCCGCCTGGAGACGGGCGGTGAACTTGCGGGCGTGCATGGGGTCGACCCGTGAGTCGGATTCAGCGGCCAGCATCAGCATGGCCGGGTAGCGGGTGCCGTCGACCACGTGGTGGTAGGGCGAGTAGGCGTGCAGGACGGCGAAGGCGGCGGGCCGGTCGGGATCGCCGTACTCGGGCACCCACAGGGCGCCGATGAGGAACCGGTGGTAGCGCAGCATGTCGAGCAGGGGGACGGCGCAGACCGCCGCTCGGCACAGATCCGGACGCTGGGTGACGGCCGCCCCCACCAGCAGGCCCCCGTTCGATCCTCCCCGGATGGCCAGACGCCGGCGGCTGGTGCGGCCGGTAGCCACCAGCCAGTCGGCGGCGGCAGTGAAGTCGTCGAACACCTGCTGCTTGTGGTCGAGCATCCCGGCCCGGTGCCACTCCTCGCCGTACTCGCCGCCTCCGCGGATGCCGGCGACGGCGTAGATGCCCCCGTCCTGGCAGAACGACACCAGCCCGGGACTGAACGCCGGCGACGAGACGATGGCGAAACCCCCGTAGCCGGACAGGACCGTGGGCGTCTCGGGCGACGGGGCCGTGGTGGCCGCCCGCACCACGAACATCGGCACCTCGACGCCATCGGTGGAGGGGAACGACACGCTCTCGGTGACGAAATCGGCGGGGTCGATCGGTGATGGAAAGCGGCTCCACGCTTCGATGCCCGTTGCCGGCGTCCAGCGCAGCAGGGCGGCGGGACGGGTGAACGAGGTGAAGGTGACGAAGGCCCGTTCGTGGGCCGGGTCGGCGTCGAGGGCCCCGATCGATCCCATCTCGGGAAGGGCGATGTTGGTGCCGCCCGACCCGTCGAGGCGGTAGCGATCGAGGCGGGAGATGCCGTGGTCGGTGGATGCCACCAGGAGCCACCCGCCGGCCACGACCGCCCCCTCGATCACCGCCCCGGACTCGGCCACGATGGTCTGCCACCGCGACACGCCGGGGTCGTGCACCGACGCGCTGATCACCCGGCCGTGCGGCGCATCCAGGTTGGTGACGGCGAACAGGCGCTCATCGACGACGTGGCACCACGTGGATGCCTCCTCGCCCTCGACCACCACCGTGCGCCCGCCGGTGTGGCGGTCGACCAGGATCACGTCGGTGCGGGTGGGCATGAGGTGGACGTGGAGCACGAGCCAGCGCCCGTCAGGCGAGATGGCGGCCATGGGTAGAGCAGTGCGGTCGAGGTCGCCCAGCACCTGGGTGTCCCTCTCCGAGCCCAACTGGTGCCACCACACGGTCTCCCAGTAGCCGTCGTCGCCCTCGGGCACGGTGGCCGGGTCGGGCAGGCGGCTGTAGGCGAAGGCCGAGCTGTCGGGCAGCCACGCCACCGACGGGTGACGGACGTTGGGGATGCCGTCGCCCAGCAGGTCGTTGGCCTCGATGTCGAGGATGCGCAGGGTGCCGCGCTCGGTCCCCGCCTCGGACACGCCATAGGCCACCAGGCGCCCGTCGGGGGAGGGTGAGAACCAGTCGATGGCGGCGGCGTGGTCGGCGGCCTGCCACTGGGGGTCGATCAGCAGGCGGGGGGGCTCACCGCCGTCAGTGGCGCTGCGCACCACCAGCACGGCCTGGTCGTGGTCGCTGTGGCGGTCGAGGGTGAAGACGCGGTCGCCGGCCACCGCCGGAGCGCCCACCGTGCCGACCTGCAGCAGGGCCAGCAGGCGCTCGTGCAGCGCCGCCCGGGCGGGCAGGGCGTCGAGCACCGTCCTGGTGCGGAGGTTCTGCGCTTCGGTCCAGGCGACGACCTCCGGGTCGTCACCGTCCTCCAGCCACCGGTACGGATCGGCGACGGGCGTGCCGTGGAGGATCTCGATGACATCGTCGACCCGGGCCGGTGACGCCGGGGGGACGACGGGGTCAGCCAGGGTGGCTACCGGCCGGCGTTCGGGCGCTTGCCGTGGTTTGCCTTGTTCCGCTTGGCCTTGATCTTGCGCTTGTTCGTCTTCTTGGACATTGGTCCAGGCTATCGGCCACCCGGACAGCGCCCCGCAGCATGGCCGGTAGCCTGACCGGCGTGGAACGACTGGGCCTGGTAGGGCTGCCGAACTCGGGGAAATCGGCTCTGTTCAACGCCCTCACCGGCGGTTCGGCCACCGTCGCCGCCCATCCGTTCTCCACCACCGAGACCCAGGTGGGCATCGCCCAGGTGTCCGACCACCGCCTGACGGCCCTGGCCCGGATGAGCAGGTCCCAGAAGGTGATCTCGGCCACCGCCGAGCTGGTCGACATCGCCGGGCTGGTGGCCGGGGCGTCGGGTGGCGAGGGCCTGGGGAACCGCTTCCTCGGCGGCATCCGCGAGGTCGACGCCGTGCTCCTGGTCCTGCGGGCCTTCGTCGACGACAACGTGATGGGGGGCACCGACCCCCTCGACGACCTCCACACCCTCGAGCTCGAGCTGGTGATGGCCGACGTGGAGTCAGCCGAGGCCCAGCTGACCAAGCGCAAGAAGCTGCTGCGCTTCGACCGTTCGGGGGCCGACGAGGTAGAGGCCCTGGAGGCGGCGGTGGCCACGCTCAACGACGGCACCCCTTTGTGGCGGTCGACCCTGTCGAGCGATCAGCGTGAGGCCCTGCGGCCCATGTTCCTACTCACCAACAAGCCTCTCCTGGTGGTGGTCAACCTGGGTGAGGACCAGATCGGCGACAGCGACGAGGTGATCAAGCCGGTGGTCGCCGAGCTGGGCGACGCCGCCGAGGTGCTGGGCGTGAGCGTGCAGCTGGAGGCCGAAGCGGCCCAGCTCGACGCTGAATCGCGCGCCGAGCTGCTCGACGGGCTGGGCCTGGGCGAGGGCGCCCTGCCCCGGGTGGTCGCCGCCGCCTACCACCTGCTCGGGCGGCGCACCTTCCTCACCACCGGTGACAAGGAGTCCCGGGCGTGGACCTTCAGAGCCGGCGCCAAGGCCCCCGAATGCGCGGGCGTCATCCATTCCGACCTGCAGCGGGGCTTCATCCGGGCCGAAGTGATCCATTGGGACGCCCTGCTCGAGCTGGGCTCGTGGGCGGCGGCTCGAGATGCCGGCAAGTTGCGGGTGGAGGGCAAGGAGTACGAGGTCGCCGACGGCGACGTGCTCGAGATCCGCTTCAACGTGTAAAACGTGTAGTCGTGCCCTGGCTCGTGCGGGACGAGAGGGTGCTGGCGACGCTGGAGGTGGCCGAGACGTTCCGGGAGCGCTCCCGGGGACTGCTGGGGCGCGACGGCATCGAGGGGGCGATCCTCCTCCGCCCCGCCCGCCAGGTCCACTCGTTCGGCATGCGCTTCGCCCTCGACGTGGCGTTCTGTACGGGCGGCCCGGCCGAGCTGGTCGTCGCCCGCCTGGTGAGCCTTCCGCCCGGTCGCATCACCCGTCCCTCCCTCAGGTGCCGCTGTGTGATCGAGGCGGAGGCGGGCGCCTTCGGGCGGTGGGCCCTGAACGCCGGCGACCACCTCGAGGTCAGAGCGTGACGACGTCCCCGGCCCATGGCGGGGTCCTCGTGGTGGTGGCCACGCCCATCGGCAACCTCGGCGACCTGTCGCCCCGCGCCGTGCGGGCCCTGGCCGGCGCCGACGTCATCGCCTGTGAGGACACCCGGCGCACCCGCCAGTTGCTCACCCACGAGGGGATCCCCGCCGGAGGTCGCCTGGTGACGGTGAACGACCACACCGAGGCGGTGCAGGTTCACGCCCTGCTGGGCCGTCTCGACGCCGGCGAGCTGGTGGCCCTGGTCACCGACGCCGGCATGCCCGCCGTCTCCGACCCCGGCGAGCGCCTGGTGGCGGCGGCGGCCGCCGCTGGTCACCGGGTGGAGGTCGTCCCCGGGCCCTCGGCCGCCCTCGCCGCCCTGGTGGTGAGCGGGCTGCCGACGGGGCGGTTCTGCTTCGAAGGGTTCCTGCCCCGCAAGGGCCGGGCCCGGGCCCAGCGCCTGGCCGAGGTGGCCGCCGAACGACGGACGACGGTGATGTTCGAGGCGCCCCACCGGGTACGCCAGACCGTGGCCGACCTGAGCGAGGTCATCGACCCCCAGCGCCGCCTGGTGATCGCCAGGGAGCTCACCAAGGCCTTCGAGGAGGTGTGGCGGGGCACCCTCGCCACCGCCGGCGCCCATCTGGGGGCGACCGAACCCCGGGGCGAGTTCGTGCTGGTGCTGGACGGGGCCGCCCCCGCCCCGGTGGCCGACGCCGGTGACGTCGATCGGGCCCTGCAGCTGCGCCTCGACGCCGGTGTCGACAAGAAGGCCGCCATCGCCGAGGTGGCCGCCGAGCTGGGCGTCCCCAAACGCCAGGTCTACCAAGCGGCGCTGTCGCTCGGCGCTCCGCCGCCCGGGCGCACACGCCTGCCCTGACCCGGACCACCAGCCTGTGCGTTCGAGGCGTGACCCATAAATGGGGCGGAGTTGTCAAGGGGCATTTCTCAAAAATGGACCAAACGGCTGCGTGAAAATATCCCGTGACTTGGCAGGCCAAACAGGCGGACACTGGCCGGGACGGGCAAGGTGGCCCGCCCTGAGTCAAGGGACGGCGGAAGCTATGGGCCTTCGCAGCGACCACGGAACATCTCGAGAGCTGCGCGGCCGGCGCTGCAACTCGCTCGGCCAGGGGCGGCGCCGCTCCGGGTGGCGCCTGCGGCTGGGCGTGCTCGCCGCCATGGTGATGACCACGGTCGCTTCCGCCACGGTGGCCGTGGCTGTTGGCTTAGTTTACGGCCAGCCGCAAGCTATCACAGTCCAACGTACGGCTACCTACCTGGAGGACTGCCGGAGATCGTTCTACAGAATAGCGGACAGGTGCACATTGTGTCCTCGTCGCAACTGAGTCCGGCCTACTGATAGGACTGTCAATGAATGCCGTGAACATAACACCGTCGTTGCTTGCACAGTTGCTGACCGTCCGTCCGTCAGTGAGCGACGGACTCGAGTACAGGCCTTGCCTACTCCGCATGCTTGACGGTACGGAAGTCGACAAAGTCTACGTAGTTGAGGTCGATTCCTTTGAGCGGCACTGGGGTGACGAGCCGAGACCACTCGTGCCACTTCAAGAAGTGTCATCCATACTCGAGAGTCCGAGCCGAATTGACCCGTCGTTAGCTAACAAGCTCTATGCAGGAGGGGAATCTGGTATGGGCTATTACGCGTTCCAGGTTCTTCTCATGGACGGGCGCCTTATTGATTGCCTTACGGGAGGAGCGGTCGATTTCCTTGATCTTCCCTCTGGCGTGAATCCAACTATGGTAAAGGACGTATTTCCGAACTCTGGAATAGCGAAGATCAACGTGGCTGGAAGAATCTCTAATAGTGACTATGCGTGGTGCCTATTTGGAATCCCAAACCAGTAGAGTAGCCGGCTTGGTGGAAGCCTCGGACTTGAGGGAGAGTCGGGTCGGGTGGAAAGCTGGAACTACTCGTCGATGTTGTGCACGCCCAACCCCGTCACTGGCCCAGCGCTGGCTGACGGGCGCTACCAACTGGGGCCTGCAGCTGTCCGCCGCCGACGAGAACGATCCCAGCCAGGCCAAAGCCTTCGACTCCGGCAACACGACCCGGCCACCGCACCTTGGTGATCACCTACAAGCACGCTCTCGACGCCGCAGTGGATATCCCTCCGTCTCCGGCCGACGGGGCGGTGCTGAACTCACCCACCGCTGTCCTGAAGGTCAACCCCGTGACCAGTGTCGATGGCGATCCCATCACCTTCGACTATCTGGTCACCACCAGCCCCGACGCCAACAGCGGCTCTCGGGTGGTGGACTCCGGCTGGACGGCGGCCACCGAGTGGGCGATCCCCCAGGGCAGCCTTGCCGATGGCCAGACCTATTGGTGGCAAGTGGTGATCACCGACGGGACCCTCACCACCTACCAGGCCAAACCCCGGTCCTTCCGCGTCGACCTGGGCCTCGGGACCAAAGGCCCACTGCCCCACGACGACCTCGGCCCAGCCCGGGTCAACCTGTCCGACGGCAACCTGGTTGTGGGCGCTGCCTCGCCGAGCTTCTCCACCGTCGGCGGCCCCGCGGGGCTGTCCTATGCATACAACGCCCAGGCCAGCACCGGCGGCCTCACTGGCGCCTACTACCCCGAGACCAGCGGCCAGACCCCGCCGCCGGCCGAACCCTCCGGCAACCCCGCACTGGTGCGCCGGGACGCCAACGTCGATGCACTGTGGACCACATCTGGGCCGGGACCACTGGCACCCACCAACTTCCGGGTGCGCTGGAAGGGCACCATCACCCTGCCCGACGTCGGGGCCGGCGTACGGGCTAATCGTGGCCTATTTTAAAGAGGAGTCTATCCGACGGATAGAGTTTATTTTGCTGGCCTTGACCTTTAGTTCGATAATTGGCAGTCCTCAACTATGTTGTCGCACAGCCCATCGGTCTTTTCTATCATCGCCCTATTCCGTCAATTCTCTTGGGCGCTCTACTTGGTATTCCAGCCGCCAGCGGCTTTCTAAGCCAAGTCCGTCCCCAGAATACCCGAGACCCAGACTCTAAAGACGGAAGATGACGAGAACTCAGCAAACATCATGCTTGCCGTAACGTTCAGCGCAATTATCTGGTCTGTACTTCTAGCTCTTCTTGTGCTGGCTACCAGTGTCTGGCAATGGTATGTGCTGATTAGGGCAAGGCGTCGCTCTACGAATGATCCTCGCCATGACATACGCGGCAGGTGACCCGACGATGATCACGGCTTGCCCGCTACCACCACCACCACCACCACCACCACCACCGACGCCGAGAGCGGCCTGGTCAACGCCTGGGGCCCCACCGCGAGACCTGGAACGGGGGCCGTTACGGTGCGCTTGTGACGGGGTACTGGCGCACCAAGAACCCTCATCGCAGTCTTGGAGGTTGCATGCCAGAGCAATCGCAGTCGCCCGAGTCCTGGCCCTCGGAGCCCGATCGGCCCATGCCTGATCAGGGCCCAGTCATCGAAGATCTCGGCCGTGACGACGACACATGGCCTCGGCCCGGGGGTGATCAGGTGACCCTCGGGTTGGAGAGCAAGGCCGATGACCCTGACACGCCCAGACCGCTGTCGCACCCTAGGGCTCTCCCCGGCGAGGAGCCCGCCACCGGCGACACCGCGAAACCCGGCTGAGCCCGTCAGTCGCCGTTCCTATGGGCGAACCCTCTGCTGCGCTCCACCATTTCGGCGGTGGGGGCAGCCAGCAGGCGGCCGATGTCGCCAAGCACGGGCTGGGGGTTGCTCTAGCCCTCAAACTGGTTGGGTTCGGGGCCGCCCTGGGCGCGTTGAACCCGACCAGAACCGGTGAGGGCCGCCACGCAGGAGGCGCATACCAGGCGGTCGTGGTGGGGGCGAAGGTCGGTGGATGCCGCGCAGAACACGCAGGCTCGCTCCACCTTGGTCATCACGATGCGGTCGGCTTCGAGCGAGATCTCCACGGAGTCGTGGTCGCCGATGGCCAGGGCCCGGCGGAACTCGACGGGAACGACGATGCGGCCTAGGCGGTCGATGGTTCTCGTGATTCCGGCGGAAGGCATCGAAGCTCCTCGGTAGGGTACGAAGGTGGCCAAGTTCTACCTGACGACACCGATCTACTACGTGAACGACGCACCCCACGTCGGCCACGCCTACACCACCCTGCAGGCCATCTACGACAACGGCGACATCGAGCGGGGCACCTACGAGGGCCTCTACTGCATGGCCTGCGAGGCCTATTACACCGAGGACGAGCTGGTCGGCGGCAACTGCCCCATCCACGGACGGCCGGTGCAGCGCATGCAGGAGGAGAACTGGTTCTTCCGGCTGCCGCGCTACGAGCAGCGCCCCGGACAGTTTATTCCTGGCGCGCGCATTTTGAATGGAGCGTCATCTTTATCTCCCCGGGATCGATTTTCAAGTCGAGGTGCTGAAATGAAGCAGACATAATGAGGTCACGGGTGAAGGGTTCAGGTTGTGCTGTCTGTGGCGGGCCCTATTTTCACCGGTTAGAATGCCCCCAATTGCTAAAGGCTCTACTTTGGGGGTGTCTGGGTATTGCCCTAGCCGCAGCATTTATTCTGATTGCAAGTCCACGGGGTCAGCTCGAAGGGCTAAACACTGGAACTGCTGTTTTGATATTTGTTTCTTGGACAGTGACGCTGGTCTACGTTCTAATTGGTAGATGGGTGCGAATGCGCTAGCTTGGACCACAGGACTGGACTAACGGAGGCCGTTCCGACCTATGACGCCCACGGCGACGCCACGGCCATGGGACACCAACAATGTCGCCACCCAGCGCTTCATCAGCTTGGCCGGCGGCGCCCTGGTGACCAAGCAGGCCTCCGGCGACGTGTGGAGCTACCCCAACGTCCACGGCGACGTGGTGGCTACTGCAAATGCCGCCGGGGCCAAGCAGGGCGGCACCGTGTCCTATGATCCCTTCGGCCGGTCGCTAGTGGTCCCCGACAACGCCCCATCCAACCTCGACTACGGGTGGTTGGGTCAGCCCCAGCGGCCCACCGAGCATGCCGGCAGGAGCAGCCTCGTGGAGATGGGAGCGAGGCCGTACTCACCGGCCGCCGGTCGTTTCCTCAGAGGCGACCCGGTGGAGGGCGGGTCGGCGAATGGCTACGATTACGTGCTCGGGGACCCCGGTCAATAGCTTCGACCTGAACGGTCTCTTCTGTCTCCTTGGCCATCGTAAGGGCGGTGGACGTAGGGGCAGCAATCCGGTGATCAAAACCGTCGCGGACTACACAACCGCTCGAGACTCCGAACGGCAGGCCGAGCGGTCCGTAGTTGCCGGCTACCAAGTTCCGAACGACAACCTGATCGCACAGAATCCGGCCGCTGTTGCACTTACGGGCGTAGCCATCGCAACTGGCGCGGCTTCCGTGGTCGTGGAGGCGCCCATTGCGACGCCTGGATGGTGGCGTCTTCGGGGCCAACGCCGCCGCCGGGCGCACCGTCACACACTCCTACGTGGTGGCCGCCACCGTCGGCGCCGCCCCGAACCCGCTGGTGAGCTCGGTCTTGGATGCCTCGGGCACCATCACCACCACGGTGGACCTATTGGGCCGGGTGGTTTCCACCAACGACGCCTACGGGAACCCGACCGCAGCGGCCAACTCGGCGACCGACCACCCCACCCGCCTGACTACCTCACCATTCAGCCGGTACCTAGGCTGGGCGCCCTATGATGGCTAGGGACCTTGGGCCCTTTCCTTCTAAACGCTTGATCGCATGGTCGCTCGCGACCAATGCCCTAGTCGCCGTAGCGGTCCTTGCGTCACCCAGGGTAATCGATGGTCTAGTGTCGTGGGCTCTCGCTACCGTCACTCAGCTACTGGTTATTGCCTTCGTCGTTCGTCTAGAAGTGAATCGACGACGCCGCTTAGCTTCGGATTCCGTTGTCTCCAAACGGCGCGCCTTCCATTCTACGCTGATGACCGTTCTATTGTTGGCCGCAGTGGCAGCCGGGACGCAGTTGTCAACTCACATCGGTCCCAATCCCGTAGACTCCCTCGTTGCCGGAGCCGTTCTCGGTTTGGTCGCTTCAGTGTGTGCCACACGAGGCGTCCTATTCCTAGTGTCGGGAGGGCGTGATTTTACGTGACACGGGGCCTCGGTGCCGGCCGGACCCTGGCGGCGCCGACCTACGACGGCGCCTCGGGCGAGCTCACCGCGGTGGCCTACTGTTCGGCGTCCCAGACCACCGGCGCCTGCGCCACGGGGACCTCCAACGCCGGCAACGGCACCGCCCTGGTCATCGGGCGTGACGCCAACGGCCGCACCACCCACCTGGGCTGGACCGGTCCCGGCGGGCCCATCGTCGACGACGCCGTCACCCGCTCCCAGTCAGCCAAGGTGGTGGACGAGACCGTCGACGGCACCGACGCCAACGCCGGTGGCAACAACTTTGCCTACGACGCCGTGGGACGCCTCACCGAGGCCTGGGTCACAGCCCACCACCTCACCTACGCCTTCGCCGCCACTGGCGGCTGCGGGCCCATGGCCGTAGCGGGCAAGGACTCGAACCGCACCGCCACCACCGACAACGGCGGGCCGGCCACCACCTACTGCTACGACAACGCCGACCGTCTCATTTCTTCCACCGACGCCGCCAACGTGGGTACCCCCGTCTATGACCCCCACGGCGACGGCACCCGCATGGGCAACCAGACCCTCGGCTACGACAGCTCGGGGCGCCACGTGGCCACAAACGCCAGCGTCCCGGTCGCTTTCGGCGTCACCTATACCCAAGACGCCGCTAGCCGCCTCATAGCCCGCACCGAGGGCACCTCCACCACCCGTTACGGCTTCGCCGGGGGCACCTCCACCACCCGTTACGGCTTCGCCGGGAGCAGCGACAGTCCCGCCTTCGCCATGGGCGCCGACAACGTGGTCACCCAGCGCTTTATCGCCCTGGCCGGTGGGGCCATGGTGACCAAGCAGGCCTCGGGCGACGTGTGGAGCTACCCCAACGTGCATGGCGACGTGGTGGCTACTGCCAATGCCGCCGGGGCCAAGCAGGGTGCGACCGTGTCCTATGACCCGTTCGGTCAGTCGGTGGCGGTGCCCGACAACGCCCCATCCAACCTCGACTACGGCTGGTTGGGCCAGCCCCAACGGCCTACCGAACACGCTGGCGGGAGCAGCCTTGTGGAAATGGGGGCTCGGCCCTACTCGCCGGCCACCGGCCGCTTTCTGCAGCGCGACCCGGTGGAGGGCGGCTCGGCGAGCGATTATTATGACTACGTGTACGGCGATCCGGTAAATGGGAGCGATCTTGCCGGAACCTGCGGCCACTTTGGGAACCCGTTCAACCCTTGTGAGGACAAGGGACTCGTAGCTGTTCCCAGTGTCCAACCGAATGGCTCTGTAGCCCCCCTTCCCGATCCTACGATCAACGAGCCGACGCCAAGTCCCGTTCGTCAGTTTGTTGACTTCCTCAACGGCAGCGATAGTAAAGGTACCTCTCGACGCCGGCGAAACGCCTTCTCCCGGCTTGATAGCAACGCCGCCAAGAAGGCACAGACCTATGGTCCGGTGTGCGCAAGGGGTGGCGCCATAGGCGCGGGCGTATCGGTAGCCAGCGGAAATGTAACTCCTGAGGGCATAGGTGGCAAGGCCGGCAGCGGCTGCCTTACAAATGTGGCGGCGAAGGCTGCCAACAACAATGGCCTGCCGTCGGTTGGTGCATCGATTCAGATATTGTCCGCGCTTTCGGACGTGAAACAGGTAGTCCAGGGGGGCCCGGTGACAAAGGGCGTGGAGTTTTTACGTGGCCTTTTCTAGAAGGAAAACTATTCGGGGTTTGGAGTTTGTACTGTTAGCCTTGGCGTCGACTTCGGTGATGGCATATCTGGTATACACTACAATGTCGCCATTCGTCCTTCCCTATCACCGACTTTTTTCATCCATAGGCGTGGGCTTATTCTTTGGTATTCCCGCGGGTTTTAGCCTTCTGGAAGCGATACACGGTAATGGACCATCTGGTCACGATGCTGACCCATGATCGCCATGGTCATCGGGAAGATCCTATTGGCGGCGGTACTGGTCGCGATTGTACTGGCTGCCATCGCCGGCGACTGGTACGTACTTCTACGGCACCAGGATCCCGCTCTAGAGCCCCGCGTCCGATGGTTCAAGGTAGGAGTGCAGATGGCGATCACGCTGGCAATGACTACCGTAGTTCTAATGGTGAAAGCTGTCTGGCGGTAGATTCTGTCCAGAATCAGGGCCGCTACGGCGTTGTAGCCGGGCGTCGGATCTCTAGCTCGGGCCGTTTGGCGCTCGCGCCAGTGCCTTGAAGGGCTTGGATTGAGGAAGCACATGTTTGCCCGGCACTTGCAGATAGACTACGGTTTGAGAGCCTCTGCATGTCTACTACGGATGCCGCTACTATGGAAGGCTCACCGTACTTGGATAGCGGGTCCACCACCTCAGGATGCCACCCGTGTAACTTCGATCCTGCGAAGAGAGGGCCTTCCGAGGAGGGCCCATGCAGGACAGAAGGGGTGCTTCCTCCGGGGGGTCGGAGCCAACCGACATACGAGAACTGGCGG
The DNA here is from genome assembly GCA_036264885.1 of Acidimicrobiales bacterium. Lineage (GTDB taxonomy): Bacteria > Actinomycetota > Acidimicrobiia > Acidimicrobiales > AC-14 > DATAQC01. Next base: position 1,929 of record DATAQC010000102.1, on the reverse strand, counting down.
ACGAGAACGATCAGCTGCGCGCCCGCCTCGACCAGGTCGAGCCGCGTATCGCCGAGCTGGAACGACTGTTGGAGGAGGTCCATCGCGGCGCCAAGCACCAGTCGGCTCCGTTCTCCAAGGGCAAGCCGAAGGACGAGCGCCAGACCCCGGGCCGCAAGAAAGGAAGCGCCCATGGGCTCCACGGCTATCGGGGCCGCCCCACCCGATCCCGACCGAATCGTTGGTGCGCCGCTGCCCGAGTGCTGCCCGGACTGCGCGGCGGGGAGCGACTTCGAGCGGTGGGCCAAGCCAACCAGGCCACCGTGCACACCGACTACCCCTCCGGTCAGGGGGCGGCGTTCGAACCCGCCGGGTTCAGCCGCCGGGCCACCTTCGGTCCCAGGGCGGCCGACGGGACGCTGACACTCACCGACACCAACGCCAACGGCAATTCCGCCACCACCGCGCTCAACGCCGGTAATAGCGTGTTATGGAGCACCGACGCGGCAGGCAGGGCTATTTGTGGGCTATTTTAAAGACGAGTCTATCCGACGGATAGAGTTTATCTTGCTGGCCTTGACCTTTAGTTCGATAATAGGAGTCCTCAACTATGTTGTCGAACAGCCCATCGGTCTCTTCTATCATCGCCCTGTTCCATCAATTCTCTTGGGCACTCTACTTGGTATTCCAGCCGCCGGCGGCTTTCTAAGCCAAGTCCGTCCAGAGAATACCCGAGACCAAGACTCTAAAGACGGAAGATGACGGGAACTCAGCACACATCATGCTCGCCGTAACGTTCAGCGCAATTATCTGGTCTGTACTTCTAGCTCTTCTTGTGCTGGCTACCAGTGTCTGGCAATGGTATGTGCTGATTAGGGCAAGGCGTCGCTCTACGAATAGTCCTCGCCATGACATACGCGACAGGTGACCGGCGATGATCACGGCTTGCCCGCTACCACCACCACCACCACCACCACCACCACCACCGACGTCGAGGCCGAGAGCGGCCTGGTTAAGCAACCACCAACGACCCCGCCGGAGCCAACCTGACCACCACGGTGGCCTATGAAGACGTGGGCGACGGCAAGTTCCGCCGCCCGACGTTCCGGACCCTGCCCGCCGGCAATCCCAGCGACCTCGCCCATGCCACCTTGACGACCTACGCCTACTACGCCGGGGTCACCCATCCCGGGGGCCAGACGGTGGCTGCGGAGGCGGGCGAAGCCAATCCCTGCGCGCCGAACTCCACGAGCGTCCACCAGGCCGGCGAGATCCACGTGACCACCAATCCAGGCCACGATGCCAACACCGCGGTATCGTGAGCCGGTGGTCTATAGTGAACGTTGCGGTCACCTCGGTCTCCGTGCTTTTCAATTTTTGTAATAGTGGTTGCTAGCGAGATGTACCGTGGGTCAGTGCCCAGAAGAAGATTTGCTCAGCGCGATAAATGTGACCTCTGCGGAGGGCGACCATTCCATCGTGCGGAGTGTCCCTATCTCATCCGACTACTGCTTGGAGGTGTCCTTGTGATTGTCGGATTGGGCCTGGTCGCTTGGCTAATGTCCCCGATGGGACGGCTGAGGGGACTCAAGTTGGGGCCATTCTTAGCCTCCTCACGATGTGGATGATCGCCCTTTGCTATGTGTTGATCGTGAGACGGAAGCGCACGCGCTAGTGGATAACTGGCGGAACTAACACTGACGTGATCTGATGTCGGCTACGACGCCGTCGGGTGCCCCACCGCCTCCCAGTGGGCGGTGCCGGCTCCGTGGTGGTGGGCGCCCCGATCTGCGACGGCTCCGGGGAGCTGGCTAGTTGGGTGGTCGGCAAAGGCCTTCTCTGAGCCCGCTGAGATCTCTCGGAGCTGGTCGGCAGTGAACGAGTCAGCTCAACGCAAGCTCGAGGACGTGCCTCGGCGACGGGCCGCAGGGTGATCGAGACGGGCGCGAG
>DATAQC010000067.1:0-14960 GCA_036264885.1 Acidimicrobiales bacterium | reverse complement strand
ATCGGCGTCGGCTCAGGTCATGGCGGCGCGGGTGAGGGGCATGCCACTGGAGCCGTCGTCGGCCAGGCGCACGGCCAGGACCTGGTGCACACCCACCGACGCCCCCTCGAAGTTCACGATGGAGCCCATCAGGTAGAGCCGCCAGATCCGGGCCCGCCGCCGCCCGACCAGGGCCACCGCCTCGTCCCACCGGGCCTCCAGGTTGGACAACCACAGTCGCAGGGTGAGGGGGTAGTGCTCCCGGAGGCCTTCGACGTCACGGATCTCGAGCCCCTGGGCCTGCATGGCCTCGGCCACCACCCCCACGTCCTGGAGCTCACCGTCGGGGAACACATAGCGACCGAGGAAGGAGTGCTCGCCGCTGACCGAGCCCTCGGGCGTGGAGATGGCGTGGTTGAGCAGGCGCCCTCGGGGCTCGAGCAGGTCGCTCAGCACCTTGAAGTACTCGGTCATCCTCGCCCGACCCACGTGTTCGAACATGCCGATGCTCGACACGGCGTGGAACCGCTGGCCCTCCTCGGCCAACGCCCGGTAGTCCTGAAGGCGGATCTCCACCCGCTCGTCGAGACCGGCCTCGGTGACCCGGCGGCGGGCCAGCTCCACCTGGGAGGGGGAGATGGTGACCCCCACCACCTCGGCGCCGTAGTGGGCGGCGGCGTGCACGGCCATCGTGCCCCAGCCACACCCGACGTCGAGCAGGCGCCTGCCCGGCGCCAGCCCCAGCTTGCGGCAGATGAGGTCGTACTTGGAGGCCTGGGCCGCCTCCAGGCTGTCGCCGGCATCGACGAAGTGGGCGCACGAGTAGGCCATCGACGGGCCCAGGACGAGGCGGTAGAAGTCGTTGCTCAGGTCGTAGTGATGGGTCACGGCGGCCCGGTCGCGACGCAGGCTGTGGCGGCGCCCCCGAACCCGCACCTCCTCGGGGGGCGGGGCGAGGGGCAGGCCGAGCACGCCGAGGCGGGCGGCGCCCGCCACCGCCGACGCCAGCTCACGGGGAGGCACCCGTAGATCGTCGGGCGCCTGCACCAGGATGCGCAGCAGCTCCAGCTCGTCGCCCTCGATGGTCAGCTCCTCGAGGACGTAGGCCCGCGCCAGCCCCACCTCGTCGGGCGAGTACAAGAACCGCCGCATGGCCCGGGGCGAGTGGAACACGACCTCGCCGGGCCCACCGTCGGGCCCGTCGGCGCTGCCGTCCCAGTACCGCAGGCGCACGGGCAGGGCGGGGCCGAGGATGGCTCGGAAGACCGGTCCGAATGTCTCTGCTGCAGTTCTCACCACGACTGCCATTGTCGCTTGCCGGCGCCCCCCTGCCGGCACGGACCACGGCCGTTCAGCCTGGCGGGCATTTCCCGGCGTCGTAGAGTCCGCGGGTGACCCGTGCCGTCCTCTTCGATTTCTACGGCACTCTCGCCCGGGCCGTGTCGTGGGGCGCCCCCGTCCACGAGGTCCTCGCCGGGCGTGGCCACCGCCTCGAACCGGCCGCCTACGAGGCGTGGCAGGGCGAGGTCTACGACGGGATGGACCACCTCGAGCACTCGGGTACCCGGGACGACTACCTGGCCTGGGAGCGCGACCGCCTCCGACGCCTGGCGAGGAGCAGCGGCGTGGGCGACGACGACGTCGATGAGCTGGCCGCCGAGTTGCACTTGGCCCTGGGCGACTTCACCCTCGCCGCCTACGACGAGGTTCCCCCCGTGCTCGACGAGCTGCGGAGCAGGGGCATGCTGGTGGCCATCTGCTCCAACTGGGGCTGGGACCTCGATCGGGCGCTGGGCATGTCCGGCCTCGACGGCGCCGCCGACGTGGTCGTCACCTCCGCCCAGGTCGGTGTGCGCAAGCCCCATCCCCGCATCTTCGAGCTCACCGTCGACCGGTGCGGCGTGGCCCCGGGTGATGCCGTGTTCGTGGGCGACACCTGGCACCCCGACATCGAGGGCTCGCTGGCCGCCGGCCTCCGCCCCGTCCACGTGTTTCGCAGCGACGACGACCACGTCTCGGGATTGCCGCCCCCGCTGCCCGACGGCGTCCACCGGGTCAAAGATCTCCGGGGCCTGCTCGACCTCGTCTGACCCTCAGGGGGCGGGGAGGAACGACAGGCGGACGCGACGGTGGGGATTGTCGTCGTTGAAGTCCGCCAGCACCACGCTCTGCCACGTGCCCAGCAGCGGCCGGCCGCTCACCACGGGCACCGACAGCGAGGGGCTCACCAGCACAGGCAGGAGATGGTCGGCACCGTGGCCTCGGGCGCCGTGGCGATGGGCCCAGCGGTCGTCGCGCGGCATCAGATCGTCGAGGAGGCGCTCGAGGTCGGCCTCGGATCCCGAGCCCGTCTCCATGAGGGCCAGGCCGGCGGTGGCGTGGGGAACGAACACGTGCACCAGGCCATCGCGGCGCGATCGGCAGAAGCCGGTGACGTGATCGGTGAGGTCGACGACGTGGGACCCCGACGTGTCGAGGCTCAGCTCGGTGGTGTCCATGACCCTCCCTTCGGTTGCGTCTCTCTAGTTCATGGCCGGGTCGGTGGGGAAGTTGGCCACTCTGGCCAGGGCGCCGCCCTGGCGGCGCAGCACCTTCGTCCACAAGCCATCAGGGGCGCCGTCGAAGGCGTCGTCCACCAGGGCGTCGAGCACGAACCATGCGCCCTCGGCGATCTCGCCCTCGAGCTGGGCCGCCGTCCACCCGGCGTGGCCGGCGAAGACGCGGATGCCCGTGAGTGCGTCGTCGGGCTCGACCTCGAGGTCGACTGTTCCCAGTCCCGCGAACAGCGGACGCCACCCCGGAGTGATCTCCGCCCGCGGTGACCGGCCCAGGCAGATGACGCCGGTGAGGGCGACGGGCCCGCCCAGGAACACGACCGGAGGTGCGCTGGCCAGCCAGTCCCAGGTGGGCAGGATGTCCGACACCGTGGCGACCGACGGGCGATTGAGGACCACGCCCACCGCTCCCTCGTCGCCGTGGGCGACGATGAGCACCACCGTACGTTCGAAGTTGGGGTCGCGCAGCGCCGGCGCCGCCACCAGGAGCCGTCCGGTGAGCGGGGCCGTCATGGTCCCGCCAAGCGGGCGACCACGGGGGCCATGTCGTCGTGGGCGCCGAACGGGAAAGGGCGGCGGACAACGACCATCGGCGTGCAGGCTAGAAGACGACCGCCGCCACGGTGCCCGGACGCGACGATCCGCCGGGGCAAACCCGGCGGATCGTCGAGGCTCAGGGGTCGGTTGGGCTAGGCCTTGGCCGTGCCCCGGGTGCGCAGGCGACGACGGACGTCGAGGCCGACGAGCAGGAACAGCCCACCGAAGAGCAGGTACCGGGCGTCGCCGCCGGTGGCGGCCAGGTTGCCGGCTTTGACCTCGGGCCCGGTAAGGGTGACCGAGCCGGTGAGGCCGACGTTCTCGAAGCCGCCCTGGCCGACGATGGCCTGGCCGGTCACGCCACCGTCACAGTTGTTCAGCGTGGCGGTGACATTGGCGGTGTCCTGGACCACTCCGGTGCCACCGACTATTCGTCCCTTGAGAGTGAGCACAATCGGTGGGTCGCCCCGCCTGTAGGCCCCCAGGTCGTCCCAGGTGACGGTGTCACCGTTGATGACACCGCCGTGGTCGGCGCTGGTGAGCTCGAAGCGGGGGTCGCCGCTCACCACCGAGTGGGTGTCGGTGGCCTTGATGTTGACCAGGTCACAGGCGAAGAACTCGGCGAAGAAGGCGGGGTCGGACGGGATGCTGATCGACCAGGTGACTTCCTGGCCGGCCGACGCGGGGTTGGGCGAAGCCGTCTTGGCCACCGGGACGGTGCAGTGGATGCCACCGGCGGGAGCGACCGCAGCCGCCTCCATGTGACCGATGCGCAGGTCGAGGACGCCGAGATTGGCGACTTCGAGGAGCTGGACGGAGCCGACGGCGTCGACGGCGCCGGCCGCCAGGGTGCCGTCAGCGGCGACCTCGGGGGCCGAGCCGGGGGCGCCACCGATGGCCCGGGGGGCCTGCCCCAGGCTGACCGAGACGATACCGGGAGCGCCGACGGTGAGGCCGGTGGGGCTGAGGATGTCGGACAGGTGCACCTGCAGGATCACGACGCCCAGCGGGCCCTTGATGGTGATGAGGGGGTTGCCGGGGTAGGTGACGCCGTTGCGCGGGTCACCGGCGATGCCGGTGGCCGTCGAGCGCAGGATGAACTCGCCGGCGACCTCGATGGTGAGGGCCGGACCGGTCACCGCGTTGTTGGCGATGGTGATGGGGGCGATGATCTGGTGGGTCTCACTGACCAACCCGAACGACCCGTCCGGGTTGGGGATGAAGTAGGAGAACGACTGCGACTTCGACACCGTGTTCGGCGTGGGGTCGCCCGGGCTCACGGCGCCGACCAGCGGCGCATCGGGTGCGCCGACCAGCCGCAGGTCGGCGGCGCTGCCCTGCCCGAAGGAGATGGGCTGGCCGATGGCGCAGGTGTTGGGGTCGTAGATGGCCTGGGCCTCGCCGGACAAGGCCGACGCGGTGGCGATGGGCGCCAGGTCGAGGGCGATGTTCTTGGTGATGGGCGTGGGGACGCCCTCGGGCGGCGGGGCCGAGGCTTCGGCCAGGCCCGACAGGAGGAGCTGGTTGACGTCGGCCTGCTGGTCGGCAGGAACGACCAGACCGGTCTCCAGGCCGGTGCCCCGGCCGTAGGCGTTCTTGGCAGGCAGCGCCGGCTGGACGTTCTGGCCCAGCTCGTCGGTGATGGGCGTGCCCAGCCCGGTCGAGTCGACCGAGTCGCCCGACACCGCGGCGCGCACCGCGCCCGTGGTGGTATCACCCAGGGTGAGGGCATTGGTGGAGATCACCGTGCCTGTGCTGTAACCGCCGAAGGGGCCCTGGTCACCGAGGGCCTGCGCACCGGCGGCGGTGGGAGCGATGGCCATCAGGGCCCCCGCCGATACCAACGCCATGGTGAGCAGGACCGAGATCCGAGTCCTCATCTAAATATTCTCCCTTGTCTGCCCACCGAGGCGAGCCGTCGCATCTGGTCCAGTTGAGTGGACCACCCGTTCGATCGTGGGACGCCAATGGACTAGGAGACGCCAGGCGGCGCCTCATGGCTGGGACTCATCCCGAGATCGGTGAACCCTAGCAAACCGTTTCGGCGACATGCAGGATCTGCGCGCGCCGCCACTCCGGCCGTCGACGCCGTACTGTCGACCATGATCGCACGGCCCGACGTGGTGGTGGTAGGCGGGGGTCACAACGGCCTGATCGCCGCCTGCTACCTGGCCCGCGCCGGCCGCCGCGTCGTGGTGCTCGAGGCTCTGGACCGCCCCGGTGGAGGGTCCCGCACCGAAGAGACGGTCCCCGGCTACCGGTTCGACCTCCACTCGGTGGCCCACAACATGATCAACATGACCGACATCCCGGCCGAGCTCGATCTGGCCGGCGCCGGCCTCGACTACCTGGAGATGGACCCCTTCTCGATCGCCGTGCACGCCGACGGCCGCCGGGTGCGCTTCTTCCGTTCCGTCGAGGCCACCGTGGAGTCCATCGCCGAGTCCGACCCGGCCGAGGCCCTCGCCTACCGGCGGTTCATGAACACCGCCATGCCCATGGTGGGCTCGGTGCTCCCGGCCCTGCGGGGCCAGATGGCCGCCCGCGAGCTGCCCGGCCGGCTCTCCAGCCTGGTGCGTGCCTTCGGCCACGCCCCCGCCACCGCGTTGCGGGACGTCCTGGGCCCCTACGACTCGCTGCTGCGGCGTCGGCTGCCGAGCGACCTCACCCGGGGCCCGGTGGCCGCCTTCGCCGCCCACGCCGCGTCGGGCCCGTCGGCGCCCGGCGGTGCCATGTACGCCTTCTGGCAGGCCGCCTACCACCTGTTCGGGCAGTGGCATGCCCGTGGCGGAGCCCAAGGGCTGACCGACGCCCTCGTCACCCGACTCGAGTCACTGGGTGGCGAGGTGCGCTGTTCCCGCCTGGTCACCCGCATCGAGAGCTCGGCGGGGAGGGTGGCTGCGGTCGTCACTGACGACGGCACCCGCATCCCCGCCCGGGTCGTCGTCACCGCCATGGACCCCAAGACCGCCCTGCTCGGCCTCCTCGACCCCCCGCTGGCCGGCACCGTGGGCGCCGACCTGGCCGCCGCCCGCCGGGGCAATGTGGTGCAGGCCCTGGTCCACGTGGCCACCGACCGCCTCCCCCAGTACCCTCATGCCCGTCCCGGCGACTGGAACGGGCTGCAGAGCTACGTCGACCGCCTCGACGACCTGGTCGGCGCCTGGGCCGCGGCCGAAGCCGGCCGCCTCCCCGACCCGCTCCCCCTCTATGCCTTCACCACGTCGGCCATCGACGATTCCCTGGCCCCGCCCGGCCACTGCACCGTGTACCTGGCCTGCCCGGCGGCGCCGTCGACGGTCGTCGGGGGATGGGACGGCGTGGGCGACGAGTTCGTGGCCCGGGCCCTGGCCACCATGGAGGAGCGGGCTCCGGGGTTCTCCGACACCATCCGCGGCGTGGCGACGTGGACGCCCGACAAGATGGAGCGCCAAGGTCGCTGGCCCGGTGGCCACCCCATGTACCTCGACCTGGCCCTCGACCAGCTCGGCCCCTTTCGACCCACCCGGGCGCTGGGCCGCCACCGCACCCCGGTGGCCGGGCTGTACATCTCCGGCGCCGGCACCAATCCCTCGGGCGGCATCTCCGGCACCCCCGGCCGCCGGGCGGCCCGGGCGGTGCTGGCCGACAGCGGGGCCTGACCCGGCCCGGGGGTACCCGACCTGGGCCCGCGGGTAGATACTGCGTCCGTGACCTTCCTTCTCGCCGCCGGCGATACCGGTCAGGCGTTCGGCCGCAACCTCACCATCGCCGACTGGGTCGCCGCCGGCATCATCGCCGTCGGCGGCATCGCCGGTGGCTACGCCCTCCGCACCGTCCTGAGCCGGGCCCTGCGCAGGGGCGACAGCGAGCGCCACGCCGCCGATGGGCTGGCCCGGGCCGCCTGCTGGGCGATGGTGGCCGCCGGTGTGTTCTGGTCGCTGTCGGTGCTGGGGCTGCGACTGGGGCCGGTGTTCGGCGCCCTGGGCATCGGTGGGGTGGCGGTCGCCTTCGCCGCCCAGAGCATCCTGGCCAACTTCCTGGCCAGCATCATCCTGCAGCTCCGCAGGCCGTTCCGCCGGGGCGACCAGATCACCACCAACGACTGCGAGGGCGTCGTCGAGGACGTGAACTTCCGCACCGTCCGGCTACGGACCTACGCGGGTGAGCGGGTGCTTGTGCCGTGCGCCGAAGTCCTGGCCCAACCCATCACCAACCACACCACCCTGGGCCGGCGTCGCACCACGCTCGAGATCGGCGTGGGCTACGACGCCGACCTCGAACAGGCCCGCGAGGTCCTGCTGGCCGCCACCGCAGCGACCGACGGCGTGCTGGAGAAGCCTGGGCCCGAGGTGTGGGTCAAGGAGTTCGACGAGTCCGCCGTCACCCTGGCGGTGCGGTTCTGGCACGCGCCCGACCAGGCCACCCTGTGGCGCGTGCGCAGCCACGTGGCCGTGGCCGTCAAAGCTTCCCTCGACAGCGCCGGCATCGCCATCCCGTTCCCGCAGCGGGTCCTCAGCTTCACGTCCCAGGTGGAGCCCCGCTCCTCCGCCGACGCTCCGCCGTCCGCCGATCAGGACCATCGCGCTCACTCGTAGGCGATGGCGGCGAGCACGTTCAGGCGAGCGGCGCGCCGCGCTGGGAACACGGCGGCGAGGACGCCCAACAGCGCAGCGATGACCACGTAGACGACCAGCTGCCCGAGCGGGATGCTGAGCGACGAAATACCGGTGTCGGCGATGGCCCGGACCACCGCCCACCCGAAGAACACGCCGACCGCCAGGCCCAGCACGGCCCCGATCACGGCCACGATCACCGCCTCCCAGCGGATCATCCGTTTGGTTTGGCGCCTCGACATCCCCACCGCCCGCAGCAAGCCCAGCTCCCGGGTCCGCTCGAGGACGGACAGGGCCAGAGTGTTCAGGATGCCGAGGACGGCGATGACGATGGCCAGGGCCAACAACACGGTGATCAGCGCCTGGAGCTGGTCGACCCGTGACGTGGCCGCCGCCTTGTACTGGGCCTGGTCCTTCAACTCGACGTTGGGGAAGGCAGCCAGCACGGGCGTCATGGCCGCGCGCGACTGGGCGGCCGAGACCCCCGGCGCCGCTTTCACGACCACCACCTGGACCTGGCGGCTGAGGTAGTTGCGTTCGAAGTCGCCGAAGGCCAACAGGTAGTTGCCGGCGAAGTCGGAGCGCTTGTAGGTGCCGGCGAGGCGAACCTGCTGGATGCCCGTCTTGGCGAACTCCATCGGCACCTGATCGCCGGTCTTCCAGTGATGGCTCTTGGCCGTGTCCTCTTCGACCATGAGCCCGCTGCCGTCGTCAGCCGGGACTCTGCCCGACACCACCTCGAGATTGAACAGCCGGGCGAACGTCGCCGTCTGGGTGGCAGTGAGGTCGGTGTTCTTGGCGTCGAGGCGCCACTGCCCGCTGGCCAGGCTGACGACCTGGCCCAGAGCGGGCAGGCGCCGCAACTCGGTGGCCAACTCGCCGCTGAAGCCGTCGAACGAACGCCCGGTGACCACGTAGTCGGCCCGGAAGGAGCGGTCGAAGGTCTCGGCCAGCGAGACCTTGATCGACGCCGCCAGCACGGCGACGAAGGTGACCAGGGCCAGGCCGATCATGAGGGCAGCCGACGTGGAAGCGGTGCGGGCCGGGTTGCGCATGGCGTTCTGGCGCGCCAGGCGGCCCGGCAACTTGAACAGGCGCGCCGGGGCGTACCCGATCGCCGCCGCCAGTGGCCGGGCCAGCAGCACCGCCAGCACGGCCACGCCGATCAGGATCAGCAGCGCCCCCAGTCCCACCAGCTGGATGCCGCTGCCGTACAGACCGCGGGCCAGGGCCACGCCGCCGAGGACGAGGAAGACCACGCCCACACCGATGCGCACCGGGCCGGCGGGCTTGGGCGTGGAGATGCCACCCTCGCGCAGTGCGGCCATCGGAGACACCCGGGTGGCCCGTAGAGCCGGCAGCAGCGACGTCAACACGGTGACCACCACGCCCACGGTCATGGCAGTCACCACGGTTCGTGCGGCCAAGACCGTGGCCGACGAGGGAAGGCTGAGCCCGAAGGCATCCAGCAGGGCCTTGAGACCGGTGGCCATGAGGTACCCGACGCCCACGCCCACGATCGACGCCGCCAGCCCGGTGATCGCCGCTTCGCCGAGCACTGACGTCAGGATCTGACGGCGCCGGGCCCCGAGGGCCCGCAGCAGGGCCAGCTCACGCGTACGGCTGGCCACGATGATCGAAAAGGTGTTGGAGATGAGGAAGGTGCCCACCAGCAGCGCCACCCCGGCGAAGATGCCGAGGGCGATGCCGATGAACTTCACGAAGCTGTTGGAGACGTCCTGGGCCTCCTGGGCGGCGAGCTTCTGGCCCGTGATCACGTCGTAGCGACCCCCGAGGGCGGCGTCGATGCGGTCGCGCACGACGGCCTGAGACGCGCCAGTGGCCTTGACGTCGACCGAGTCGAACGTGCCCGGACGGTTGAGCACCCGGTGGGCGGTCCCCGGTTCGAAGATGGCCAGGGTGGCCCCGGCCAGGTTGTCGGCGCTGCCCACCTTCACCACACCCGACACCGTGAGCTCCTCGGCCGGCCCCTGGAGGAGGACCTTGATGCGGTCACCGGTGGTGAAGTGGCTGCCCTTGGCCGTCCCTGCGTCGATGGCCACCTCGTCGGGGCTCGTCGGCAGCCGCCCCTTGACCACCGTCAGCCGGGAGATCTTCGGGTCCTGCGACGCCATGGCGCCGATGGTGGGCGGGCCGTTGCCGCCGATGGCCTTGCCCGAGCGGTCGACCATCTGGGCGAAGCCGGAGATCTCGCCGGACGCTCCGGCCACGCCCGGGACCCTGCGCACCTCGTCGAGGACGCTGTCGGGAATGGGCTGGTACTTGGAGCTGTTGCCGCCGCCGTTGCTGTCCTCGGTGAACGTCGAGCGGGAGCGGACGCGCACGTCGACGTCGCCGTCGACCTGCTTGAACAGGCGGACGAAGGTGGCGTTGAGGGTGTCGGTAAGCACCAACGAACCGGTCACGAAGCCCACGCCCAGCACCACGGCGAGGGCGGTCAGGATCAGGCGCAGCTTGTGGGACGCCAGGCTGCGCAGGGTGGCCCTGAACACCTCAGTCGCCCATGGCCTTGAGCCGGTCGAGCACCCGCTCGGCGGTGGGCGCCTCCATGTCGCCGGCGATGCGGCCGTCGGCGAGGAACACCACGGCATCGGCGTACCCGGCGGCGGTGGCGTCGTGGGTGACCATGACGATGGTCTGGCCCAGCTCCGACACCGACCGGCGCATGAACGTCAGCATCTCGGCGCTGGCCCGTGAATCGAGGTTCCCGGTGGGCTCGTCGGCGAAGATGATCTCCGGCCTGCTGGCCAGGGCGCGGGCCCCGGCCACCCGCTGCTGCTGACCACCGGACAGCTCCCCGGGCCGGTGCTTCAGCCGGTCGGCGATCCCCACCGCCTCGACCACCGTGTCGAGCCACTCCTTGTCCGGCTTCCGCCCGGCGATGGCCAGGGGGAGGGTGATGTTCTCGTAGGCAGTGAGCGTGGGGATGAGGTTGAACGACTGGAAGATGAACCCCACCCGGTCGCGCCGCAGAAGGGTAAGCCGGTTGTCGTCGAGGGTCGTGATGTCGACGTCGCCGATGTAGACGTGCCCGGACGTGGCCGTGTCCAGGCCGGCCAGGCAGTGCATGAGCGTGGACTTTCCCGACCCCGACGGTCCCATGATGGCGCTGAAGCGCCCCGACTCGAAGCTGATGCTCACGTTGTCGAGGGCGCGCACCGCGGTGTCGCCGGCGCCGTAGAGCTTGACCAGCTCGCCGGCCCTGGCCGCGGCGCTGCCAGGAACGCGCTCGGACGATGACGCCGGTGGCGACGGGTGCGGCGTGGCGGTCACAAGCGCCTCTCTTCGAGTCTGACGGTTCGCCCAGCCGCGGCGATCCTAGGACGCGGCCCGGCCCCCGCAGATCATGCGGGGGCCGGATCAGGCCGGTCGGGCGCAGAGTGGGTCAGAAGCGGCGAAACCCCCGCCGGCGAACCGGGACGACAGGCTCGTCCACGTAGCCGTCAGCCACGACAGGGCCTCCACCGGCCCCCCGGCTGAGGAACAACAGGCTCCACAACAGGCCGATCCCACCGGCGATCATCAAGATCACCCCGACGGTGTCGAGGTCGAGGCCGGACACGGCCACGTGCACGGCGAAGGTGAGAATGGCCCCAACGGCAATGAGAAAGACACTGATACCGATTCCCATGTTCCAATCCTCCAGTAGTGGGGTGCTGAACTCGCTCTCCCGTTACCGAATGGGTTCCCCTGCTCGAGGCGGACCAAACACGCCGCAGGGTCGGGGCGGGGGTGCACGGCGGACGCACCCCCGCCCCGGACCCGAAGAATCTGACATAAATCTGACCGCGGTGCCACTCGGGCTCAGCGCTCGATGAGCGCCACCGCCCAGCAGGCGATCCCCTCGCCCCGGCCCAGCGCACCGAGGCCTTCGGCGCGCTTGGGCTTCACCGACACCGGCGCGCCCACCACCTCACCCAGACGGGCCTCCATCGCCGGTTTGTGGGGCGCCAACCGGGGCACTTCGAGCACCACCGAGCAGTCGACGTTGGCCACCGCCCATCCCTCGTCCACCACCAGGCGGACCACCTGGGCCAACAGTGCGGCACTGTCGGCGCCCTTCCAGGCCGGGTCGGTGTCGGGGAAGAGCTCGCCGAGGTCGCCGAGGCCGGCGGCCCCCAGGAGGGCATCGGCGATGGCGTGGCAGACGACATCGGCGTCGCTGTGGCCGGCCAGTCCCCGCTCGGCTTCCACGACCACGCCGCCCAGCACCAGGCGCCGGGAGCGATCGCCACTGAAGGGGTGGACATCGAAGCCCGTCCCCGCCCGAACCGCCATCAGCCACTCCCCGGCGGCTCGAACCCACCGTCGTCGCCGACCAACGCCCGGGCCACGACCAGGTCGTCCGATGAGGTGATCTTGAAGTTCCGGCGGTCGCCGTCGACCACCACGACCGTGCCGCCCAGAGCTTCCACCAGGCCGGCGTCGTCGGTGGCATCGGGCTCGGTTGCGTGGGCCGTCCGCAGGACGTCGGCCCGGAAGGCCTGCGGGGTCTGCACGGCGACGAGGTCGTCGCGGTCCAGCGTCGCCGTCACCCGGTGGCCGTCCACCCGCTTGACGGTGTCGGCGAGGGCGAGGCCGGGCACGGCGGCATCGGCACCGGCGTCGACGGCCGCCACCACCCGCTCGAACAGCTGCGCTCCGGCCAGCGGCCGGGCGGCGTCGTGCACCACCACGATGCGCGCCGCGGTGGGGACGGCGGCCAACCCCGCTCGCACCGAGGCCGATCGGGTCGCCCCGCCCGCTCGGGCGCCGGGCTCGAGGCGGTCGGCCGGGAGGACGGCCACGACTCCCTCGCAGGTGGCCCGGGCGACGGCCAACGACCAGTCGAGCACCCGCCGACCGGCCAGGTCCTCGTACTGCTTGGCCCGCCCGAAGCGCCGGCCGCCTCCGCCTGCCACCACGATGGCCCACACCCCCGGCATCACCCGGGGGACGCTAGCCAGCCCGCCGCGGGTATCCTGCGCCCGTGCGCCACCGACGACTTTGATCTCCGCTTCCTCCTGAGCTTCGCCCCCTGGCCCGGCGGACGCTGGGCTGGGCGGTGCTGGCCGACAGCGTTCCGATCTACCCGCTCTACGCACTGCTCTTCGCCGACGCCGGGTTGTCCGTCGCACAGATCTCCAGCCTGTTCGTGGTCTGGTCGCTGGTGGGCATCGTGGCCGAGGTCCCCACGGGCGCCCTGGCCGACCGGTTCTCCCGCCGGCTGGCGCTGGCCGCCGCCGGGGTGTTCCAGGCGGCCGGCTACGGGCTGTGGATCGCCTTTCCCGGCTACGCCGCCTTCGCCGCCGGCTTCGTCCTCTGGGGCCTCGGGGGGGCGTTGGGCTCCGGCGCCCTGGAGGCCTTGCTCTACGACGCCATGGCGGTGGCGGGGGCCGAGAACCACTACCCGCGCATCTACGGCCGGGTCTCGGCCGCCCGCCTTCTGTCGCAGGTCCCCGCCGCGCTGGCCGCCACCGTCTTGTTCTCCACCGGTGGCTACGACGTGGTGGGGTGGGCCAGCGTGGCCTGCTGTCTGAGCGCCGCCGCCGTCGCCACCCGGCTCCCCGACGCCCGGGGCCCCGACGCCCGGATCCCTGGCCCGGACGACGAGGGCCCGGACGACGACGGCAGGGACGACGACGAGACGATTGCCGTCGCCGGCTACCTCGACGTGGTTCGTCGGGGCCTGGTCGAGGCGGCCCGATGCCCGGCGGTGTGGACGGCGCTGGTGGCAGTGGCATTGGTGGGGAGCCTGGACGGCCTCGAGGAGTACTTCTCCGTGCTCGCCCAGGACTGGGGCGTCGCCACGCCGCTGGTGCCCCTTGTCCTGCTCGCCGTTCCTCTGATGGGTGCCGCCGGCGCCGCCCTCGGCGGCCGGCCCCACCGGCTGCGACGGCGGGGCCTGGCCGCTCTTCTGGCCTCCGCCGTCGCGGTGATGGCGGGCGCCGGTCTGCTGCGACGGCCCGTCGGCGTGGTCGGGGTCGCCGTCGCCTATGGCCTCTACCGGTTCGTCCTGGTGGGCGCCGAGACCGCCCTCCAGCAGCGGATCACCGGACAAGCCCGGGCAACGGTCACGTCGGTCGCAGCACTGGGCACGGATGTCACCGGGGTGGCCATCTATGGGGCATGGGCCTCGAACCAGCCGGCGCTGGTGACCGGACTGGCCCTGGCCATCGCCGCCGCTCTGCCATGGTTGCTCCGACCCCGCCCGCCGGGCCGGATCGGGTGACGGGTGCGGGGCTCGTGGACCTAGACCGCCCGTCACCCCGCTGACCCGGAGACGCCCGGCAGGCGCCTCCGGGGCGGTGGTGGTCAGACCAGGTACTTGGACTCGAGGGCCGCGCAGACCGTCTCGGTGATGACCTTGGTGACCAGGTACGGGTCACAGTTGGCGTTGGGGCGGCGGTCCTCGATGTAGCCGCCCTTGTCCACCTCGACCTGCCAGGGAATGCGCACCGAGGCGCCGCGGTCGGACACGCCGTAGCTGAACTCGTTCCAGACGGCGGTCTCGTGCAAGCCGGTCAGTCGGGCCTCGATGCCGAAGCCGTACTGGTGGACGTGCTCCATGACCTTCTCACCCAGGGCCTCACAGGCGGCGATGATCGGGTCGTAGCTCTCCCGCATGGCCTTGGTCGAGAAATTGGTGTGGGCGCCGGCGCCGTTCCAGTCGCCCTTGATGGGCTTGGGGTCGAGGGTGGCGGAGATGCCGAACGACTCGGCCGTGCGGTAGAGGAGCCAGCGGGCCACCCACAGGTGGTCGGAGACGTCCAGGGGGCTACCGGGCCCTATCTGGAACTCCCACTGGCCGGGCATGACCTCGGCGTTGATGCCCGACAGCAACAGGCCGGCGTCGAGACAGGCCTGCATGTGCCTCTCGACCGCGGGGCGGCCGAAGATCTCGTCGGCGCCGACGCCGCAGTAGTAGCCGCCCTGGGGAGCCGGGAAGCCGCCCGGGGGAAAGCCGAGGGGGCGGCTACCTTCGAAGAAGGTGTACTCCTGCTCGATGCCGAACCAGGGCTCCTGAGCGGCATACTTCTCGAACACCTCCCGGAGGGCAGCGCGCGTATTCGTGGGGTGGGGGGTCATGTCGGTGAGCAGGACCTCGCACAGCACCAGCATGTCGTCGCCGCCGCGCACGGGATCGGGGCAGGAGAACACCGGCTTGAGGACGCAGTCGGAGGCGTCGCCGGGCGCCTGGTTCGTCGACGACCCGTCAAAGCCCCAGATGGGCAACTCGCCGCCGTCGGCCAGGATCCTGGTCTTGGACCGCATCTTGGCCGTCGGCTCGGTG
>DATAQC010000015.1:0-12257 GCA_036264885.1 Acidimicrobiales bacterium | reverse complement strand
CGCATGGTGAACAGGGCGTGCAGGCGCTCGTCGCCGTGGGTGCGGGGATTGGTGAGATGGCTGTCAGGCCGGATGGTGCCCGACAGCACCTTGAGGTACGACACCCTCCCCACGAACGGGTCGGCCAGCGTGCGGTAGACGAGGGCGAGGGGTGGGCCCGAAGGGTCACAGGTTACGGCCGTCTCGGCATCGCCGGCCACCACCGTGACCGCCGGGCGATCGAGGGGAGACGGGCCGATCTCGCAGATCAGCCGGGCCAGGAGGTCGATGCCGACGCCCTTGGTGGGCGCACCGCACGCCACCGGGAACACGGTGCCCTCGGCCACACCCTTGGCCAGGGTCTCGTCGAGCAGCTTCACGTCGAGGGTCTCGCCTTCGAGGTAGCGCTCCATGAGGGCGTCGTCGGCCACGACGATGCCCTCGACGAGGCTGTCGTGCAGGGCCGCCACCCGGCCGTCGGCGACATCTGGGGGGACCTCGCCCTTGGTGACCGAACGCGCTTCGTCGTAGGTGTAGGCAACATCGGCCAGCAGGTCGACGACGCCGCGGAACTCGTGCTCGCCGCCGATGGGGAACTGCACCGGCGCCACCCCGGCACCGAACGTCTCGCGGAGCTGGCCGATGGTGCGGTCGAAGTCGGCGCGCTCACGGTCGAGCTTGGTGACGAAGAACATCCGGGGGACGCCGGCCTCGGCCGCCAACCGCCACGCCGCCTCGGTCTGCACCTCGGGCCCCTCGACGGCGCTGACCACCAGAACGGCCAGGTCGGCGACCCGGAGGGCGGTGTGGACGTCGGTGATGAAGTCGGCGTAGCCGGGGACGTCGATGAGGTTCACCTTGTGGCCGTCGCACTCGAACGGCGCCAGGGCCAGGGCGAGGGAGATGCCCCGTTTGGCCTCCTCGGGATCGAAGTCGGTGGTGGTGGTGCCGTCCTCCACCCGCCCCTGGCGTGAGATGGCGCCGGCGTCGAACAACAGAGCCTCGGCCAGGGTCGTCTTGCCGGCGCCACCGTGGCCGACCAGGGCGACGTTGCGGATCTTCGCTGCCGGGAAGCTCTTCACGGGCACCTCGCTCGGCTGAGACGATCGGATGACACCGGTGCTGCCGGAGACCGGCGGCGCCGGGGTCTCGGGATCCTACCGGGCCGCCCACCCGCGCGTCCCGGCCGGAAGTCCACAGGAACGAACCGGGGTCTAGTACCGTTGAACAGCGGGGATTCACCGACAGGAGTGTCGATGTTCGACAAGAAGTGCCGAGCCAACGTGGAGCGCAGCCTCAAGCCCGTCGGCTCCAGCCTCGAACGGGCCGGGATCAGCGCCAACCAGCTCACCCTCGTCGGCTTGGGCGTGTCGGTCGCCGCCGGCCTGGTGATCGCCCAGGGCTGGCTCATCGCCGGTGTCGTCCTCCTGGCTCTGTCCGGACTGCCTGACCTGCTCGACGGCGCCGTGGCCAAGGCCTCGGGCACGGCCTCGCCGCGTGGCGCCTTTTTCGACTCGGTCGTCGACCGGGTGAGCGACACCGTGGTCCTCGGCGGGGTCGCCTGGTACCTGGCCTCCATCCATCCCGGGCGCATCGCCGTGCTGCCGTTGGCGCTCGTCGGCGCATCGATGCTGGTGTCCTACGAACGGGCCCGGGCCGAGTCGCTCGGTTTCACTGCCCGCGGCGGGCTCATGGAGCGGGCCGAGCGCATGATCGCCGTGGGCGTCGGGCTGGCGTTCAGCGTCGTGCTCATCCCGGTGCTGTGGGTGATGCTCGTTCTCACCCTCGCCACCGCCGTGCAGCGTTTCATCATGGTCTGGCGTCAGGCCACGCCTCAGCGCGACCCGGCCGAGACCCTTCTGGCCCGGTGGCGCGCCCGCCACCCCGACTCGGTCTTCCGTCCGGGGGGCGAGGGGCCCGCGGCGCGCTGGCGAGACGGGCGGACGGGGCGCAGCGACCGCCGGTCGCGGGCTGACCGCCCCCGGTCCCGCACCCGGCCGTAACTCCTCCCCCCGCCGCCGCCGGTGGCTCGGTCCAACCCCTACCTGCTCTACCGCGCC
Source organism: Acidimicrobiales bacterium (assembly GCA_036264885.1). GTDB lineage: Bacteria > Actinomycetota > Acidimicrobiia > Acidimicrobiales > AC-14 > DATAQC01. The sequence goes on along the minus strand of DATAQC010000015.1, from coordinate 10,218 downwards.
GCCTCGCGGGCGGCCATGGCCGTGCCCGACGGGGCCGCACTGCCCCTGGCCAGGGCGCTGGGTACCGCCGCCTGGGTCGTCCTGCCGGCGCGCCGGGCCTTGGTGGCCCGCCACCAGGCTCGGGTGAGCCACCGGAGGCCGCCTCCGCCGGGAGCCTCGTCTGCCGCCTCCCGCCGGGCCGCTCGGGCCGCCTTCGCCTCTTACGGGCGCTACTGGATGGAGTCGCTCCGCCTCCCCGCCATCACCGCCGAGGCGGTCGACGCCGGGTTCTCCATCGAGGGCCAGGACCACCTGGAGGAGGCTCGCCACGCCGGAAACGGGGCGGTCCTGGCCCTGCCCCACCTCGGAGGGTGGGACGTAGGCGGTTCGTGGCTGGCCCGTCAGGGGTTCGACGTGAGCGTGGTCGTCGAGGCCCTGGAGCCGCCCGAGCTGTTCGAGTGGTTCGTCGGACTGCGCCAGACCTTCGGCCTGTCAGTGATACCCCTCGGCTCGGGTGCGGGCACGGCCGTGCTGGGGGCGCTGCGGGCCAACCACATGGTGTGCCTGCTGTGCGACCGAGACATCAGCGGCGGCGGGATCGAGGTCGACTTCTTCGGCGAGCGCACCGCCCTGCCCGCCGGCCCCGTCACCCTCGCCCTGCGGGCCCGCTCGGTGGTGCTGCCCACCGCGGTGTACTTCGACGGGAAGGGCCACCATGCCGTGGTGCGGCCGCCCCTGCCCACCGACCGGCGCGGCACCATCCGCGAGGACGTGGCCCGCATCACCCAGGACCTGGCCCGTGCCCACGAGGAGCTGATTGCCAGAGCTCCCGAGCAGTGGCACCTCTTCCAGCCCAACTGGCCCTCGGACGACCCGACGACGACACGACGGTTCGATGAAAGGTGACCAAAGAGGTAAGATATACGGACGGGCCTCGTTGGCGGGCGTTTCTGAGAACGGAGAACATGATGGTGCTTGCTCGTAGTGATCGTCGTTGGATCGGGATGGCAATCCTGTTTGCCGTGGCATTGGTGGTAGCCGTGGGGCAGCGTCCTGCGTTCGCGGCGGCCCCGGTGACGCAGCCGGACGCCTATTCGACGCCTGCCGGTACGACGTTGAAGGTTGCCGCCCCCGGCGTGCTGGCCAACGACACCGACCCCGACGGCGACCCGCTCACGGCGGGGATGCCCACCAATCCGTCCCACGGGACACTCGTCGTGCTCTCTGAGACCGGTGCCTTCACCTACACGCCGGCTGCCGGCTTCACCGGTACCGACAGCTTCACCTACATGGCCCACGACGGCACGGGCGGGATGACCACCGGAACCGTCACCATCACGGTGGGGTCAGGCGGCGGCGGCGGTGGGGGCACGAGCCCCGCCTTGTCGGTGAGCAACGTGTCGGTCACCGAAGGGAGCGACGGGGTCACCAAGACGGCGGTGTTCAAGGTCACCCGTACAGGTGACACCACCGGTACGTCGACGGTGAAGTACTCCACTGCCAACGGCACCGCGACTGCCGGTAGCGACTACACCGCCATCAACAACAAGACGCTTACGTTCGCTGCAGGTGTCACTGTCATGAAGGTGAAGGTCAAGGTGACGGGCGACAATGTCAAGGAGGCCAACGAGACGTTCTCGGTCGTCCTGTCGTCGCCCACCGGTGCCACGATCTCGCACGGCACGGGCGTGGGAACCATCGTCGACAACGACTGACAAAACCTGACCTGCGATCCACCGGGGGCCGGCATTGCCGGCTCCCGGTGGCGCGTCCGCCCCCAGACTTCTCAGAGCAGCGGCAGGACGAGCTGGGGCTGGGGCGGTGGCGCCCCCACATCGAGGGAGCGCACGGCGGTGCCCATGGCGAGGAACTCGATGGCATGCTCACCCCAGACGTGGTTGGCCTCGATGAGGCGGACCCCGACGATGCCGGTGCCGCCGTCGCGCTCGCCCTCGGCCTGCATGCGGCCCATGGCCAGCTCGCGGGCGTCGTAGACGGCCTGGGTGAACTGGGGCATCTCCACGTTGCGCCCGACCTGGCCCAGGGTCTGCATCAAGCCCTGATGGGCCACGTGGTACACGCAAGTGCCGAACACGAACGCCACCGGGAAGTGCCCCGCCCGACACAGCGTGTAGAACTCCTGGCCGGTCAGGTCGGAGGTGAACGGGCGGCCGTTGGCGGCGCGGTACTCGCCGGGGTGGGCCGTCGAGCGCACCGCGGTGCCGATGGCCACGAACTCGGCCACCGACTCACCCCAGGCGTACATCTTCATCTCGATGCGCACGCCGACGATGCCGTCGGCCCCCAGCTCGGCCGCCTCCGCCTCCATGCGCCTCATGGCCAGCTCCCTGGCGTTGTACATGGCAGCGGTGAGCACGTTCAGCTCCTGGGACTTCCCCCACCGGGCCACTTGGAGACCGATGTGGTAGATGGAGCTGCCCACCACCATGCCGAGGGGCTCGAACCCGGTCTCGGTAACCAGGAGGAACTCGTTCACCGACAGGTCGGAGGTGAAGCACCGCCCGGCGACGGTCTCCTGGAGACGGGCGTGCGAGGCGGACAGATCGATCTGGTCGGACACGGGGGACCCCTTCAGTTGACGATGGAACGCAGGGCGTAGGCAGCCGACTCCGACTGGCGGGCGAGGTCGGTCAGGGCGGCCGCCAGGTCGTCGATCCACACGTCGACGGCCACGGGATCGCGGCGCAACACGATGCCGCCGACGACGTGGCCCTCGGTGGCGGCCAGGGTGCCCACCGGCAGGCGGCGCAGCTCGAATTCGGCGGCAGGGAGACCGATGCGCACCCCGGTGACGCGTCCGGTGTCGAACGGTCGGCGGTGGGCCACCTTGACCGCCTCGGGCAGGGCGGTGGCCAGCCGGTCGGCGAGGAAGCCGAGCAGCTCCCCGGCGTCGACCGCCTGGCGGTGGAGCACGGTGGCGAACACGTCGAGGCGCAACGGCGCCGGTACCTCGCCCCCCTCGGCCCCGGGGGCCAGCTCGCCGTCCACCGGGCGCAGTCTCCCCCGATCGCCTGGGCCGGGCAAGCCTGGACGGCCACAGGCCGCAGGCCGCTGGCGGACGCCGACGGCTACCGTCGGTCGGACTCACCGAGGGACAGGAGCGGACATGGCCGATCGCAACGCCAGCGCAGCATGGAAAGGCGACCTCTTCCAGGGAAGCGGAACAGTCACCGCCGACAGCAGCGGCCTGTTCACCGGCGCCGAGGTCACCTGGGCCTCGAGGACGGAGGCCCCCGGCGACAAGACCAGCCCTGAGGAACTACTGGCTGCCGCTCACGCCGCCTGCTTCTCCATGGCCCTTTCCAATGAGTTGAGCTCGCGGGGTCACGTGCCGACCCGTGTGGCAGTGGCCGCCGTGGCCACCTTCGACAACGGGAAGATCACGACCATGCGCCTCGAGATCGACGCCGACGTCCCCGACACCGACGAGGGCGCCTTGGGTGAGGCACTGGCGGCCGCCGAGCAGTCGTGCCCGGTGTCGAACGCGCTGCGCGGCAACGTGGACATCAGCGTGTCCAGCACCGGCTGAAGCCCGGCGGCTCAGACCGGTACGCCGAACCCCCGCCGACGGCGACGGCGGCCGGCGGCCACCAGCACGCCGCCGGTGGCGATCAGGATGGCCGCCTCACCGGCCCAGCGCGCGCTGTCGACCCCGGTCGTGGGCATGGGGGCGGCGGTGGTGGGCGGAGTCGTGGGGGCGGTGACCGCAGGAGTCGTGGTGGTGGTGGTGGTGTCGCCGGTGACCGTGGTCGAGGTGAGCGAGTCGGGCGGGGTGTTGGCCGCCGTCTGCACACGCCAGCGCAGGTCGCTGCCGCCGACCCCGTTGTCGAGCAGGGTGGTGCAGATAAGGGGCTGTCCGCTGGTGGAGCTGACCGCGGTGTTGCCGGCGACCGGGCACGGGTCTCCTTCGCTGACCGTGGCCTGGGCGAAGGCCGCCGGCGCCAGGGCGGCACCCCCCAGCCACAGCGTGGCGACGACGGCGACGATGCCTGCCGTCAGCCGCTTCATCCCTACCGTTGCCTGCTCCGACACGCTCACGCTCCACGCCTGGTGGGCGCACACTAGCAACGCCTACCGGACGTGGCGACGACGGGTTCGGGCCTTGGGGCCGGGCCCGTGGCCGCGGCGGCCGCCACCGCCCCCGGGACGGGTGGGACGGGTGGCGGCAGGTCGGGGTGCGGCGACCTGCACCGGGGTGCGGCCCTCGACGGTGGCGGGAGCGGAGCGGTGGTCGACGCGCTGGGGAAAGCCGAGGGCCCGCTGCATGGCCCGCACCGAGGAGCGGTGCTCGGCGCCGACGAGGGAGACCACGGTTCCGGTGGCGCCGGCCCTGCCGGTGCGACCCGAGCGGTGCACGTAGTCCTTGTGGTCACCCGGCGGGTCGAAGTGGACGACGCACGGCACGCTGTCGACGTGGATGCCCCGGGCGGCCACGTCGGTGGCAACGAGGGCCTCGGCGGCGCCGTTGGTGAAGGCGGCGAGGGCCCGGTCGCGCTGGGACTGGCTGCGGCTGCCGTGGATCACCACCGCCCGAACGCCCGCCCGCCCGAGCTGGGCGACCAGGCGGTCGGCGCCGTGGCGGGTGCGGCAGAAGACGATGGCACGCTCGTGGTGCTCCACCAGCTCGACGGTCATGGCCACCCGCTGGGCCCGGTCGGCCCACCAGAAGATGTGCTCGACGTCCTCGGGTGCGGTCTCACCGGCGACGTCGTGACGGCGGGGGTTCTTCTGGTAACGGCGCACCAGCACGTCTATGTCGCCGTCGAGGGTGGCCGAGTAGAGCAGCGTCTGGCGGTTCGGCGTGGCGGCGTCGAGGATGCGGCGCACGGCAGGCAGAAAGCCCATGTCGGCCATGCGGTCGGCCTCGTCGACGACCACCATGTCCACGGCGTCGAGGCGCAGGTCGCCCTGGGCCACCAGGTCTTCCAGGCGCCCGGGGGTGGCCACCACGATGTCGACGCCTTTGCGCAGCACCCGAGCCTGGGCCGGGTAGGAGGTGCCACCGTAGATGGCGGTGACGCTGCGGTTGCGGGTGGCGGCCAGGGGTGCGATCTCACGCTGCACCTGGGCGCACAGCTCCCGGGTGGGCACCAGCACCAGGCCCCGGGGCCGGCGAGGCTGGCCGGTACCCGTGCGCAGGGCGAGGGCCAGGCCGAAGGCCAGGGTCTTGCCCGAGCCCGTGGGGGCGCAGCCGCAGACATCGTGACCGGCAAGGGCATCGGGGAGGCTGGCGGCCTGCACCGGGAAGGGGCTGGTGACTCCCCGGCGGGCGAGCAGGGTGACGAGGTCGGCGGGTACGCCGATGTCGGCAAAGGTCAAGGGCAAGGAGAACTCCGATCGAGGCAAGGCTCAGGCCAACTCGACGAGTTTCCAGGTGGCCCCACCAGCCCGGCTCCTCGGTGAGGAGTAACGGGGCGGGCGATTCGCCGGGCGAGCCGGCGACACCTCATGGTACTCGATGGCCAGCGGGCTCCCGTCACGCCAAGCCGTGGCTACTCGACGGTGAGGCGCCCCATCAGCTCGGCCTTCTGCTCCTCGAAGTCGTCGTAGGACATGCCACCGTCGTCGAAGCGCTGGTGGAGCGCGCCGATGGCCTCGAGCAGCCTGGCCGTCGCCGCCTCGCCGTTGGCGGTAGGGACGGTCTCGACGTCGCCCGACTCGGCTGCGCCCTCGGCACCCTCGGCCGACTTGCTCTGCCGCGCGTCACGCTTGGCCGCCGCCTTTTCCTTCTTTGCCCGCTCTCGATCCCGCTTGCCGAAGCTGGCCCGCCGCCCGCTCAGAGGACTTCTCGAAGGTTGACCACGTACCGTCTCCTGAATCGACGAGACAGCCGGGGTGACTTCTCGCTTGCGCCCATCTTACCGGCTCGGCTCGGTTGCATCGGCGGCCCGGGCGGTGAGCGCCCGCTCGATGTCGTCCTTGCCCTCGATCAGGATGCGCCGCAGGGGTGGGGCCAGGTCGTCGCCCGCCAGAGCGGCATCGACGGCCGCCACCACCTCGGGGTCGACCAGGGTGGAGGGGAACAGCCCGCTGATCAGGCTGATGGCCTCTTCCCGGGGCCGCTCGTCCCACGCCTGGCGAAGACCGCTGAAGTAAGGGCCGACCCACGGCCGCACCAGCTCGTCCTGGCCGAAAACGCCGAACCCGCCGGCGATGGCTCTGACGAGGGCCACGCTCACCTCGCCTCCGCGCAGGCGCTCCCACGCATCGGCCTTGGCCTCGGGCGTGGGCCGGGACGCCCGGCGGGTGGCGGCCCGGCGCTGGCCGATGTCGGTGGGGTCACGATCGAGCTCGGCCTCGATGAGGGCGCCGTCGTCATCGGCGGCGGCCGCGGCCAGCGCCCCGACGATCGTCCAGCGCAGGTCGGTGTCGACAACCAGGCCGGGGATCTCGAGGTCGCCGTCGAGCAGGGCTCGGGCGCGGGCCAGGTCGTCGCCGCTGTCGATGACGCCCAACCAGTGCCGGGCCCAGACCAGCTGGCGGTCGCTGCCCGGCTCCGCCGCTCCGAGGCGTTCCCACGCCGCCGCCGCCAACCGGGCTCGAGCGGGCAGTCGGTTGGCGGGGGCGCCGTAGGCGTCGACGGCGACGGCGGCCTGGCCCAGGAGGCGGCCCAGCACGCTGTCGTCGGGCTCGTCTGCCACATGGTCGATGACCAGCTCGACGAACCGGCGGGTGGGCAACTCGCCGTCTCGCACCATGTCCCAGGTGCCGGCCCAGCACAGGTTGCGGGCCAGGGGATCCACGATGCGGCCGAGGTTGGCGTGCAGGGTGGCGAGGGAGCGCTCGTCGAGGCGGATCTTGGCGTAGGTCAGGTCGCCGTCGTTGACGAGAAGGAGATCGGGTTGTGGCCGTCCCGCCAGCTCGGGCACCTCGGTGCGAGGGCCGACGACGTCGAGCTCGACGTGGTGGTCGCGCACCAGCCCGTCGTCGCCCAGGGAGTAGAGGCCGAGCGCCACCCGGTGGGTGCGCAGGGTGGGGTGGTCGGCCACCGCCTCCTGGATCACGTGGAAGAAGCGGTAGGAGCCGTCGTCGTCGAGTTCGAACTCGGGCTTGAGGGTGTTGATGCCGGTGGTCTCCAGCCATTCCTTCGACCACGCCGCCAGGTCGCGACCACTGGTCTCGGTGAGGGCGGCGAGAAAGTCTCCCAGCTCGGCGTTGGCCCACTCGTGCTCGGGGAAGTATCGCTGCAGAGCGGTACGGAAGGCGTCGGGGCCGACCGAGGCCACCAGTTGGCGGAGCACCGACGCGCCTTTGGCGTAGGTGATCCCGTCGAAGTGCAGGCGCACGGCGTCGGTGTCGACGATGTCGGCCGAGATGGGGTGGGTGGAAGGCAGCTGGTCCTGACTGGCCGCCGGTGCCTTCAGGTCCCACGCGAATCGCACCCAGGCCCGCACGAACCGGGTGGCGCTGGCCGCCGCATGGGTGGACATGTAGGTGGCGAAGCTCTCGTTGAGCCACAGGTCGTCCCACCACCGCATGGTGACCAGGTCGCCGAACCACATGTGGGCCATCTCGTGCAGGATTGTGTTGGCCCGGTTCTCACGGGCCGCCTCGGTGACCCTGGAGCGGAACACGTAGCTCTCGTTGAAGGTGATGCACCCCGGGTTCTCCATGGCCCCGAAGTTGAACTCGGGCACGAAGACCTGGTCGTACTTGGCAAAGGGGTACGGGTAGTCGAACTCGTCGACGAAGAAGTCGATGCCCTGGCCGGTGATGGTGAAGATCTCGTCGGGGTCGAGGTGGGGCACCAGCGATTCCCGGCAGTAGAGCCCGAGGTCGAGGCCGGCGTGGGCGCTGTGTACGCCGAAGTACGGACCGGCCACCACCGCGAACAGGTAGGTCGACAACTCGGGCGTGGGGGCGAACCGCCAGACGTTGCCCTCGCGAGACGCGACTGGCGAGTTGGTGAGGACGGTCCAGTCGTCGGGAGCGGTCACCGTGAGGGAGAACGTGCCCTTGAGGTCGGGCTGGTCGAAGCAGGCGAAGACCCGATGGGCGTCGAAGGGCTCGAACTGGGTGTGCAGGTAGACACGGCCGTCGACGGGGTCGACCACCCGGTGCAGACCCACCCCGGTGTGTTGGTAGGCGCAGTCGGCGACGACCCGTAGCTCGTTGTTGGCCAGCAGCCCGCGCGCGGCGATCCGGGCATGCTCGGGGTCCCACGCGGTAGTGGGGAACTCCCGCCCGTTGAAGGTGATCTGGCGCACGGCGGTGGCGTCCAGGTCGATGAAGGTGGTCTCGCCAACCAGGTTGGCGGTGAAGCGGACGAACGTCTCGCTGGTGTACGTCTCGTCGCCGGTGGTGAGGTCGAGGTGCACTTCGTAGGACACGTGGGCGATCTTCGTCGCCCGGTCCCGGGCCTCGGCCCTCGCCAGGTTGTCGTCGGTCATCGGTCAGTCTTAGCAGGCGACGGGTACGATCCGAGCGTGCGCGTCGGCCTGGTGTGCCCCTACAGCCTCTCGCTCCCGGGAGGCGTCCAGGGGCAGGTCCTGGGCCTGGCCCGGGCACTGCGGGCACTGGGTCACGAGGCCCGAGTTTTGGGCCCCTGCGACGGGCCACCTCCCGAAGTCGGCGTCATCCCCCTGGGCAACACCGTCGCCGCCCTGTTCAACGGGTCGGTGGCGCCCCTGGCCCCGGACTTCCCGTGCGTGCTGCGCACTATCCGGGCGATCCGCGACGAGCGCTTCGACATCCTTCACCTCCACGAGCCGATGGCGCCGGGCCCCACGATCACCAGCCTGGTCATGTCGTCGGGTCCGTTGGTCGGCACCTTTCACGCTTCCGGCGCCACCGTCACCTACCGGTGGCTGTCGCCGTTGGGCAGCCGTTTGAGCCGGCGCCTCCACCTGCACTGCGCGGTGTCCGACGACGCCCGCGACATGGCCGCGACTCTCGGAGGCGACTTCGTCGTCGTGCCCAACGGCATCGACCTCGAGCCCTTCGCCAAGGCCACCCCCTGGCCCACCGACGGGCCGACGATCGTGTTCGTGAGCCGGCACGAGGCACGCAAAGGCCTCGACGTGCTCCTGCACTCGCTGGCCCACCTGCCGCGAGACGTCCGCTTGTGGATCGCCAGCGACGGCCCTCAGACCCGCAAGCTCCAGGCCGAGGTCGCCGGGGACTCTCGGGTGGAGTGGCTCGGCCGCCTCACCGAGGAGGAGAAGGCACAGCGCCTCAGGGGGGCCGACGTCCTGTGTGCCCCGTCGTTGCGCGGCGAGTCGTTCGGTCTGGTCCTGCTCGAAGGCATGGCTGCCCACACGCCCGTCGTGGCCAGCGACCTTCCCGGCTACCGCAACGTGGCGCGCCACGGCCGCGAGGCCCTGCTGGTGCCCCCCGGCGACGCCAAGGCCCTGGGGCAGGCCCTCACCCGGGTGCTGCGCGAGCCGTCGACGGCCGCCACCCTCATCGCCGGCGGCGAGGCCCGCGCCGCTTCGTTCTCCATGGACCGCCTGGCCGAGCGCTACGTCGAGTTGTACGAGGTGGCGAGAGCCAGGGCCCGAGCGGCCCCCTGAGCGGGAGAGCCAGGGCCCGAGCGGCCCCCTGAGCGGGGTACGCGGCCGGCGGCGCGCCCGCCCTCACCGCGGGCCTGAAGCTCAGAGCCGGGTGAGTAGCGGTCGGGCGACACGGGAAGGTGCTCGGGATGGCCTTCACGGACGTGATCGAGACGGTGGGCAAGGCGGTCGACGCCGCGGGAGTGGCGACCATCGTCTTGGGCGTGCTCGTGGCCGCTGCGGTGTCGGTGCGACGCCCACCCGCAACGCCTCCGGCCGACGGCTACCGCCTCCTGCGCCAGCGGTTGGGGCGGGCGATCCTCCTCGGCCTCGAGCTCCTCGTCGCCGCCGACATCATTCGCACGGTGGCGGTCACGCCGACGTTCACCAGTGCGGGCGTCCTCGGTATCATCGTGATCATCCGGACGTTCCTGAGCTTTAGCCTCGGGGTCGAGCTCGACGGCCGGTGGCCTTGGCAGCCGAAGCGCAACTGACCCTCAGCCCGCCGGAGGGAGACGCTCGTCGAGCCGCTCGCGATGCGACCGACAGCCCTCGATCCGATGCAGGCCGCGGGCACAGAAGACCTGGGGCCGACGTCCGCTCCCAGGTGACCAGCACGATTGCTGTTCATCCGCGCCGCCGCCCTCACTTTGCCGCGTCTTGGCCTGTGCAGGATCCCCGGGGTGGCGCCTGCGTCGCGGCGAAGCTCGCAGGGCAACATGGCCAT
>DATAQC010000110.1:0-13330 GCA_036264885.1 Acidimicrobiales bacterium | reverse complement strand
TCGGCGCCATCGCCACCACCTTCGGCGGCGGCGGGCACAAGGCGTCGGCCGGGTTCAACTCCGACCGATCGGTACCCGAGGTCCTCGACGCCATCAGGGCGGCCATTCCTTCGAGATAGCCCCGAAGTGGCCCCGCCCGGCCTCGAGCCGCGGTGGGACTACCCGGTAGGGTCCAGAAGATAACTACCTGCGCATTGAGTAAGCCACCTACCAGCGGATTCACGTCATCGAATGCGCAGGTAGTTATCTTTCTGACCCTAACGAGTAGCGGCAAACCCGAGGTCGAGCGTGGCGGTGGTGCCAGGGCCGGCATCATCGCCGTCTGTGCCACCACCGCCATTGTTGTCGTCTGGCGGTGGATGGTCGGGGGCAACGAGGCGCCAGTCGCCGACGCTGCCTTCGAGGCGGTAGCCGCAGTGGGTCTTCAGGTAGTGGTGCCATCGACAGAGGCGGGCCAGTCGCGCCAGGGTGGTGATGCGGGTGGGGACCCACCCGTCCACGTGGTCGATCTCCAGGCCGTTGGCCACCGCGCAGCCCGGGACCACACAGCAGCGGTCTCGCTCCTCGATGGCCGCCCGCTGGGCGGCGGTGACGCTGCGCCCGGCGTGGGCCACGGCCACCACGTCGACGCCGTTGATGACGAGGGCCCGCAGCACCGCGTCGCCGGCCCAGGCCCGGGCGGTGGCCACGGCGATGGGTCCCACGCCAGGGACCTCGCACACCTCGTCGCCCTCCGTGTGGCCCCGAACCAGCGCCTGGTGGTCGACGCGCACATGGACCATGGCCCGAGGCCCCGACGGGCCGGGCCTGTCGTCGCCACCGGGCACCACCGCCGCCTCGGCCATCGACACCAGCGCGTCGGCGGCGTAGGCCTCGGTGGACTCACGGCGGCCGGCGGTCCGAGCCTCGGCGAACACCTGGTCGGCGAAGGGCTTGAGCGTGGCCAGGATGGCGGCGCCGGCCTCGGTGGTGGTGCGCAGGTCCATGCGGAACGCCCCGTCGGGATCGCTCCAGTGGCGCAGGTGGCGCCCGGCGTGCACGGCCTGCTGGCGGGCGGCCTCGTCGGCCGCATTGGCGGCATTTATGCGCTGGGCCCGCTGGCGCAGCGCCGCCACCGGCTCACGCCTCGCTGCGGTCAGCAGGTCGGCCTCGGCTGCAGGGTTGGCCGCCGCCGCTCCGGTGATCTCTCGGGCCTGGGCCTCGGACAGGCGCCCATCTCGATGGGCCTCGGCGGTGGCGGACAGGCTCTCCAGGCGCCGGGCCGTCTCCAGCGCGCCGACGGCGGCGCCCATTGACGAGCCGGTGGTGGAGGCCAGCCACGACGCCGCGCTCCGGTGGCCGTCGCGCCGCCAGAGGTTGGTCTCCTCCACCCGCCGGGCCATCATCGCCTTGCCCGCCGCGGCCAGGCGCTCGACCTCGGCGAACAGACGCAGCAACCGGGCGGCGTCGTCGGCGGCGAACGTGCGGGGCTCCAGCGCAGCCAATGCTCGGTGCATGAGGCTGATCGCTGCTCTGACCGTTGCGAACATATGTTCGGAGACTACCGCACCTTCCTGGGTGTTACAAGGCCTTTCGCAACTTTTCACACTCCCTCAACTATTGGAGCTGCCATGCCATAGAGGGTCGGAGCGGGGAGGGCGCATAGACGATCAGCTATAGGAGCCGGCATGGACCCGGTCCTGGCGCCGGGTGGCGGTGTTCCTATGCTGCGGCGATGGAAAGGGGCAACCGGTGAGCCGGTCCCGGCCGGCGCAACATCACGGGGTGGTGGTGGTGGACAAGCCGGCGGGGATGACGTCGCACGACGTCGTGGCCCGCTGCCGGCGCGTGTTCGGCCAGCGTCAGGTGGGCCACGGGGGCACGCTCGACCCCTCGGCCACGGGTGTGTTGCTCGTCGGCCTCGGCGCTGCCACCCGCCTGTTGCGCTTCGTCACCGCCCTGCCCAAGTCCTACAAGGGCGAGGTCGTCCTGGGCACGGAGACGACCACCCTCGACGCCGACGGCGAGACAGTGGCCACCCACGACATGTCCGGCGTCACGCTCGACGACGTGCGTCAGGCGGCGGGCGCCCTGACCGGCACCATCGACCAGGTCCCGCCCATGGTGTCGGCGGTGAAGGTCGGCGGCCGGCGCCTGTACGAGCTGGCTCGGGACGGCGCTGAGGTGGAGCGGGTCGCCCGCCCCGTCTTGGTCCACCGCTTCGACGTGGGGCCGGGGCCGGAGCCGGGTGTCTTCGCCGTGCGCGTCGAGTGCTCCTCGGGCACCTACGTGCGCACGCTGGCCGCCGACCTCGGGACGGCGTTGGGCGGCGGCGCCCACCTGCGCGCCCTGCGTCGCACCGCCATCGGCCCGTTCACCGCGGAGGCGGCCACGCCCCTCGACTCGCTGGGGCCCCGGCACGTGCTGGCGCCGGTGGCGGCTGTCGCCCATCTCGGGCGGGCGACCGTCGACGCCACCACCGCCGCGGCGGTGGGCCACGGCGCCGTTCTCGGTCGGGACGCTCTGGCCGTGGCGGGGGACGGCCCGTGGGCGGTGGTGGACGGTGAGGGTGTCCTGCTGGCCGTCTACGAGGCTCGTCCCGACGGCACGACCAAGCCCTCGGTGGTACTCGCCGATCCCCATTAGCTTCAACTCGGAATGGAGATCCTCACCGACCCGGTCGACGTGCCCGAGCTGGCGACGGGGTCGGCTCTCACCATCGGCGCCTTCGACGGCGTGCACCGCGGTCACCAGGCCGTGCTGGCCGAGACCCGCCGCCTTGGTGACGAGGCCGGCTTGCCCACCGTGGTGGTCACCTTCGACCGTCATCCCGCCAGCGTCGTGCGTCCCCAGTCGGCCCCCCTCCTTCTCACCGATGTCGACCAGAAGCTCGAGGTGCTCGAAGCCACCGGCCTGGTCGACTGGGCGGTCATGGTCACCTTCGACGCCGCCCGGGCGGCCGAGGAGGCCAGCCAGTTCGTGGGCCGCCTCTTGGTGGGAACGCTCGGCGCCCGCCTCGTGGTGGTGGGGGAGGACTTCCATTTCGGGCGGGGCCGCCAGGGAAACGTCGCCCTGCTCCGCACCCTGGGAGCCGATCTGGGCTTCGACGTCATCGGACTGGGGCTCGTCCCGGGCACCAGTGGCCCGGTGTCGTCGACGGCCGTCCGGCGGCTGGTGGCAGGCGGCGACGTGGAAGGTGCCCGGACACTGCTCGGGCGCGACTACGAGGTCCGTGGCACTGTGGTCGACGGCGACCATCGGGGCCGCGACCTGGGCTACCCGACGGCCAACGTGGCCGTCCCCTCGCAGATCCTGCTTCCCGGCGACGGAATCTACGCCGGGTGGTATCTCGACACCGATGGCCGTCACCGGGCGGCGGCCATCTCCGTGGGACGGCGGCTCACCTTTCACGCCCGGGCCGAGTCATCGGTGCTCGAGGCCTACCTGCTCGACTTCGACGGCGACCTTTACGGCCGGCGGGCCCGGGTGCGCTTCGTCGAACGCCTTCGAGGTGAGGAGCGCTTCGATTCCGTCGACGCCCTCGTCGCCCAGATGGCCCGCGACGTGGAGGCAACCCGGCGGTCCCTGGCCTGAGGGACGCCCGGTAGGCGGCGCCGTGTCACGACGCGGGGGTGGTGGCAGGCGATACTGGCTTCACCATGGGCCTCTACCGTGACGAGGGAGTCGTCCTGCGCACCATGCGGTTGGGCGAGGCCGACCGCATCGTCACGTTGCTCACCCGAGGCCGGGGCAAGGTGCGGGCCGTCGCCAAGGGCGTGCGCAAGACCAAGAGCCGCTTCGGTGGCCGCCTCGAGCCGCTGAGCCACGTCGCTCTGCTGCTGTACGAGGGACGCGAGCTCGACGTCGTCACTCAGGTCGAGACGATCGAGCAGTTCCGGGCCGTGCGTGAAGACCTCGACCGCCTGGCCAAGGCCAATGCCCTGCTCGAGGTGGCCGACCAGGTCGCCCAGGAACGCCACGCCAACCTGGGCCTCTACCGGATGCTCATCGGCGCCCTGCGGGCCCTGGCCGTGCACAACTCGCCGTTGCTGGTGCCCGCCTTCTTCTTGAAGGTCCTCGCCGGCGAGGGCGCCCATCCGGTGCTCGACGGCTGCGCCGGGTGCGACACAGCCACCACCGAGATCCAGGCGACAGGACGGATGGCCTTCGACCTGGCCGAGGGGGGAGTGCTGTGCCCGACCTGCGCCCAGCGCACCTCGGCGCCGGCCGTGTCGTTCGAGGCCGTCGACCTGATGCGCCGGGTGCTCACCGGCGACCTGGCCCGCGCCCTCAACCACGGCGACGGGCCGGCCACCGTCGAGGTCGACCGGCTCGTCACCCGGTCACTCGAGAACCACCTGGAGCGCCGCATCCGTTCGGTGACGGTCCTGAACCGCTGGTGAGGGCCCGGGCGAAGGAGGCGCCGGCGCCGGCGGCCCCCGGATGGCGCGGCGGTCTGCTGGGCCCCCGGCTGTGGTGGCAGGAAGTCATCGCCATGTTCGTCTGCTACGAGGTCTTCGAGCGCCTGCGCGGCGTGATCCCCGAGCCCACGGTGTCGCCGTTCCACCACGCTCTTCAGGTGGTGCGCATCGAGCGGGCCCTCGGTCTTTTCCGGGAGTCCGCCCTGCAGCAGTGGTTCCTCTCCTGGCACCTGGCCATCCAGTTCTTCGATGTCTACTACGGCACCGTGCACTTCGTGATCCCGGTGGTGGCCCTGGTCATCCTGTGGAAGCGCAACCGCGACCGCTACGCCTTCATGCGCAACAGCGCCGGGTTCATGCTGGCGCTGGCCTTTGCCGGCTTTCTCCTCTGGCCGCTCGCTCCTCCCCGCCTGCTACCGGCCTCGTACCACTTCGTCGACACTCCGGCCACCATCGGTGGCATGGGCGCCCTCGACCGGGGGAACCTAAAGGACGACAACCAGGTTGCCGCCATGCCCAGCCTGCACATCGGTTGGTCGACGTGGTGTGCCGTCGCCCTGCTGCCGGTGCTGCGCCGGCGTTGGGCCAAGGCGGCGGTCGTGGCCTATCCGTTCCTCACGCTGTTGACGGTGATGGTCACGGCCAACCACTACTGGCTCGACGGCGTGGGCGGCCTGGTCGTCCTGAGTGCAGGGATGGGGCTGGAGACCCTGCGGTCGCGGGCGGTGAGCCGCGCCCGCACGCCGTCGTCATCCCACCCGGCGGATGTCGAAGCGGAAGACTCGAGGGTCGCTCGGGTCGACGGTCGCCACGACCCATGACAGTGAGGGCGTGCCGAACGTCTCCAGTCTGACCAGGTTGGGCACCGGTACGCCGGTGGCATCGAGCAGGGGGTGGTCGAGGCGGTAGCGGTGGCCGTCGCCGTGCACCAGGGCGACGGGCTTGGCGAAGCGCACCGCCTCGGTGCGAAGGGCGTCCACGAACCAGTCGAGACCGTCCACCTGGCCGGCCACCCGGTCGGCCGGTCTCACCAGCTCGAAGCCGGGATCGGCCTGGGCGACGACCATCACCCCGATGGCCTTGGTCCGGGTCGCCAGCTGGAACGAGTCACGCAGCCAGGCCCGGTCGGCGGCGTCGCGCGCCGCCGACTCGACGGGATCGTCGTGGTTGTCGTTGCTGCCCACCACGTCGACGCCCACGAACACCACGTCACCCATGCGCCAGCGGGTGTTCTCCGGGTAGTCGGCGCTCTGGTGCTCGAGGGCCATGGTGCGCCGGCCGAAGCTGGTCGGCGCTGCGAACATGACTTGGCGCAGGTGGGCGAGGCGTTCGTTGCTGACGTTTCGACCGCCGTCACGGCAGTCGGTCCACTCGTTGTCTCCCACCACGTAGACCGCCGGCGCGTCGAGCTGGTTGAAACGGTCGATGGCCGAGGTGTACACCCGGTCGTACAGGGGCCGTCACCTTGGAGGTCGCCGTCGAACACCGAGAAGTCGAGATTGGCGGCGTTCATGGACGCGATGGTGGCGGGTAGGCCGGCCTGGTCGGCTGCCGTGTAGGGGACGTCGCCCCAGAGGCCGATGGTGAGCGGTCGCCCACGCGGCGGCGGCGGCGCTGCCCTCCCGCCGCCCCGGCTGACCATGGTGACCGCCAGCCCGACCACCACGGCCACGGTGACGATGATGGCGGCGCCGACCAGCACCCGGGTTCGCATGGGCGAAGCCTCGCGCCCACCGAAGCGGGCAGGGAGTCGGGCCGTCACTGCCTCCTGGCCGGCCGCGCCGTCCGGGCCGGCGGGCCCGCGCAGCTACGCTCCGACGCATGGCCGACCGCACCGAACAGGTGGTGAACCTGTGCAAGCGCCGCGGGTTCGTGTTCCCCTCCAGTGAGATCTACGGCGGCTTCCGCTCGACCTGGGACTACGGGCCTCTCGGCGTGTTGCTCAAGCGCAACGTCATGGAGGCGTGGTGGCGGGCGATGGTGCAGGAGCGCGACGACATCGTGGGCCTCGACGCCGCCGTCCTCATGGCGCCCAAGGTGTGGGAGGCGTCGGGCCACCTGGCCACCTTCTCCGACCCCCTCGTCGACTGCCGCAACTGCAAGGAGCGCTGGCGCGCCGACCAGCTCCCCGAGCCCGAAGGCGATGCCGGCCCCGCCTGTCCCAACTGCGGGTCGCACGACCTCACCGAGGCGCGTCCGTTCCATCTGATGTTCAAGACCCACGTGGGCCCCGTCGAGGACGACGGCGCCGTGGCCTACCTGCGCCCGGAGACGGCCCAGGGCATCTTCGTCAACTTCCTCAACGTGCTCCAGACCAGTCGCAAGAAGCCGCCGTTCGGCATCGCCCAGCAGGGCAAGTCGTTCCGCAACGAGATCACACCCGGCAACTTCATCTTCCGCACCCGCGAGTTCGAGCAGATGGAGATGGAGTTCTTCGTGCCCCCCGACCAGGGCACCAAGTGGTTCGAGTACTGGTGCGCCGAGCGCATGCGCTGGTACACCGACCTGGGGATCCTGGCCGACCAGCTCCGGCTGCGGCCCCACCAGGCCGAGGAGCTCTCGCACTACTCCACCGGCACCGCCGACGTGGAGTTCGCCTACCCGTGGGGCTGGGGCGAGCTGGAAGGCATCGCCAACCGCGGCGACTACGACCTCACCCAGCACGCCACCTTCTCCGGCACGCGCCTGGAGTACTTCGACCAGGCGTCGAACGAGCGCTACGTGCCCCACGTCATCGAGCCGGCGGCGGGCGTGGGCCGCTCGATGATGGCCTTCCTCCTGGCCGCCTATGACACCGACGACACCGGCGGTGAGGTCCGCACCGTGCTCCGACTCCACCGTCGACTGGCTCCCATCAAGGTGGCGGTGCTGCCCCTGTCCAAGAAGGACACCCTCGTCCCCACCGCCCGCGACGTGTTGAAGCGCCTCCAGCCGCACTTTATGTGCGATTACGACGAGACCCAGTCGATCGGCAAGCGGTACCGCCGCCAGGACGAGGCGGGCACACCCTTCTGTGTGACCGTCGACTTCGAGACCCTCGACGACCGGGCTGTCACCATCCGGGACCGCGACACGCTCGAACAGGAGCGGGTGCCCGTCGACGCCCTCGTCGGCCACCTCCGGTCCCGCCTGGAGGACTGACCGGCGGCGCGCCGACGCGACGCAGCGGCGGAACCGGCGCCATGTAGCTTGCCGTTGGAGAACCGTTGACCAGCCCCCACGACACCCGACGCTCGGCGCACCGACTCCTCGTGCCTGTCTGCGGGGTGCTCGCCCTCGTGGTCCTGGCCGCCGGGCTGGTGACCGTGGCCGTCCGCCGGTCGGGCGATTCCTCCACCCGGGCTCGAGCGACCGGATCCTCCGGCCAGGCGCCAACTTCCACTGCCACGTCGACCACCGCGCCTCCGGGGCCGTCGCCGAATGAGCCCGCCTACATCACCACCATCAAGGCCCAGGTCGCCGAGCTGCGGGGCCTGGCGTGGAAGTCGCCGCTGAAGGTCGACGTGGTGTCGAACGACGAGTTGGCCGCCCGCGTCCGCAGCGCCATGCAGCGTGACCGCCGGCCCGATCGCATGGAGGGCGACGGCGACACGTACAAGATCCTGCACCTCATCCCGGCCGACCTCGACTACACCAAGACCATCGACGACCTGTACTCCGGGCTGGTCCTCGGGTTCTACGACCCCAAGACCAAGGAGCTGGTGGTGGGCGACACCGGCAGCGACGGCGGTGAGGTCGACGGGGCGACCAAGGTCACCCTCGCCCACGAGCTCGACCACGCCCTCACCGACCAGTGGTTCGACTTCGGCTCCAAGGAACAGGCGCTCGACGACGCCGACCGCGAGGAGGAGGTCGACGCCTTCACCGCCCTCATCGAGGGTGACGCCAAGTTCCTGGAGGGTCGCTACGCGGACGCCGATCTCACCGAGGACGAGCAGCTGGCCTACGCCCTGCAGGGCCTGGGAGGGGGCGACACCGACACCGGCGCCGCCGCCAAGTTGTTGCAGACACCGTCCTTCCTGCTGCACTACCTGTACTTCCCCTACGAAGACGGTCTGGCCTTCGTAAAGGCCGAGTCGGGGAACGCCGCCGACGTCAACGCCGGGATCGACGCCGCCTACCGGCGGCCGCCCACCTCGACGGAGGCGATCCTGCATCCCGACGTCTACGCCACCGGCCAGGGGTGGACCCCTCCCCAGCTGGCCGACGTGGCCGCCGCCACCGGTTGTGAGGCCAGGCGCCGCAACACTCTGGGCGAGTTCAACATGGGCGAACTGTTGGGCGCCGAGCTCGACGTCCCCACCGCCACGGCGGCGGCCCAGGGTTGGAACGGCGACGTCTTCGAGACCGTGCGCTGTGGCTCGGCCCTGGGCCTGGTCGACCGCTGGCAGGCCGACGGCGACGCCGCCGCCTCCCGGCTGGTGGCCGCCCTGACCCAATGGGCGCCCGGGTGGGCGGGGTCGCCCCCGCCCGTCGACGGCCGCTTCTCGGGGCCGGGCGGCACCGGTCGCATCGTCCGCGCCGGGTCGGTGGTCACCCTCGTCCTGGGTGCCGACGCCTCGACCGCCGATCGCCTGGCCACCGCCGCCAGCGGGTAGCCCTCCCGACCAGTCCGGCCGCCGTCCCCCGGTAGGCTCGGTGGGTCAGTCCCCCCGCCCAGGAGAACTTCGCGTGACTTACGTCTTTGCCTTCGACCACCGGCACCAGGAGCCGCCGATGAGCCTGAAGGACCTGCTCGGAGGCAAGGGCGCCAACCTGGCGGAGATGACGTCGGTGCTCGAGCTCCCGGTGCCACCGGGCTTCACCATCACCACCGACGCCTGCCGCGCCTACATGCACGGCGGCTGGCCTGAGGGTCTGTCCGACGAGGTGGCCGAGCAGCTCGACGCCTTGGAGAAGGCCATGGGCCGCCGGCTGGGCGACGCCACCGACCCGTTGCTGGTGAGCGTGCGATCGGGAGCCAAGTTCTCCATGCCGGGCATGATGGACACGGTCCTCAACCTGGGGCTCAACGACAAGTCGGTCGAGGGGCTGGCCGACCAGACCAGTGACGCCCGCTTCGCCTACGACAGCTACCGGCGCCTCGTCCAGATGTACGGCCGCATCGTGCTCGGTGTGCCCGGCGAGGAGTTCGACGATCGCTTCGACGCGGCGAAGGCCAAGGCCGGCACCGACAACGACGCCGAGATCCCTGCCGATCTGCTGGCCGCCGTCGTCGATGACTTCAAGGAGGTGGTCGAGCGCCACACCGCAGTGCCGTTCCCCCAGGACCCCGTCGACCAGCTCAGGGGCGCCATCGAAGCGGTGTTCCGGTCGTGGAACGGTCCCCGGGCACTCGCGTACCGGGTGCGGGAGCGCATTCCCCACGAGCTGGGTACCGCGGTCAACGTCCAGGCCATGGTGTTCGGCAACCGCGACGACAACTCGGGCACGGGGGTGGGGTTCACCCGCGACCCGGCCACCGGCGCCCAGGGCGCCTACGGTGACTTCCTGGTCAACGCCCAGGGCGAGGACGTGGTGGCCGGCATCCGCAACACCCTGCCGCTGGACGAGATGCGGTCGCTGTTCCCGACGATCCACGCCGAACTTTTGGCCATCTTCGAGCGCCTCGAACGCCATTACCGCGACATGTGCGACACCGAGTTCACCATTGACGGGGGCAAGCTGTGGATGCTCCAGACCCGGGTGGGCAAGCGCACCGGGGTGGCGGCCCTGAAGATGGCCGTCGACATGACCACCGACGAGGCGATCGGCCTCACCCGTGAGGAGGCCATCGGTCGCATCACCGCCGACCACCTCGACTCGGTGCTCCACCCCCAGTTCGCCGCCACCGACGCCACCGTCATCGCCACCGGCCTGGCCGCCTCTCCCGGTGCTGCGGTTGGCAAGGTGTACTTCACCGCCGACGACGCCGCCGCCGGCGCCGAGCGCGGTGAGCAGGTCATCCTCGTGCGCACGGAGACGTCGCCCGAAGACGTCCACGGCATGATCGTGGCTCAGGGCATCCTCACCTCCCGGGGCGGGCTGGTCAGCCACGCCGCCGTCGTGGCCCGGGGCTGGGGAAAGCCAGCGGTCGTCGGGGCCGAATCGGTGGTGATCACCGGCTCCAGCTTCACCGCCGGGGGAGTCACGGTGGCCGAGGGCGACACCATCTCCGTCGACGGCACCACCGGCCGGGTCATGCTGGGCGAGATCGGCGTCACCGTGGCCGAGCCCACTCCCGAGTTCGCCACCATCTTGGGCTGGGCCGACGACGTGCGGCGGGGGACGATGGCGGTGCGGGCCAACGCCGACACCGGCCCCGACGCTGCCAACGCCCGCCGGTTCGGCGCCGAGGGCATCGGCCTGTGCCGCACCGAGCACATGTTCCTGGGCGAGCGCCTACCAGTGGTGCGCAGCATGATCCTGGCCGACACCCCCGACGAGGAGGCGGCTGCCCTCGAGGAGTTGCGCCAGGCCCAGAAGGCCGACTTCGCCGAGATCCTCGAGGCCATGGACGGGCTGCCCGTTACCGTGCGCCTCCTCGACCCGCCTCTGCACGAGTTCCTGCCCCGCACCGAGGACCTGGTCATCAAGGCGGCCACCACCGCTCTCACCGATGAGGAGCGCCGCCTCCTGCGGGCGGCGGAGATGTGGCACGAGTACAACCCCATGCTCGGCACCCGGGGGGTGCGCCTGGGGGTGATCAAGCCCGGCCTCTACGCCATGCAGGTCCGCGCCCTCATGGAGGCGGCCGCCGACCGGGTGGCCGCCGGCGGGCAGCCCATCGTGGAGATCATGATCCCCCTCACCATCGGACGCGAGGAGATGGCCCTGGCCCGCAGCTGGGTCGAGGCGGCGGTGGAGGAGGCCACAGCGGGGAGCGGCCAGGCCGTCGACGTGACCATCGGCACCATGGTGGAGACGCCCCGGGCCGCCATCGTGGCCGGCCAGCTGGCCGAGGAGGCCGACTTCTTCTCCTTCGGCACCAACGACCTGACCCAGATGACCTTCGGCTTCAGCCGCGACGACATCGAGGGCCGGCTCATGCCCGCCTACCTGGAGCAGGGCCTTCTGCCCCGCAACCCCTTCGAGACCATCGACCGGGCCGGCGTGGGCGAACTCGTGCTCGAGGCGTGCCGGCGGGGGAGGGCGGCCAAGCCGGCGATCAAACTGGGCGTGTGCGGCGAGCACGGCGGCGACCCCGAGTCCATCGCCCTGTTCCACCAGGCCGGTCTGCACTACGTGTCGTGCTCACCCTACCGGGTGCCCATCGCCCGCCTGGCCGCCGCCCAGGCCATCCTCGCCGCCCGGTAGCCGTTTTCGGAGGTCGAGAGGGCTGTAGGTTCGGCCCCGATGTTCGACCACGCCACCGCCGCCGTCGAGGGAGCCCTCGCCGCCGGAGCCACCTACGCCGACGCCCGGGTGACGGAGAGCGCCACCGAGTTCCTCCACGCCACCGACGGCGACCTCGACAGCCTGCGCCGGGGCGAGTCGCGCGGGGTCGGCGTCCGTGCCCTCATCGGGTCGTCGTGGGGGTTCTTCGCCACGCCCGACCTCGAAGGGCAGGCTGCCCGCCGAGCGGGGGAGGAGGCGGCGGCCATCGCCCGGGCATCGGCTCGGGTGCCGGGTCCGCCCCTGGAGCTGGCCGACGTCGAGGTGGTCACCGACCACTGGGAGTCCGGGTGCCAGGAGCACCCCGCCGACGTCCCCCTGGCCGAGAAGGGAGATCTGCTGGTGGGGGCCACCGGGGCCATGAAGGGGGTGGCGGGCATCTCGGTGGCCGACGCCAGCGTCACCTTCTGGGACACCCGCAAGTGGTTCGCGTCCAGCCAGGGCCACCGCATCTCCCAGCACCTGGTGGAGTCGGGCGCGGCCATGAGCGCCACCGCGGTGGGGGAGCGGGAGACCCAGCGCCGATCTCATGGCGGCATCGGTGGCCACGTCGGGACACGGGGCTACGAGCTGGTCCGCCAGGCCGACCTGGCCGGCAACGCCGAGCGAGTGGCGGCCGAGGCCGTGGCCCTGCTCGGCGCCCCCGAGTGCCCGGTGGGGGTCACCGACCTGGTGCTGGGATCCGAGCAGCTCGCCCTGCAGATCCACGAGTCGGTGGGCCACGCCATCGAGCTCGACCGCATCCTCGGCTGGGAGGCGGCCTTCGCCGGCACCTCGTTCCTCGACCTGGCCGAGCTAAGGCGGTTCCGCTACGGCTCACCCCTCATGAACATCACCGCCGACGCCACCCTGCCCGGCGCCCTGGGCTCGTTCGGCTACGACGACGAGGGGACCCGGGCCCGCCGTGTGGACATCGTCCGCGAGGGCGTGTGGGTCGGTGTGCTGTCTGGACGTGACTCCGCCGGCCTGGCCGGGATGGCTCCCGGTGGCATGGTCCGGGCCGACGGGTGGTCCCGGCTGCCCATGGTGCGCATGACAAATGTGGGGATCCTGCCCGGCCAGTCGTCGCTCGCCGAGATGGTGGCCGACACCGCCGACGGCATCTACATGGAGACGAACCGCTCCTGGTCGATCGACGACAAGCGCCTAAACTTCCAGTTCGGGTGCGAGGTGGGCCGGGAGATCAAGGCGGGCAGACTCGGTCGCCTGCTTCGCAACCCCACCTACACGGGCATCACCCCCCAGTTCTGGGGCTCTCTCGACCGCCTCGGTGGTCCCGACGAGTGGATCTTCTGGGGCACGCCCAACTGCGGCAAGGGCCAGCCCATGCAGATCGGCCACACCGGCCATCCCTCGGTGCCGGCCCGTTTCCGCAAGGTCCGGGTCGGCGTGCGGGGATGAGCGCGATGGGCGAGTCCGGAGCTCCGAGGCTGTTGGAAAGCCTGGCTGACCGGGTGTTGGAGCTGGTGGCGGGGCGGGCCGAGGCCGAGGTCACCGCCACCGCCGGACGCAGTGCCCTCACCCGGTTCGCCAACTCCCACATCCACCAGAACGTG
>DATAQC010000105.1:0-2349 GCA_036264885.1 Acidimicrobiales bacterium | reverse complement strand
CTGGCCGAGGCCATGAACCTCATCGGCGGCAGGTCGAACTGCGGCGAGGGCGGCGAGGGCAGGGCCCGCTTCCTCTCCCGGGGCCAGGAGACGGGCGACAAGAACAGCCGCATCAAGCAGATCGCCTCCGGGCGCTTCGGCGTCACCCCCGAGTACTGCGCCTTCGCCGACGAGCTGAACATCAAGATCGCCCAGGGGTCCAAGCCGGGCGAGGGAGGCCAGATCCCCGGCGCCAAGGTGTCCGAGGAGATCGCCGCCCTCCGCCACACCCAGCCCGGCATCGGCCTCATCTCGCCCCCGCCCCACCACGACATCTACTCCATCGAGGACCTGGCCCAGCTCATCTTCGACCTCAAGCAGGTCAACCGCCTGGCCGACGTCTCGGTCAAGCTGGTGGCCGAGGACGGCGTGGGCACCATCGCCGCCGGCGTGGCCAAGGCCCTCGCCGAGGTGATCCACATCAGCGGATGCAATGGTGGCACCGGGGCTTCTCCGCTGATGTCCATCAAGCACGCCGGGCTGCCCTGGGAGCTGGGCCTGGCCGACACCCAGGCGGCGCTCGTCGAGAACGGCTTGCGCGACCGGGTCCGGGTCCGCATCGACGGCGGCCTGCTCACCGGCCACGACGTCCTCGTGGGTGCCCTCCTCGGCGCCGACGAATACTCCTTCGGCACCGCCGCCATGATCGCCGAGGGCTGCATCATGGCACGGGCCTGCCACAAGGACACCTGCCCGACGGGCATCGCCACCCAGCGCCCGCACCTGCGGGCCAAGTTCGCGGGCACGCCCGAAGGGGTTGCCGCCTACCTGCTGTTCGTCGCCGAGGAGGTGCGCAAGGGCCTGGCGTCGCTCGGCCTGCGCACCCTCGACGAGGCCATCGGGCGCGTCGAATGCCTGCGCCAGCGCGCCTCGGCCGAGGGCCGGGCGGCGTCGATGGACCTGTCCCCACTCATCACCCCCCCGGCCGACCCCGACGCCCCGCGCCGGTTCATCAGCCCCGTCGCCATCCAGCGCCCGCGTTCCACGCTGGGTGACCGCCTGGTCGAAGATGCCCTGCTCGGGATCTGGGAGGGCGACGACGTGGTGTTGCGCTATCCCATCACCAACGCCGACCGCACCGTGGGTGCCGCCCTCGGCGGGGCCATCGCCCTCGAGTTCGGGCAGGCGCCGCCCATGGGCACCGCCGTGGTCCGCTTCGACGGCTCCGCCGGCCAGAGCTTCGGCGCCTTCCTCACCCACGGCATCGAGTTCGACCTGGTGGGCGAGGCCAACGACTACGTGGGCAAGGCCATGGGCGGCGGGCGCATCGTGGTGCGCCCACCGGCCGACACGGTGGCGGCCTCCGGCCCCACCGGCGCCGACGGGCCGGTGCTGGCCGGCAACACCTGCCTCTACGGGGCCACCGCCGGCGAGGTCTACTGCGCCGGCTCGGCCGGCGAGCGCTTCGCGGTGCGCAACTCCGGGGCCACGGCCGTCGTCGAGGGTGTCGGCGACCACGCCTGCGAGTACATGACCGGCGGGACGGTCGTCGTCCTAGGCCCCGTGGGCTACAACCTGGGCGCGGGCATGACCGGCGGCCAGGTGTTCGTGTGGGACCCCGACGCCCTGCTGGCGACCCGCCTCAACGCCGCCCTCGTCGAGGCTGCCCGCCCCGACGCCGAGCTGGTGGAGGAGCTCCGCTGGCTCATCGAGCGCCACCACGAGCTGACCCGGTCGCCCCGGGCCGGCAGCCTGCTGGCCGACTGGCCCACCACTGAGGCCCACGTGTGGCTCGTCGCCCCCATCGACCGGGTGCGGCGCATGGAGGCCCAGCGGGCCGGCCAGGTCGAAGCCAGCGCCTGACCGCGACGGGAGGCGATCAGCGCTTGGAGCCCTTGACCGACCCGGTGAGCTGGCCGGTCTTGGCCGAGACGGTGCAGAGCAGGCGCCGGCTGTTGGACTCCCAGGTGGCCTTCACCGGGACGAAGAACGTCACGCTGAGCTGCGACTGGTCGAACGGGACACCCACGTAGGACTCGAACTGCGGCGGACAGGCCACGTTGGCCTCGCGATCCATCAGGTCGCGCCCCGGGTACTTGGCCCCTCGGGGAGCGGGGTCGTCGACCAGGGCGAACACCTCGAGGTCGTGAGGCTTGGCACAGTCGACGCGCTCGGTGGTCTCGAAGTTGGCGCCCGGTTTCTTGAGACAGTCACCGGGAACCAGGTCGCTGTACTTGACAGCGTTCGAGTCACCGCCCCACGCCTTGGCGCCCGCGACACCGATGCCGGCCAGCACGGCGATCACCGCGATCACCAGCGCGGCGCCGGCCAGGCGAAGGCCGCCCCGACGGGCCCGGAGGGCGACGACGA
>DATAQC010000088.1:0-8689 GCA_036264885.1 Acidimicrobiales bacterium | reverse complement strand
CGCGTTGAACCTCACGTCGGAGGCCACCTGCTCGACCTGTCACGGCAGCGGAGCGGCGCCGGGCACCAGTGCCAGCGTGTGCCCCCGCTGTGCCGGGCGGGGTGTCACCGACGACAACCAGGGGTTCTTCTCGTTCAGCCGCCCCTGCCCCCAGTGCGGGGGGGCGGGCATGATCGTCGAGACGCCCTGCCCCACTTGTCGCGGCGGCGGCACCGAGATGCGGCCCCGCCAGGTCAAGGTCCGCATCCCCGCCGGGGTGGCCAATGACCAGCGCATCCGCCTGAAGGGCAAGGGCGCTGCCGGCGCACAGGGCGGTGCCGCCGGCGACCTCTACGTCATCGTCAAGGTCGCCCCCCACCCGCTGTTCGGCCGGCGCGGTCGCGACCTCACGGTGACCGTTCCCGTCACCTTCCCCGAGGCCGCTTTGGGGGCCGAGATCAAAGTTCCCACCCTCGACGACCCCGTCACCGTGAAGATCCCCCCCGGCACCCGCTCGGGTAAGACCCTCCGGGTGCGCAACCGGGGCATTCCCGCGGGGCCGGCACCCGCAGCCCGGCCGGGGTCACCGCCGAAAGCGTCGAAGCCGGGTGACCTGCTGGTCACCGTCGAGGTCGACGTGCCGTCACAGCTGACGGCTACTCAGCGAGAGGCCGTCGAGGCCCTGGCGGCGGCGTTGACCGACTCGCCTCGCTCCCACCTGGGGGTGTGAGCGTGGGCAACCTCGACCGGGGTGTGTACGTGATCTCGGTTGCCGCCGAGCTGGCCGGGGTCCACCCGCAGACGCTGCGGATCTACGAGCGCCGGGGCCTGCTCGACCCGGCCCGCACCGGTGGTGGCAGCCGTCGCTACAGCGAGCGTGACATCGCGCGCCTGCGCCGCATCCACGAGCTCACCGAGGCCGGTCTCAACCTGGCCGGGGTGAAGGCGGTCATGGACCTCGAGGTCGAGGTGGCCCGGCTGCGCAGCCAGCTATCCCAAGTCGTCGCCGAGGCCAAAGAGGCCATAGACCGCACCCACCGCCACTACCGGCGTGACCTGGTGCCCGTCGAGCAGACGCCGGTGCGTTACCGCCACCGCTGACGTGCCCGTCCCGGCGGTGCGCACCGTGATGATCGTCGCCGTGGTGGCGGCCGCGGTCGCCGCGTGCGGCAACGGCCCAGCGTCGGTGCGATCGGTGGCCCCCGCGCCGGCGCCCACTGCCACCTCCTCCACTGCCACCTCCTCCACTGCCACCTCCCTCACTGCCACCTCGTCCACCACCACCACGGCGGTCAGGTCCATCGATGAGGTGGGCGACACCGGCGGGGCCACCAAGGTGATCACCGTGGTGTCGTCGTCATGGTCGGCGTCCACGGCGACACTCACCCTGTGGCAACGAGGCAGCGACGGCTCGTGGGCGGCGGCCGGCGGTCCGTGGCAGGCGGGCGTCGGTCGGGCCGGCTGGGCCTACCAGCCGGGAGAGTCGACCCTGCGGTCACCGGTGGGCTCGTTCGGGTTCGGCACCGGGTTCGGGCTGCGGCCCGACCCTGGCTACGCCGGCGGATGGTTCGATATCGGTGACACCGACTACTGGGTGGAGGATCCCGCCAGCCCCGACTACAACACCCACCAGCAGGGCCCGGTCGACCCCGCGCAGGCGCGGTGGGGCCACTTCGAGCATCTCGTCGACTACCCCGTGGCCTACCGCTACGTCGCCCTGATCGACTTCAATGTGCCCGCTCGGGGCGGCATCGGCTCGGGCATCTTCCTTCACGAGTCCACGGGAAAACCCACCGCCGGGTGCGTGAGCCTGCCCGAGGCCCAACTGCTCACCGCCCTGCGCTGGATCGACCCGGCCACGACCCGGATCATCATGGGCCCGGCATCAGAATTGCCGAAGCTGTAGGCCACCAGCCGGGCCGGTGCCTAAGAAGTTCTGAAGATCCGTCAGTCAGTCGTTGCCTGCCGGGCGGGCTCGGGGCACACTCCCCCGGGGGAGGAGAAGGGATTCCTCCATGAAGGCGATGGTCGTGCGGGTGCTGCTCGGGTTCGTCGTGGTCTTCGCGCTCCTCCAGCTCGTGCCCAACCGGGTGGCCAACCCGGCCACCCGGCACGAGCCGCCGTGGGACAGTCCCCAGACCCGGCAGTTGGCGGTGACGGCCTGCTTCAACTGCCACAGCAACCA
This sequence comes from Acidimicrobiales bacterium, assembly GCA_036264885.1. Taxonomy (GTDB): domain Bacteria; phylum Actinomycetota; class Acidimicrobiia; order Acidimicrobiales; family AC-14; genus DATAQC01. The sequence continues at coordinate 6,525 of DATAQC010000088.1, read as the reverse complement.
GACCCACGTAGCCTGGTTCGAGCAGGTGGCGCCGCTGTCGTGGTGGATCAAGAGCCACGTCCACGACGGTCGCCAGGCGCTCAACTTCGACGAGTGGCAACCCGGTCAGGGCGGAGGCCGCGCCGCCCGCGCTGTGCAGAACGGCTCGATGCCCCCGTCGTACTACACGTGGGTCGGCATGCACTCCGAGGCCAAACTGACACCGGCGCAACGCCAGCAGCTGGCTCAGGGTCTCGAGGCCACGCTCGGGCCCGGTGGGGCGGACAGGCGCGGGCGCCCCGACCGCGGGGGATGATCCCCCCGGGGTCAGCCGCCGGTGGCGGAGAAATGCTGGTAGTCCGGTGACGACCAACGACCACCCCAGGACCACCCGGCGGCGGCGAAGGCACTGATGAGCGGCCCGCCGCTGACGGCCATGCCCGGCCGGGACTGGGAGCGGTTCACATAGGGAGCTCCGGCCGGGGGGAGCACATCGCCGCCCTCGATGTAGGGGTTCTCCACGGGGTTCACGTCGACGGCCTGGCCGTAGGCGTGGGCTGACCACTGCGGTGGCCCGGCGGCCACGGCGGCGCGGCAGTTGAACCCCGAGGTGTTGTCGGCGGCCATCGACGCGTTGTCGTCGCCGGCGAAGGCATCGATGGGGCGCATGCCGGCGATGGGGAAGTGCTCGTCGTACAGCCGGTGGAACACCGAGATGACGGCATCGGCCACGGTTGCGTCCACCACGACGGCGCCGTCGTGGGGTCGATCGTCGAAGCCCCAGTAGCTCAGCTTCACCGTGCGCAACCGGTCGGGGCCCACCGGGCACCCGTCGTGCCACGACCGCCCCAGATCGCTGGCCGACACCGGGGTCACCGTTGCCGCGAAGCCGGAAGCGGGGCCAGCGGCGCCGGCGGTGGTGGTGTCCGCCGGTGCCGTCGTTGTCGCCGGCGCTGCCGGGGTGCTCGTCGACGCCACCGAGGTGCTCGTGGAGACCACCGAGCCGGGCACCGCCCGCACCGACGCCGGTGGAGAGGTCGAGCAGGCGACGACCCCGAGAGCCGGCAAGGCCAGCGCCGAGACGACCGTTCGTGCCCACCTGGCTCGTCGGACGGACACGCCTGCTCATCGTAGTTCGGAGGGGTCCCGGTACAGTCGGTCCATGGTGCAACGGCGCCGCTGGCTGGTGCCGCTCCTGGCCGGGTTGGCGGCGGTCGTGGCGGTGTCGGCGACGGTCGTTGCCGTCGCCCGGGCTCGTCGCGGCGGTGGCCGAGCGGTCCGAGCCACGGCGGCTCGGCTGCCACCGCCGCCCGTGGTCGGGTCCCGGGCCGTCCCGCCGTCGCCGCCTCTGGCCGTGGGATCCGACGTTCTGGTCGACGTGACCGTGGCCACCCTGTGGAGCGAGCCGCAGATGGCCAGGCCCGTCGACGAGCCATCCCTCACCAATCCCGTCGACGTGGCCCGGTGGGTCGCCACCATGACCGTGGCCGACAAGCGTTGGCTGGTGGGCCGCCTGGTCACCCAGGCCCTGTACGGAGAACGGGTGACGGTGATGGAGACACGGGGCGATTGGGCCAGGGTCACCATCGGCGATCAGCCGACCTCGCTCGACCCACGGGGCTATCCGGGCTGGCTCCCCGCCGTGCAGCTCAGCCGCCGACCCGCCGGTCCCGATGCCGGTAGCGGACGATCGGCGGTGGTCACCGCACCGCGGTCGCCATTGCGCGATGCCGAGGGTCGTCCGGACCTCGAGGTGACCTACGCCACCAGGCTCCCGCTGCTGGCCGTCGATGACCAGTGGGCCACCGTGGCCACCCCGGATGGCGGCCGGGCCCGGTTGGCCCGGTCTGATGTGGACGTCGTCGACTCCCGCCCCGGCCCGGCCACGGGGGCGGATCTGGCGAGCAGCGCTCAGCGCTTCTCCGGGCTCCCGTATCTGTGGGCGGGGACGTCGGCCCTCGGTTTCGACTGCTCGGGCCTGGTGTGGGCCGTCTACCGGGCGCACGGCATGGTGGTTCCCCGCGACGCCGACGACCAGGCCACCGCCGGCGTGTCGGTGGACCCCTCCCACCTGGAACCCGGAGACCTCCTCTTCTACGCCTCGGGACCAGGGCCCGAGGGGGTCCACCACGTGGCCATGTATGTCGGCGGCGAGATGATGATCCAGTCGCCGGCGACCGGGAAAACGGTGGAGACGGTCCCGGTGGGGGCGCCAGCCTTCGCCCGCCAGTTCCGCGTCGCCCGGCGCTATCCGTCCCCGTGACGGTCGGCTGCGGGGAGGCGGCTCGGTCACGGCCGGTCCCACCGATGGTGCCGCCTTATCATCGACCCGAATGCGACCCCTGGCGCGCCCGCTCGTTCTCGGTGGGATCCTGCTCGTTTTGCTGATCGGTGTCACCGGGTCGGTCGCCGGCCGGGTGGCGCCGGCGACCGACGTGCCGACAGCGGCGGCCCCGACAGTGGCGGCGCGGACACTGGCGGCGCAGGCCGTGGCCCGCAGCCCCCTGGCATTCCAGCCCGAAGGCGGCTCCCGCTTCTCTGCCCGAACCCCCGGCCACGGCGTGGCTGTCTTCCCCCAGGGGGCAACCGTCGCTGCCGGGGACGGGCGTGCGCCGCTACGCCTCCGCCTGGACGGCGCCGATCCCGGTGCGCCGGCGGAGGGCCGCCAGGCGCTGGCCGGGCGAGCGAACCGCTTCCTGGGCGACGACCCCTCGACCTGGCAGACCGATGTCGCCACCTACGGCCAAGTCGCCTATACCGGGGTCTGGAACGGCGTCGACGTGGTCTGGTACGGCAGCGGCTCCGACCTCGAACAGGATTTTGTCGTCCGCCCCGGCGCCGACCCCGGCCAGATCGGGATCTCCTTCCCGGACGCCGGCGGCCTGCGCATCGACGACCGGGGTGACCTGGTCGTCGCCCTGGCCGGCGGCGAGGTCCGCCTGCAGGCGCCGGCCCTCTACCAGGGCGAGGGAGCGGGGCGACGGGAGGTGGCCGGTGGTTTCGTGGTCGGCGATGAGGGCCGGGTCGGGTTCCGGGTCGGCGCCCACGACGCCGGCCTGCCCCTCGTGATCGACCCGGTGCTGGTGGAGTCGACCTTCCTGGGTGGAGGGGGCGACGATGCCGCCTACGGCGTGGCCGTCGACGCCGCCGGCGGTATCTATGTCACCGGGTCGACCGAGTCGATCGACTTCCCTGTCGCCGGCCCGGTGCAGAACACCCTGGTGCAAGACGGTGATGTCCGTACCGACGCCTTCGTGACCAAGCTCAGCCCCGACGGTTCGGCATTCACCTACAGCACCTTTCTCGGGGGCAAGGGCCGCGACATCGGCTATGGCATCGCCGTCGGCCCCGACGGCAGCGCCACCGTCTCGGGTTCGACCGAGTCCACCGATTTCCCGATGGCGCGCCCGGTGCAGAAGGCCTACGGCGGCGGCGCCACCGATGCGTTCGTGGCCAGGCTCGGTCCCCAGGGCGCGGTGCTGGCCTATTCGTCCTACCTGGGTGGGGCAGGAGCCGACGTGGCGCGCGGCGTAGCCGTGGACGTATCCGGAGCCGCAACCCTCGCCGGCACCACCAACTCGAACGACTTCCCGGTGGCCGGCCCGGCTGTCCAGGCCGCCCCCAATCACCCCGACGACACTGCCGCCTTCGTCACCAGGGTCAACGCCGACGGATCGGCATGGGCCTACTCCACCTACCTGGGCGGCAGCGGCGACGACCGGGCCACGGCGGTGGCCGTCGACGCGTCTGGCGCCGCCTTCGTGGTCGGGGATACCCAGTCGCCCGACTTCCCCACGGCCAAGCCCATACAGGCGGCTCCGGGGCCGCCGGCCGGCAACGGGGCGGCGGCCTCCGACGCCTTCGTCGTCGAGCTCCCACCTGCGGGATCGCCGCTGGTGTACGCCACCTACCTGGGGGGCTCTGCGGCCGATCAGGCCACCGGCGTGGCCGTCGACCCCACCGGCGCCGCCTACGTCACCGGTGGGACGAGCTCACCCAACTTCCCCGCCGTCAAAGCCCTCCAGAACGTCCCCGGCGGTAGCGGCGACGCCTTCGTGACCAAAGTCGATCCCACCGGGACGTCCCTCGTGTGGTCCACCTTCCTCGGCGGTTCGGGCGCCGACTCCGGCGCCGGCATCACCGTCACCTCCGACGGCCGGGCGTCGGTCACCGGCGCCACCGCCTCCGACGATTTCCCCGTGGCCAAGCCCGTCCGGCGGGCCAAGGCCGGGTTCACCGACGCCTTCGTGGCGACGTTCGCCGCCTCGGGCGGGACGTTGTCCGAGTCGACCTACCTGGGGGGCACCGACGAGGACCAGGGGACCGCCATCGCCGCCGACCGGGCAGGGACAGTGTTCGTCGCCGGGAACACGACGTCGCTCGACTTTCCCCTGGTCGCGCCGCTCAGGACCACCACCGGCCGCAGCGACGCTTTTCTGGCGACGGTGGGGGAGGCATCGGCGTCGGGCTCGTCGGCGGCCGCGGCGACGCCGGCACGGGAGCGCCGCATCCGGATCCTGGGGGCGGTGACCGTCGTGCTGTTCCTGGCCGCCATCGCCCAGACCCTGTGGTTGCGTCGCCGGCCCACCCCCGCCGCCCCCGACCCGGTGGTGGCACCCGTCCCCGGTCTGGGCGTCCTGAGGAGTGCCCAGCCCGACCCGCAGTGGTATGCGCCGAAGGCACCGCGCCTGTCGGACCTGCCCCCGTTGCGACCCCGAGCGGTGCCGCCGCCCGTTTCCCGGAGAGGACGCAAGTCCAAGTCGGCCGACGCCGACCCGGACGCCACCGTCGCCGTGCCTCGAAGTGACGTCGCCGTCCCCGAGCTGTTCCCGGACAACGAGGAACAGGCGTGGCCGCGCCAGCAGGATCCCGACGACACCGAGTTCTGGTCGACCGACGACGCCCCCCAACGCCCCGGCGACGAGCGGCCGGCGCGCCCGGTCGACGTGTCGGCCCCCGACCTGTGGGACGCCACCGAGGCCGGCGAGCCCACGGTGGTGGGCGATGCCGGGGGAGGGGCGACGCCGCCCGCCGCCGTCGACGTGTCGGCCCCCGACCTGTGGGCACCGACGGAGCCGGAGGAGGACGCGACGGTCGACCCGATGTGGGCCGAGCTCCTGGCCGAGCCCGCCACCGCTTCGCCACCGGCGCCGCCCCAGGAGCCCCCGGCTCCAGCGCCGGCACTTGAAGCGCCGGCACCTGAGGCCCCGGCAGCGGATGTGCCAGCACCGGAGGCCGCCGCACCTGACACCCCGGCACCTGAGGCGCCCACACCCCCGCCCCCTCCGCTCGAGCCGGTCCCCGCCCCGGCGGCGGCGAACGGTGACTGGATGGCCGAACTGTGGCCCGACGGGCGTCCCCCAGACGACGGGGCGGTGCCCCCACCCGATGAAGCCCCGCCCGCCGGGGACCAGCAGGCGCCACCAAACCCTGCCGAGGCCGACGGCGGTACGCCGAGTGCGGTCGGTGAGGTCTTCCGCGGGTGGCGGGCGCGCCGCCGGGCTGCGGCCGATCAGAGCCGCCGGGCGTCACGCACGCCGCCCGGTGAGACGTTTGCCGAGCCGGCCACTCCTGAGCCGCCGACCACCCCTGAGCCGCCGACCACCCCTGAGCCGAGCCGGGCCGCCGAACCAGCCGAGGCCCACCTCGTCGGCCCGGGTGGTGCCGACGACGCCACGCCGGTCGAGACCGATGTCGACTGGGACGCTCCGGTTCTGGACACGCCCGCGGAGACTGCCCCGCCGTCGGACCCGGCTCCGCCCATGGTGCCTCCGATCTCCGAGGCCGATCGCCCGGTCGTCGAGGCAGGGTTGGCCGACCTGGTCACCAACGTCGAGCTGACGGACCTGCCCGCCGCGCCCTGGACCCTCGAGGACTTCGACGGCCCGCTGCCCGCCCCCCACGACGACCCGGCCGTGGCCGAAGCGCTGGCGAGGGAGCTGTCGATCAGCGATCTCCTCGACGAGGACCTGCCCATTCCCGCCTCCACCGCTGAGGACGACGACGAGCTCTCGGTGCACGACCTTCTGGCCGAGGACCTGCAATTCAGCGATGCCGAGACCCCGGCGGTCACGACGGCCGCCGCCCGGCTCCCCGAGTCGGACGTGCTACCGCCTCCCGGCCCGCCTGCGTCCGTCGGAGAGGTCGAGTCCGGGGGAGAAGCCAACTCCGAGGGAGAAGCCAACTCCGAGGGGGAAGCTGTGGCCGAGGGGGAAGCTGTGGCCGAGGGGCAGGCCGAAGCCGAGGCTGAGCCGGTCTACCCGAAGCTGCCCGAGGCACGCCCGGGCCGGTGGGCGGCCCTTCGCTCCGGCTGGGGACGGCCCCGGCACTAGCCGGCCCTGAGCTCCCTAGAGCGATGGTGACCGGGTCCGCAGGTCGGGGTCGAGTGCCTTGACGACCTCGCCGGCCCGCAGCGCCTGGTCGGCGTCGACGGTGAACCATCGCCCCGCCAGGTTGTCGATCACCGCCGACCGCTCGCCGCCGGCCGCCTGCTCGACGGCCCGGATCACGCCACCGTGGGTGATGACCAGGGGGCACGCCCCGGCG
>DATAQC010000084.1:0-14824 GCA_036264885.1 Acidimicrobiales bacterium | reverse complement strand
AAGTGGGATGCGCTGTGCCCGCCCGCACGCACACCAGAGCCGTTGGGGCCTGACTGCCCACGGGGGAGGCCGCCGCCGGCCTCGCCCCGTCGCGCGCCTATCTGGCGCCGGTGGAGCCATCCGAAGTGCCCGCGAGAGCGCTGCGGTGAACGCCCGCGCCGGCACTGCTCAGAATTTCCGCGGGTTTTTCGCGGGCATCCCGCGGGGTGCGGCAGGGAGGCCAGAGCCCGTACCCCCTCTGACCAGCATGTGCGTAGTGGGCGATGAGGGTCTTGATCCCCCGACCTCTGCCGTGTGAAGGCAGCGCTCTTCCGCTGAGCTAATCGCCCTGGTTGGGGGCCCACGCTAGTGCAGGCTCGGCCGCCGACCGGGTGCGGTTGAGGGCGGCACGCAGCCCCGGCGTCGGGCAGGCCTCGCCCATCACCAGCCGGGCGCTGGACACGATCACGCCGACGTGGCCGCCGCTGGCCCAGGCCAGCGGGTCGTCGGCGTCGACGTCGGCCTCCACCCGCGCCAACCGCCCGCGGCCCCGGAGCTTGGCGGCAGCGGCCAGCGGGCCGTCAAGACCACCCTGGATCGTGCGGAAGGGCACCAGGGCGGGCAGGGGAGGGCCGATCGGCGTGGCTCGCAGTGTCAGATCCCGTTCGGCCCAGTGCAGCACGCGGGTATCGCCGTCGGTCGACCAGTCGAGGGCGCCCAACTCCTTGGGCATCCCCCAGTTGGACCGGCCGCCGCGACGGGCCTCGACACTGTTGACCACCATGGTGGTGACGCACATGCCGATGCGCCCGCCGACGCGGGCGGGTTCACACACCGCCAGCTCCAGGTAGGGCCCGACCGGCGACTGGTCGTAGCGGGCGCCCACGATCATCCGAGGGCCGGGAAGGCCGTGGAAGCCGGTGGGCAACGCCGCCGCCGAGCCCGGTCGGACCACCCCGACCAGGCACTCCCCCGACAGCGTCCACGGTCCGGGAGGCGCGCTCACGTGCCACAGGCTAGACACAGGGGACGCTGTATCGGCGGCGCTAGCAGACGGCGCGGGGCGCATCAAGGCCGTCCGGCGTGGTTCAATCCCGGCCATGCGAATCGCCATCGTCGCCCCCCCGTGGGGCCCGATCCCACCGGATCGATACGGCGGGATCGAACAGGCGGTCGACGGCCTGGCCCGTGGCCTTCAGGAGGCCGGCCACCAGATCCTGCTCTATGCCACCGGTGACTCGACCTGCCCGGTACCGCTGCGCTGGCTCCTGGAAGAAGCCGAGGGCAACCGGATGGGCTTCACCGTCCCCGAGCTGCGCCACGTCATGGCCGCCTACGACACCATCGCCGAGTCCGAGATCGACATCGTCCACGACCACACCGTGCTGGGGCCCGTCTACGCCGAGGGCTACACCGATCTCCCTGTCGTCACCACCGTCCACGGACCGTTCAACGAGGAGCTCATCGATCTCTACGGACGGGTGGCCCACCGGGTGCCGCTGATCGGGATCTCCGAGGCCCAGGGCCGGGCCGCCCCCCAGGTGCCGATCGCCCGGGTGATCCACCATGGGGTCGACGCCGACTCCTTCGCCGTGGGCGAGGGCGGCGACTACTGCCTGTTCCTCGGGCGCATGGGGGCGGACAAGGGACCCCACCGGGCCATCGCCGTGGCCCGCATGGCCGGCCTGCCCATCAAGCTGGCCGGCAAGTGCCGTGAGCCCTGGGAGCACCGCTTCTTCGACGCCGAGATCGCCCCGCTGCTGGGCGACGACGTCGAGTACATGGGTGAGGTCGACCAGGCCGAGAAGGTCGACCTGCTGGGCGGCGCCTGCGCCACCTTGTTCCCCATCCGCTGGAACGAGCCTTTCGGCCTGGTCATGATCGAGTCGATGGCGTGCGGGACGCCCGTACTGGCCTTCAACGAAGGCGCCGCGCCCGAGGTCGTGGGCGACGGCGAGACCGGCTACCTCTGTCGCGACGAGGCCGAGATGGTCGACAAGGTCAAGCACATCGGCGACATCGACCGAGCCGCATGCCGAGCCGCCGTCGAGGGGTACTTCTCCCGCGAACGCATGATCGGCGAGCACGTGGAGTTCTACGAGGAAATCCTCTCGAAGCACAAGGGCTGAGGCCGGGGCATGTCCCGGCTCGGCTCAGCTGCGCTCCTGCACGGGGACGACTCCCTCGGTGCGGAGACGGTTGAGGATCCGGGCCCGCAGCTGCCGGGCCACCCCCGCCCGGGCCCCCGGGTCGGTCTTGGCCGCCACCCGCACAGTGGTGCCGTCGGGGCCCATGGCCTCCACCCCGAGCACCTCGGGGGCCTCCATCACCGATGCCGACCACTCGGCGTCGGCGCCCAGGTCGTCGAGCTCGCGGCCGATGGCGGCGCAGGCGGCAGCCACGTCGGCGCCGACCGGTACGAGGATGTCGACGATCGCCCGCGACCACTCCTTGTCGGCGTTGCCGACCTTGCGGATCTCGCCGTTGGGCACGAACCACACCGTGCCGTCGGTGGACCGCATCCTGGTCACACGCAGGTTCACCTCCTCGACGGTGCCCGTGGTGTCGGAGATGGTGATGACGTCGCCCACGCCGTATTGGTCCTCGGCCAGGATGAAAAAGCCCGACAGGAAGTCACGCACGAGGCTCTGGGCGCCGAAGCCCAGGGCGACGCCGACGATGCTGGCTCCCGCCAGCAGGGGCCCCAGGTTGATGCCCAGCTGATCGAGGACGAGCAGCGCCGCCACCGACCACACGACGATGCGGACCACGCTGGCGGCCACGCCGGCGAGGGTGCGGGCGCGGCCCGTGCTGCGGACGGCAGCGCCGGGAAGCGTCGACCGGGCCACCAGCGATTCGACGGAGCGGCGGGCCGCCCGAGAGCCGAGCCTGCTGACCACGAGCGACCCCAACACGATGAACAGCACAGCCAGGGCGAGCTCGGCGCTGGAGGCGGCCAAGGTGGAGAAATGCAGCCTGCGCAGCAGGTCGTAGAGAGAGTCACCCGTGGCCAGCACGGCCCTAGCCTGGCACCCTCCGGCGCATCGCCACTTGAAGGGGGGTCAGGGCGGCCACGGTGACGACCGGCACGGCGGCGGTCCCACTGGTTCCTCCCGTTCGCGTGGCTTCCCGCGGTGATGCCAGAGTAGGGGGGATGATCCGTGACCGCTTGGCCGGCACGCGCATCGGCGTCACCGGGTCGACCGGCTTCCTCGGCACGGCATTGGTCGAGCGTCTCCTGCGCTGCGTGCCCGACTGCGAGCTGGTGCTCCTCGTCCGCCCGGGGCGACGTTCGACGCCCGAGGCGCGCGCCCGTCGGGAGATCTTCTCCAACGACGCCTTCGCCCGACTGCGGACAGAGCTGGGCGACGGTTTCGACGCCGAGATCGACCGCCGGGTCCACGTGGTGGCGGGCGACGTCACCTCCGACGGCCTGGGCCTCGACGACGGCGGCCGGGCTTTGCTGGCCGGGTGCCACACGGTGATCCACGCCGCTGCCCGGGTCAGCTTCGACTCCCCCATCGACGCCGCCGTCGACGTCAACCTGGTCGGCACCGTGCGCGTGGTCGAGACCATGAAGGAACTGGGGTCGACGGCGCACCTCATCTCCGTGGGCACCGCCTACGTGGCCGGCAGCCGCCGGGGCCGCTCACCCGAGGCACCCCTCTCGGAGACCCCGTTCAGCAGTGACGTGGCCTGGCGCGGTGAGGTCGACGCCGCCGTGCGGGCGCGCGCCGACGTCGACGCCGAGAGCCGCCGGCCCGAGCGTCTGGCCAAGCTCACCAAAGCGGCGCGGGCCGAGGTGGGCGCCGCCGGGTCGTCGCTGGTGAGCGCCAAGGCCGAGCGCCTGCGCGAGCAGTGGGTGGAGGACAGCCTGGTGGAGGCGGGCCGGGCCCGGGCCAAGGCGCTGGGATGGCCCGATGCCTACGCCTACACCAAGTCGCTGGCCGAGCGGGCGCTGCTCGAGGTCAAGGGGGATGTCCCGGTGACCATCGTGCGGCCGTCGATCATCGAGTCGGCCTACGCCGAGCCGGGACCGGGCTGGATCCGGGGCTTCCGCATGGCCGAGCCGGTGCTGCTCGCCTACGGCCGGGGCCTGCTCAAGGAGTTCCCCGGCATCCCCGAGGGCGTGGTCGACGTCATTCCCGTCGACATGGTGGTGGCCGCCATCATCACCCTGGCCGCCAGGGGCCACGACCCCGACGACTTCGTGTACCACGTGGCCACCGGCTCGGGGAACCCGCTCAAGCTCATGCGCCTGGTCGACCTGGTCAAGGAGTACTTCCGCGAGCACCCGCTCTACGACACCCAGGGCCAACCCATCGTCACCGCGGCGTGGAACTTCTCCCAGCGGGGCCGGGCCCAGCGCCAGCTCCAGCGCGGCGTCACCGCCCTGCGCACGGCCGAGAAGGTCATCGCCGCCCTGCCCATCAGGGGCCAGCGCGCCGAAGTCACCGCCCGCCTCGAGGAGCGCCGCGACGACGGCGAACGGGCCCTCGGCTACGTCCGCCTCTACGGCGCCTACGCCGAGACCGAGGCGGTCTTCGACGACGCCCGCCTGGTGGCCCTGTGGGCGACCCTCGACGCCGTCGACCGGGCCGAGTTCTGCTTCGACACCACGGTGATCGACTGGCGCCACTACGTGCTCGACGTGCACATGCCCTCGATCGTCCACCAGGCCCGGGTGCGCACGACGGCCGGACGCAAGGGCGGGCTCAGCCGCTACGAACGAGGTAGGCGGGCCATCCTGTCGCCCGACCGCCATCTGGCCGCCTTCGACCTGGAGAACACCCTGATCGCGTCCAACGTGGTCGAGTCGTACTCCTGGCTGGCCACCCGCGACCTGGCCGACGACGAGCGGGCCCGGTTCACCCTGCGGATGATGAAGGCGGGACCGGCCCTCCTCGCTCTCGACCGGCGTGACCGAGGCGACTTCCTGCGCCACTTCTACCGACGCTACGAAGGCGCCCCTGCCGAGCGCCTGCGAGGCGACGCCTGGGAGCTGTTCAGCAGCCTGCTGCTGGCCAAGTCCTTCCCCGCCGGCATCCGGCGGGTCCGCGAGCACCGCGCCGCCGGCCACCGCACGGTGCTCATCACCGGTGCCCTCGACTTCGTGGTGGAGCCGCTTCGTCCTCTGTTCGACGACGTCGTGTGCGCCCGCCTGGGCGAGCGCAACGGCCGCCTCACCGGTGAGCTGGAGACGGTGCCGCCCACCGGCGAGGCCCGGGCCACGGTGCTGGCCGAGTACGCCGGAGCCGAAGGACTCTCGCTGGCCCAGTCGTCGGCCTACGCCGACTCCACCAGCGACCTGCCCATGCTCGAGGCCGTGGGCCACCCCGTGGCCGTCAACGCCGAGCCCAAGCTGGCCGCCATCGCCCGCAAGCGGGGCTGGCACGTGGAGCAATGGACCAAGGCCTCCGGTGTGCCCCGCCCGCTGCTGCCTCTGTCACCCCGACCCCACACGCCCAGGGTCGGCGGCACTGGCGGCGCCCGATGAGGGCGCTGGTGTTCGAGCGTTCCCTGCCGCGCTACGCCGCCGCCAAGGTAGCCGCCGCCTTCGGTGCGGGTCTCGGCGCGCGGGTGGGTCCCCTCGCCCTGTCCGACATTCCCGAGCCAGAACTGCCGGGGCCGGACTGGCGGCGGGTGCGCCCCCGCCTGGCCGGCATCTGTGGCTCCGACCTGTCCACCGTCGACGGCAAGGCCTCGGCCTACTTCGAGCCCCTCGTCTCGTTCCCCTTCGTCCCCGGCCACGAGATCGTGGGTGAGCTCGACGACGGCACCCGGGTGGTGGTGGAGCCCGTGCTGGGCTGCGCGGTGCGGGGGGTCGCGCCACCGTGTGCCGCCTGTGCCGGAGGCCATATCGACCGCTGCGAGCGCCTGGCCTTCGGGCACCTGGCACCCGGGATGCAGACCGGATACTGCACCGATACCGGCGGCGGCTGGTCGACGGCGCTGGTGGCCCACCAGACCCAGCTCCACCCCGTGCCCGACACCATGAGCGACGAGACGGCGGTGATGATCGAGCCCGCCGCCTGCGCGGTGCACGCCGCCCTGGGCTCCGGCGCCTTCGGCCGCACCGTGCTGGTGCTGGGAGCGGGCACGCTGGGGCTGTGTGTCACCGCCGCCCTGCGCCGCTTCGCCGCCCCCTCGACGCTGATGGTGGCCGCCAAGCACCCGCAGCAAAGGCGCCTGGCCGCCGAGCTGGGAGCCGACCTGGTGGTGGGCTCCGAAGAGGTGCGCAGGGCAGTGCGGCGCACCACCGCGTCGCTGCGGGTGGGCACGGGCCTCTCGGGAGGCGTCGAGGTGGTGGTCGACTGCGTCGGCAGCCAGGCCTCGCTGGCCGAGGACCTGGCCGTGGTCGCTCCCGGTGGGACGATCGTGTTGCTGGGCATGCCGGCCACTGTGGCCGTCGACCTCACGCCGCTGTGGCAGCGCCAGATCACCCTCCGGGGGTCCTACGCCTACGGCGTCGAGGACGAGGTGGCCGGCTCCCCGCCTCTCCCCGCCCGTACCTTCGACATGGCTTTCGACCTGGTGACCGAGGCCGGGCTCGACCGCCTGGTCTCGGCCACCTACACACTCGACCGCTACCGTGACGCCATAGACCACGCAGCCAACGCCGGGCGTCGCGACGCCGTCAAGGTGGCGTTCGACCTCCGGACCGAAAGACGACGATGACCAGCCCCAGAGGCGACGCCGTGTCGCCAAGTCCCGTCGGCCGCCCCGCGCTGCGCACGCGGCCCGGCCTGGTGCTCGAGGTCGAACGCTCGACGCCACCCGTGCTGTTCCACGCCGGCGAGGGCTTCCACCTCGAGCGCCTGCCTGTCGGGTCGCGGGTGATCTACCCGGCCGAGCCGGTGACCCCCCTCGCCGACCCCGACGCCGCCATCGGCCACGCCCTGGCCAACCCGGTGGGCGACAGCGAGCCGTTGGCAGCCCTGCTGCGGCCGGGCATGAGCCTCACCATCGCCTTCGACAACCAGGCCGTGCCCCTGCCGCCCATGCGCCGCCCCGACAACCGCCAGCGGGTCATCGAGGCCGTGCTCGACCTGGCCGCCGAGGCGGGCGTCGACGACGTCGAGCTCATCGCCGCCCACGGCCTGCACCGGCGGATGACCGAGCCGGAGCTGCGCCACATCGTCGGCGACCGCGTCTACGACGCCTTCGCGCCCCAGGGCCGCCTCACCCAGCACGACGCCGAAGACCACGACAACCTCGAGCTGATCGGGCGCACGCCCGAAGGCGAGTACGTCGAGATCAACAAGAGGGCGGCCACCTCCGACCTGTTGGTCTATGTGAACGTGAACCTGGTGGCCATGGACGGCGGCCACAAGTCCACCATGACTGGCCTGGCCTCCTACCGGAGCCTGCGGGCCCACCACAACGTCAACACCATGCAGCACAGCCGCTCGTTCATGGACCAGGAGCGCTCCGAGCTGCACCACTCGGCCTGGCGCATGGGCCGCATGCTGGGTGAGCACGTGAAGGTCTTCCAGATCGAGACCACCCTCAACACCGACACGTTCCCCAAGCAGTTCTCTTTCCTGCAGAAGCGTGAGTGGGAGTGGTCGGCCCGCGACAGGGCGTCGTACCTGGCCGTGTCCAAGAGCCTCGATCGTTGCCCCCCCCGGCTGGCCCGCAGCATCTTCCACGGCATCAAGTCGCCCCAGAAGATGACCAGCGTGCAGGCGGGTGAGGTCGAGGCCGTCCACGCCCTGACCACTGCCAGCGTCTACCGCCAGCAGCTGGTTCCCATCGACGGCCAGGCCGACATCCTCACCATGGGGCTGCCCTACGTGGGGCCCTACAACGTGAACTCGGTCATGAACCCCCTGCTGGTGATGTGCGTGGGGCTCGGCTACTTCTTCAACCTCTACCGGGGCAAGCCCCTGGTGCGTCAGGGCGGCGTGGTCATCATGAGCCACCCCACACCGTGGGAGTTCAACCCCGTGCACCACCCGAGCTACATCGACTTCTTCGAGCAGGTCCTGCCCGAGACCACCGATCCGGCCGAGATCGAAGCCAAGTTCGAGGCCGACTTCGCCAACGACCCGTGGTACATCCACCTCTACCGCACCAGCTACGCCTACCACGGGGTCCACGCCTTTTACATGTGGTACTGGGGATCGCACGCCCTCCAGCACGTCGACAACAACGTGATCATCGTGGGCGGCAACCCCCGGGCGGTGCGGCGCATGGGCTTCAAGCCGGCGTCGACCCTGCGCGACGCCCTGGAGATGGCCGAGGACGTGGTGGGGCGCAACCCATCGATCACCCACCTGCACAGCCCGCCCATCCTCATGGCCGACGTCACCTGAGCAGGTGAAGCTCCCCCTGCGGCCGTCGTTCCCCATCGGCCCCCCCACATGGCCCACGGGAGTGGAGCTCCAGCCCCCGCCCCGGCGCACCGGCGTCCACTACGACACCGACTGGGCCCGGCGCTGGCCGGCGCGCGTGGCCCGCGCCGTCTTCGTCGACGACCTGCTGCGGCCGCTGGTGGCGGTGCTCGGCTCCCCGTTGGTGACCGGGCTCGACCGCCTGGCCGACCTCGAGGCCCCCGCCATCTTCGCCGCCAACCACCACAGCCACCTCGACACACCCCTCGTGCTCACGTCGCTTCCCGCCCGCTTCCGCCACCGGGCGGTGGTGGCGGCGGCGGCCGACTACTTCTTTTCCAGCCGGGTCAAGAGCGCCTACTCGGCCCTCACCATCGGCGCCATCCCCATCGAGCGGACCAAGGTGAACCGGCGCTCGTCCGACCTGGCCGCCTCCCTGATCGACGGCGGCTGGAACCTGGTGGTGTTCCCCGAAGGCGGCCGCAGCCCTGACGGGTGGGGCCAGGACTTCAGGGGCGGTGCCGCCTACCTGGCCATCAGGTGCCAGCGCCCGGTCGTGCCGGTGTACGTGGAGGGCACTCGCAGGATTCTCAAGAAGGGGGCCCAGCTCCCCACACCGATCGGACGTCCGTTCGCCCGGGGCACGGGCGTGCGGGTCACCTTCGGAAAACCCCTCTGGGCCCAGCTGGGTGAGGACTCGCGGCGGTTCGCCGTCCGGGTCGAGGCCGCCGTGGCCGAACTGGGTGACGAGACGGCCACCGACTGGTGGACGGCGCGGCGGCGGGCAGCCGCGGGCACCACACCCTCGCTCACCGGGCCGACGACGGCGCCGTGGCGACGGGCGTGGGCCCTCGACGACCAACGTCGTCGTCGGGGCGCCGACCCCACCTGGCCCTGAGCCCCGGCCTGCCCGGCGGCGCGTGCCACACTGGCCGCCTGGCGAAACGGCGAAAGGTGGAGCTAAAGATGTGGCGGAAGCCTGCAGCGGTCCTTCTCCCGGCGATGCTGGCCGTGGTGGCCTCGATGAGCGGGGCCGGGCCGTCCGCCCAGGCCGCCTCCGTTTCGCCGCCATCGACGCCGCCGCCTGAGGTGTCGACCAAGGCCTCGACCAAGCCCGTCAGGATCCCCGCCGCCGTCCAACGGGTCGTGGCCGGAACCGGCACGTCGGGCGCCATCACCGACGGCAGCGTGCGCTCCGACCCCAGCGGGCGCGTCGAGCTGGACTTCCACGCCACCGGGCCCACGGGCGGCTCGGAGGAGGCCGACCTCGCCGCCCTGGGTGCGGCCGGCATCCGTACCCTGAGCCTGTCGCCCGACCTGCACGTCACCACCGGCATGGTCGAGGCCTGGGTGCCCCGTGAGGCGGTCACCGCCGCCGCCGCCCTCCCCTGGGTCACCTCCGTCACCGTCCCCGCCTACGCCCACACCAGCGCCGTCACCAGCGCCGGTGTGGCCCTGCACAAGGCCGACGTGGCCCAGGCCAAGGGGCTCACCGGAGCGGGTGTCACTGTCGGTGTCGTGTCCGACGGCGTTGCCAGCCTGGCCACCTCCCAGGCGGCCGGCGAGCTGCCAGCGGTCAACGTGGTCGACCCCTCCACCTTCGGGCCGGGCATTGGTGACGAAGGCACGGCCATGCTGGAGATCGTCCACGACATGGCGCCGGGTGCCACCCTCGACTTCCACGCCTCCGGCATCGGTGACGTGGCCACCCCCCTCACCTTCGTGCTCGCCCTCGACGCCCTCCACAAGGCGGGGGCCAACGTCATCGTCCACGACGTGGGCTTTCTCGGCGAGCCCGTCTTCCAGGCCGGCATCGTGGCCCAGGTCATCGACGGCCTCACCGCTGCCGGCGTCTCCGTCCACTCCGCCGCCGGCAACGCCGGTGACACCCACACCGCCCGGGTCACGGCCACGGGCAGCGGCTCGGGCCCCGACGGCAGCGCCGGCCCGTACCCGAGCTGTGGGGTGACGCCCCCCACCAACGCCGTCGCCATCGGACCCAACGCCAAGACCAGCTTCGACGTGACCCTGTTCCCGGGCGCCGAGTCCACCTTCGTCCTGCAGTGGAGCGAGCCCCGCTCGATCTTCCCCACCGCTGGTCAGGGTGGGTTCACCGATCTCGACCTGTTCCTCATGACCGACGACCTCAGTGACTGCCTGTCGACCGACTCGTTCTCCGCCAGCTTCCAGGGCAACGGGGCCGGCGACCCCATCGAGGTCGTGTCCGGCCACCTCACCGGCACCACGCCTCTCAGGGCCAAGCTGGTCGTCAACGCCTTCGTCGACCCTGCCGTGACCCCGCCGGCCACGCCCCCCACCCTCGACCTGCGGTGGAGCGGAGCGGCAGCGGCCGTCGACCCGCCCACCCGGGCCGGAAGCCTCGACCCGGTCGACAACTTCACCTCCGGGCTGCCGGGCGCTGCAGGCGCCGTCGACGCCAAGACGGGCCAGATCGAGCCCTTCAGCGCCGGCGGCCCGGTCAACCTGTTCACCACCACCAACTGCCCGCCCGACACGACCAAGGCCGAGGACCAGGAGTGCCCGCTCAGCGCCGGCACGACCACCGGGACCTTCCAGGGCCCGGCTTGGGTGACGGCCGACGACGTGGCCGTGAGCGGCGCCGGCGGGTTCCCTACCGAGTTCCAGGGCACCTCGGCCGCCGCACCTCACGCCGGGGGGTGTGACGCCCTGGTCCGCCAGGCCATCGGCCGGCCCGACGCACCGGTGAAGGAGGTGCACGACCGGTTGGCGTCGACGGCGGTCGATGTCGGCGCCCCTGGCGTCGACGACGTCTCCGGCGCCGGGATCCTCGACTGCGCGGCCGCCTCGACCGTGTCCGACATCGCCCTCACCTACGGGGTGGGCCCCACCGAACCGGCCCCCGGTGACACCGTCAGCTACACCCTGAACGCCCTCGACAACGGGCCCGACGCCGGCACCGGCCTGGCCCTGACCGCCACCCTGCCCGATGGCGTGTCGTTCGCATCGAGCGGGTCGGGGTGCACGGCCAGCGCCCAGACGGTGTCGTGCCCGCTCACCGACCTGGCCACCGACCAGACCGCCAGCTTCACCTTCGACGCCACCGTCGACTCCTCCGTCGAATCGGGTACCGAGCTGGCCAGCACGGCGACGGTGGTGAGTCCCTTCGATGCCTCCCTGGACGACAACACCGCCACCGCGTCGGTCACCGCCGTGGTGCCGGTCACCGACCTGGGGAACCTGGCCGCCACCGGCTCACCCCGCCTGCCCACCCTGCCCATCGGCCTGGCGCTGTTGGCGGTGGCGGTCGCCGGTCTGGCCCTCACCCGCCGATCGCGGCTGGTCGCCCGCCGATGAGCGCCTGCCCCGGCGCCCGTCGCCCTACCCGGGTGACCACGGTCGCCGTGGCTGCACTCACGGCGTGGTCGCTGGTGGCCTGCGGATCTTCGGGGTCGACCAAGGCCACCACCGCGTCGACGTCGACCACCGCCGGTCCCACAACCGGCGGGCGCCAGAAGCCGTCGTCCAAGGTCCCCGTCGAGGTGCAGCGCACGGTGGCCCACCTGCAGGCCGGTGAGAAGCCCGGCGCCAACTCGCGCTTCGCCGACTCCGATGTCCCCGTACGGGCCGACGGCAAGGTGCAGCTCGAGCTCAGCGCCCCCGCCGCCGTCACCGACGCCCAAAAGGCCGACCTCACCGCTCTGGGAGCCGAGGTCATCGCCAGCGGCACGGCCGTCGCCCTCGTCGACGCCTGGGTGCCCTTCGCCCAGGTGGACGCCGCCGCTGCCCTCCCCTGGGTGCTGTCGGTCATCGTCCCCAACCCCACCCGGGGGCATTGAGCGCAGATCCCAGGTCGTCCCGGTGGATCTCGGCGTTCGGCGTTCGGCGGTGTTGGTACCATGTCGGCTCGCAGTCCCGGGGTCGTGGCAACGCCGCCCACTTCGACGATGAAGCCCCTGGTTTCGTGCTTCCAAACCGAACGCTTTCATCGCGAGGAATCCCATGCCCGATCACTCCTCTCGCCCCGAGCTCGACTCCTGCGGCATCGGCTTCGTCGCCGACGCCCGGGGGCGAGCCTCCCGCCACGTCGTCAGCGCCGCCCTCGAGGGTCTGGCCTGCGTCAAGCACCGCGGCGCCCTGGCCGCCGACGCCCGTTCGTCGGACGGGTCGGGCTTGCTCGTGCCCATCCCCCCCGCCATCTTCGGCGCCACCGACGACGGCTCGACCCACGGGCTGGCCATGCTCTTCGTGCGAGGGCCCGACCCCCGCCCCGCCGTCGAGGAAGCAGCTGCCGCCGAGGGCATCAGCGTGGTCGACTGGCGCACCCCCCCCACTGACGACGACCGCCTCGGCGACCTGGCCCGCACCACCCGTCCCCGCACGGTGCAGGCCGTCCTCGCCCCACCCACCGGCGCCGACAGTGACGCCGCCGAGCGAGCCGCCTTCCGGCTCCGGCGCCGGCTGGCCGCCACCGCGCCCGGCACCTATGTCGTGTCGTGCTCGTTCCGCACCGTCGTCTACAAGGGGCTGATCGTGGCCGACGCGCTGTCCGGGTACTGGCTCGACCTGGCCGACGAACGCTTCGCCGCCCCCTTCGCCATGTTCCACCAGCGGTTCTCCACCAACACCCTGCCCACCTGGGAGCGGGCCCAGCCCTTCCGCATGCTGTGCCACAACGGCGAGATCAACGCCCTGGCCGGCAACGTCAACCGCATGCGGGCCCGAGCCGTGCTGGGCAGCGAGGCCGCCGGCCTCGGACCCGAGGAGCTGTTCCGCCCCGTCCTCGACCCCACCGACTCCGATTCCGGCCAGCTCGACTCGGTCGTGGAGCTGCTCACCAGGGCGGGCCGCGACGTCCGCCACTCGGTGGCCATGACCATCCCCGAGGCGTGGGAGGGCGAGCGCGACCTCGATGCCGCCGTCCGTGGCTTCTACCGCTACCACGCCTCCCTCATGGAGCCCTGGGACGGCCCTGCCGGTGTCATCTTCACCGATGGCCTCACCATCGGCGCCTCCCTCGACCGCAACGGCCTGCGCCCCCTGCGCTACGCCATCTGCGACGACGGCCTGGTGGCGTGTTGCTCGGAGGCGGGCGCCGTCAACCTGGGCCAGCGCGGGCCCGGCACCGTGACCAGGGGGCGGCTGGGCCCGGGCCAGATGCTGTTCGTCGACCCCAGCCGTGGCGTCGTCGACGACAGCGCCAACAAAGAGCATCTGGCCGCACTCCAGCCCTACGCCAAGTGGGCGGCCGACGGCCTGCGTGACCTGAGCCGGGGCCGGCCCATAGAGCAGACGCCCGACCCCGACCACCTCGAGCGGCGTCAGGCCATGTTCGGCTACAGCCGCGAGGAGCTGGCCATGGTGCTGCGCCACATGGCCACCGAGGCCAAGGAGCCCACCTACTCGATGGGCGACGACTCACCCCTCCCCAACCTGGCCGGGCGTCCCCGGCCGGTGCACCACTTCCTCAAGCAGCGCTTCGCCCAGGTGACCAACCCCCCCATCGACCACCTGCGCGAGCGCCTGGTCATGAGCCTGCGCACCCTGCTGGGACCCCGGCACCCCATCCTCGGCGAAGGAGCGCGCGCCACCGAGCTGTTGGTGCTGAAGTCGTTCTTCGTCTACCCCTCGCTCATCGTCGACCTGCTGAGCGGCGTCTCCTGCGACTTCGGGTGCGCCCATCTCGACGCCACTTTTCCCATAAGCGAGGGCCCCGCCGGCCTGCGGGCGGCCGTCGAGCGCATCTGCGACCGGGCCGAGGCGCTGGCGTCGGAGGGCACGTGCATCCTCGTGGTCGACGACGGCAACGTGTCCGACGAACGGGCCCCCGTACCCGCCCTGCTGGCCACCGGCGCCGTCCACCACCGCCTGGTGGCCCGCGGCCTGCGCTCGAACACGAGCCTGGTGGCCAGCGCCGACGACGCCCGCGACGTCCACTACATCGCCTGCCTGCTGGGCTACGGGGCCGACGCCATCTGCCCGGGCCTGGCCCTGGAGACGGTGGCCCACGAGGCCGACCGCAACAACGACTCCGAGCTGTCGGGCCCCGAGGCGCAGAACCGCCTCCAAGCGGCCATGGAGGACGGGGTGTTGAAGGTCATGTCCAAGATGGGCATCTGCACCGTCGACTCCTACCGCGGCGCCCAGATCTTCGAGGTGGTGGGCCTGGGGCCCGAGGTGGTCGACGTCTGCTTCGCGGGCACGCCCTCGGTGGTCGGCGGCATCGGTTGGGACGAGCTGGGTGCCGACGTGCTGGTCCGCCACGGCAACGGGCGCCTGGGCGACGGCGGCTTCTACCGGGCCCTGAAGAAGGCCGGCTCCGAGTACCACACCCACAACGACGACGTCACCAAGGCCCTCAACGAGATGAAGGCGGCCCACCTCCTGCAGTCGGCGGTGAAGAACGGCAGCGACGAGACCTACGGCCGCTTCGCCGCCCTGGTCAACGAGCGACCGGCCACCGAGCTGCACGACCTGCTCGACCTGGTTCCCGCCGGCCCCGCCGTACCTCTGGACGAGGTCGAGCCCGC
>DATAQC010000111.1:0-43819 GCA_036264885.1 Acidimicrobiales bacterium | reverse complement strand
ACGCCACAGATCCAGAGCTTCCACCTGCGCGCCGCCAACAGCGGCAAGGACGCCACCGTCGCCGGTGGCTCGATGGCTGACGGGGCCAGGGTCATCCAGCTCCCGGCGACCGCGCTCAACGACCAGGGCTTCGTGCCCCTGCCGTTCGGCAGCGGCTACGTCATCGTGAACGTCAACAGCAACAAGGTCCTCGACACCGACGGCGGGTCGACCGCGGTTGGGGCGCCGGTCGTCCAGCACACGTTCGGCCCGACCGTGCCGGAGGTTGCCAGCCAGGTCTGGTTCCTCACCAACACGGGATCCACCGCCGTGTTCACCAACTACAAGAGCGGCCTGGCCCTGGAAGTGGCGGGCGCATCCACCGCCGACGGCGCGCCCCTCATCCAGGACGCGGTGAACGGCGCCGCCGACCAGAACTTCACCGGCATCCCCGTCGGAGTCCCGGCGACCACATCGACGTCGTCCACCTCGTCGACGTCGTCCACTTCGTCGACCTCCTCCACGTCGTCGACCTCGTCCACCTCGACGACCTCCACGACGGTGGCGGGCTCGGGCGGATAGAGGCATTCGCCTCAGTTGAACCATGAGCACAGGCCGATGGTGCGCCAGGGCAGCGGCACTCGCCGCCCTGGCGCTGGCCGCAGCAGGCCTGTCGGTGCTCCGCTTCCCCGGCGCGGCGCCGGCTGACGAGGTCTTCCTCCCTCCGCCCGGCTTCGAGCTGCAGGCCGCCCACAGCGGCAAGGTGCTCCTCATCAACGGCTCCGCCCAGACCGACGGAGCACCGGTCGTGCAGTTCTCGAGCAACGGCGGCCTCAACGAACGGTGGGCGCCCGTCCCCTTCGGCACCGGGTTCGTGTTCGTGCAACTGAACGGCTACAAGGTGCTCGACGTGGCCGGTGGGTCGACCGACAACGGCGCCGGTCTCGTCCAGCAGCAGTGGAATGGCAGTGCCAGCCGGGTGTGGCTGCTCGTCCCGTTCGGACCCGACGCCTCGGTGTTCATCAACGCCAAGAGCGGCAAGGCCATGGACGTGGCCGGGGCATCCACCGCCGACAGTGCTCCGGTAATCCAGTGGGACTGGCAGGCCGGTGCCAACCAGATCTGGCGGGGCATCCCTGTCGGCGTGCCCGAGACCACGTCGACGACATCGACGACTGTCGCCGCAGGCTGAGCACCGACACCAAGAGAGCGGGGCGGCGGCCGGGGGGTCGTGGGTCCCCGGCCGCCGTTCGCCGCACGCCCTCAGGCGGCGGTGCCGCCGTCAGGCCCCGGACCAAGGTCGCGACCGTGGCCCTCTACGAGGTCCAACGCCTGACGGTGGCGTTCCCATGCCCAGGTCGTCGCGTCGCGGCACAGCGAGGGATGGAACTTCCACCTCGCCAGCTGTCGCTCGGTGGCCTCGAAGTCCTCGCCCAGCTCCACCAGGCTCAGAGCCAGGCGCCGGCAGCGCTGGCGCAACTGGTCGGCGGCAGGCATGCGCAGTTGGTCTTCCTGCCACGCCTGATGGGCCGCCTGGAGGTCGCCGGGCAACCGCTGCACCTGACGGCGGGTCAGGGGTGGGAGCTTTCGCCGCACGGCGATGGCGCCCTCGCCCCGGACCTCGGCCAGATCGAACTGGCAGCAACGGGCGAAAGCCCGCATGAACGGCGAGTGGCGGCCGCCCCGGCTGCCCAGCCCCAGGGCCTGGGCGGTGGGGGCCAGGGGAAGGTCGAACCCGTCGGGGCTGGCTTCCAGGCCGGCGGCCAGCCGGCGCAGGAGCCAGGTGGTCGACGGGCCGAGGATGCCGAGCCAGTACTGCTCGACGTAGTGGGAGCGGGGGTCGTGGCCGAGGGCGTCGATGACGCTGTCGGGCCACGGCTGGATGGCCAGCGTGGGGGGTGGGTCGGCCGGCGTGGTCCCGGGGTGTGACGCAACCGCTGTGCTCATGACGCCTCCAGGGCGTTGGCAACGAGAGAAGGGGAAGGCGACCAACCATGCGCTTCACGTCTTCTCAGTATCTCTCATGTCCTCTTGATCGTCAACACGGCCAGAGAAGGCAACGAGCGGAATGTCGACCCGCCGAGTAGGGTTTTCCTTTGAGACAGCTACTCCCGAATCCGCATCTGCCGAGGACGTGATCGCATGGCCACCTTCCGAGACCTGCTGGCCGAGGCCAAGACCGAGATCCGCGAGGTCGACACGGCTGAGGCCGAGCGCCTGACCGCCGAGCGACCGGGCACGGTCGTGCTCGACGTACGCGAGGCCGACGAGTACGAGCAGGGCGCCCTGCCCGACGCCGTGCACATCCCCCGGGGGTTCCTCGAGAGCCAGGTCGAGAACCGCATCGCCGATCACGACGCACCGCTGGTCGTCTACTGCGCCGGCGGCACCCGGTCGGCCTTCGCCGCCCGCACCCTGGGTGAGCTGGGCTACACCGACGTGGTCTCGGTGGCCGGCGGGTTCAACAAGTGGAAGAACGAGGGGCGCAGCTGGACGACCCCGCGCACCCTGTCGCCCGAGCAGCGCAACCGCTACCAGCGCCACCTCCTGCTGCCCGAGGTGGGCGACGAGGGCCAGCAGAAGCTGCTCGACGCCAAGGTCCTCCTCCTCGGGGCCGGGGGCCTGGGCTCTCCCGCCGCCCTCTACCTGGCCGCCGCCGGCGTCGGCACACTGGGCATCATCGACATGGACGTGGTCGACGAGTCCAACCTCCAGCGCCAGATCCTGCACAACCTCGACCGCATCGGCGACCGCAAGGTCGACTCGGCCAAGAAGACCCTCACCGCCCTCAACCCCGACGTCGACGTGGTCACCTATGACGTGCGCCTCGGGGCCGACAACGTGCTCGACATCATCGACGGCTACGACGTCATCGTCGACGGCACCGACAACTTCCCCACCCGCTACCTGGTCAACGACGCATCGCTGGTCAAGCGCATCCCGGTGGTGCACGGGTCCATCTTCCGGTTCGAGGGCCAGGCCACGGTGTTCCACCCCTACGTGGGCCCCTGCTACCGCTGCCTCATCCCCGAGCCCCCTCCGGCCGAGTTGGCGCCGTCGTGCGCCGAGGCGGGCGTGCTGGGCGTGCTGCCAGGCATCGTCGGCTCCATCCAGGCCATGGAGGCCATCAAGATCATCCTCGGCCTGGGCGAGCCCCTGGTCGGCCGCCTCCTCGCCTACGACGCCCTGGAGGAGACGTTCCGCACCTTCAAGGTGCCGCGCGACCCCGAATGCCCGGCGTGCGGTCCCGGTGCCGGCGAGATCGTCATCGCCGAGTACGACGAGCTGTGCATGCCCCACCCCCAGGCCGCCGCCTGAGCGGCGAAGCATCCTCTGCGAAGACACCCCTTCCCTCGCGACGTCGGGTTGTGGCATAGTCCGGATCGGATCGGACCGGGACTCGGTCCTCGAGGGGGAGAGGAAGCCGTCATGAAGCGAGTTCTGCGTGTGCTGGGTGCGGGAATGACAGCTCTGGGCCTGCTCGCCGCCATGCCTTCGACGGCCGGGGCGGCAGAGGTGGCCACGACCAGGTGCACGAACACCCTTGCTCCTGGCACCTACGCCACGGTGGTCGTGCCCGCCAATGCGGTGTGCATCATCGATGGGCCCATCACCATCACCAACGGCCTGTTCATCCGCAGCGGTGCCACCTTCGTCCTCGGCAGCGAGGACCAGCCCGGGCAGACGGGCATCATCGTCGGGGGTGTCCACGCCACCAACGCCGCGTCGGTGCAGATCCACTTCACCGCCATCAACGGCGGTATCGACATCCGCGGCGGATCGGGACCGTTCGGGGGCCCCTTCGATGTCACCTTCACCACCATCGAGGACAGCCAGATCAACGGCCCCGTGCTCATCGAGGGCTACAACGGCTTCTGGATGGGGTTCATCCGCAACCGGGTCAACGGCACCGTCACCCTGCGCAACAACGTGCTGGCCGACCCTGACGGCAACGAGTACGTCACCAACATCATCAACGGCGACCTGATCTGCCGCGGCAACTCACCGGCCCCCCAGACCGGCGACTCGGAGGGGGCGCAGAACATCGTGACCGGCGCCAAGGTCGGGCAGTGCCGGCGAGTCTGACGCCGTCGCCGTAGCCGTCCGACAAGCTAGCGTCGCAGCCATGCGAGCTCCCCGGGCCATCGTCGTCGCAACGGTGATCGCGGTCGGCATCCTCGCCGGTACGGGCACGGCGCCGGCGGCACCCCGGCCCTATCAGTGGAAGCCGCCGGCTCCTCCGGCCACCACGGCGGCCACCCAGCCGGGCGCCGCCACCGTTACCCCCGCCTCCGTCTCACCCGCCACCGGCGCCCCCGAGACCGGTCCCCCGGTCCCGACGTGGGCGCCGGCCGCCACTGCCGCCATCCACCCGGGTGTGCAGACGGTCACCGCCGGCGGCCAGTGCACGGCGAACTTCGTCTTCACCGACGCCACCGACGTCTACATCGGCCAGGCTGCCCACTGCGCCGGAACCGGCGACAGCACCGACACCGACGGCTGCAGCTCGCCGTCGCTGCCGCTGGGCACACCGGTAGCGGTGGAAGGGGCCTCGCATCCCGGTGTCCTGGCTTACAGCTCCTGGCTGACCATGCAGGACCGCCAGGAGACCGACCCCACCGTCTGTGCGTTCAACGACCTGGCCCTGGTGCGGCTCGACCCCGCCGACCGGGCCGACGTCAACCCGTCGGTCCCCCACTGGGGCGGCCCCGTCGACCTCGCTCCTGGTGACAGCCCGGCGGGCTCGCTGGTCTACAGCTCGGGCAACTCCAAGCTCCGCTTCGGGCTCCCCCTGCTCATGCCCAAGCTGGGTTTCAGCCTGGGCGACCAAGGCGACGGTTGGTCCCACCAGGTGCTCACCCTCACGCCCGGCATCCCCGGCGACTCGGGTAGTGCCGTGCTCGACGCTCAGGGCGGGGCCCTGGGGGTGCTGAGCACCCTCGAGATCCTCCCCCTCCCCGGCGTCAACGGCGTGGGCGACCTGCGACACGAGCTCGACTACCTGCACGCGCAGACCTCCATCACCGCCCAGCTGGCCGTGGGGACAGAACCGTTCAACGGCGCCCAGCTCCCCGTCGGGCCCTGACCCGAGAAGTTCCCCGACTTCCGTCCCGAGAGCTCTGCCGCCTAGGATCGACCTTCGTGCCCGGCCGCCTGTGCCGGGGCTCCAAGATCGAAAGGTGGTTCGAAGCGCGCCATGACGGTAAAGAGCGGAAGTCACCCCATCGGCCCCGAGAACGGACAGCTGACCATCAACACCTACGTCGGGGGCATGGGCGCCAAGATGGGCCACGACCTCGTGCTCGAGGCCAAGCGGTGGAACGGCACCGTCAACCTCGACGCCGACAACCCGGCCGCTTCCAGCGTGCAGGTCACGGTAGACGCCGACTCCCTCGAGGTGGTGCAGGCCACCGGAGGCCTCAAGCCCCTCACCGACAAGGACAGGGCTGACATCTCCCAGAACCAGGAGAAGACCCTGCAGTACGGCAAGCACCCGCAGATCACCTTCCAGTCCACGGCGGTCTCGGGCAGTGCCCCCAAGCTGTCGATGCAGGGAAACCTCACCATCGCCGGCAACACCAAGCCCGTCACCCTCGACGTCAGTGTCGACGACGGCCCCAGTGGCGCCAAGGTCACCGGCGTCACCAAGCTCCAGCACAGCGACTTCGGGGTGAAGCCCTACTCCAAGATGGGCGCCCTGAAGGTCAAGGACGAGGTCGACATCCAGGTGGTCGTGAACCTCCCCTCGGCCTGATCACGGCGCGCACCCCTTGACCGCTGGGGCCGGCGCCGGGAAGCTGGTGGCGATGGCCCCGAGGATGAGCACCGGCTTCGGTGGCTCCGACGCCAGGGACGACTTCGACCGGGCCCGGCGGCGCCAGGCCCTGGCCCGGGCCGCCGGCACGGTGTCGGGACGTACCCGCTCGGCCGCCGGTGCCCTCGTTCCCCTTCCCGAGGTGCTTGCCGCCCTCGGGGGTCGCCTGTCTGAGCGCGATCTGGGCCTGCGCACGGTGCCCATCGACGGGGTGATCGGCTCCGTCGACCGCACCGAGGGCTTCGACCGGCGCTTCCTGCCCACGTCCTCGAAGAGTCGGGCACGGTGGGAGCGCATCGCCCAGGCGGTACGTCGGGGCGACACGTTGCCCCCCGTCGAGCTCTACAAGCTGGGCGACGCCTACTTCGTGATCGACGGCCACCACCGGGTGTCGGTGGCCCGGGCCCTCGGACGCCCCGACGTGGATGCCAGGGTGACCGAGCTGCGCACCCGGACGCCGCCAGAGGGTCTGTCGATCACCGACCTGCCGGCGATGGCCCAGCCACCTCGCCCCCGTCTGCGCGCCCTTCCCCGCCCTCGCCGCCGCCTTCCACCGACGGGCGCCGGGTGAGGTTCTCGCCCGTCTCGGCGTCGAAGTAGAGCACCCGCTCGGCGTCGAACCACAACTCGGCCTCGGCGCCCCGCTCCACCTTGCTGGCGGCGTTCAGGCGGGCGACGATCTCGACCGATTGGTCGGAACGGCTCCCGCCGCCGGGGGCGATCTCCCGGCCCACCGATTCCAGCTCGCCCCCCAGGCCACCTTCGGCCTCAGTGTTGAAGTGCACGAACAGATCAGAGCCCATGGACTCGACGACGTCGATCTGGGCGGTGAACGTGGGCCCCTTGTGCCGATCGCCTTCGGCCACCAGGGCGGCGTCTTCGAAATGCTCGGGGCGGATGCCGGCCACCAGGGACCGGCCGGCCTTGCCGAGCTTGGCGGCGACCTCGGCGGGCAGGTCAATCTCGGCCAGGGCGAGCCTGGCCTTGCCGCCCTCGACGGTGACGGGCAGGAAGTTCATGGCTGGCGACCCGATGAACCCGGCGACGAACAGGTTGGCGGGCGAGTCGTAGAGCACGCTGGGCGAGGCCACCTGCTGGAGCACGCCCTTGCGCATGACCGCCACCCGGTCGCCGAGGGTCATGGCCTCGGTCTGGTCGTGGGTGACGTAGACGGTGGTGGCGTTGAGGCGGTGCTGGATACGGGCCACCTCGGTTCGCATCTGCACCCGGAGCTTGGCGTCGAGGTTGGACAGGGGTTCGTCGAGGAGGAACACCTTGGGGTCGCGGACGATGGCGCGTCCCATGGCCACCCGCTGGCGCTGGCCGCCGGAGAGATTGGCCGGCTTGCGATCGAGGTTCTCGGTGAGGTCCAGGGTCTGGGCCGCCTCGTTGACCCGCTTGTCGATCTCGTCCTTGGGCACCTTGGCCAACTTGAGGGGAAAGGCCATGTTCTCCCGCACCGTGAGGTGGGGGTAGAGGGCGTAATTCTGGAACACCATGGCGATGTGGCGGTCCTTGGGCGCCTTGGTGTTGACCACCTCGTCGCCGATGCACAACTCA
Organism: Acidimicrobiales bacterium; assembly: GCA_036264885.1. Taxonomy (GTDB): domain Bacteria; phylum Actinomycetota; class Acidimicrobiia; order Acidimicrobiales; family AC-14; genus DATAQC01. The sequence goes on along the minus strand of DATAQC010000111.1, from coordinate 36,465 downwards.
CCGTCACTGATGTCCTCCAGGCCGGCCAGCATCCGCAGCAGGGTCGACTTGCCGCATCCCGACGGGCCCACCAGCACGAGGAACTCGCCGTCGGCGATGTCGAGGTCGACGTCGTGCACGGCCTCGGTGCCGTCGGGATAGCGCTTGGTGATCCCTTTGAAGGCGATTCCGGCCATGGCGATGCTCCTTGGTCTGGTTGCTGCGTCGGGCGGCGTCAGCCCTTCACCGCGCCGGCGGTGAGACCGGCCACGATGCGGCGCTGGAACACGAGCACGAGCACGATGATGGGCACGGTGACCACCACGGCGGCGGCGGCGATGGCTCCCGTAGGCTGCTCGAACTGGGTGTTGCCGGTGAAGAAGGCGAGGGCGGCGGGCACGGTGCGGGCCCGATCGGTGGACGTGAGGGAGATGGCGAAGAGGAAGTCGTTCCAGGCGAAGATGAAGGCGAGGATCCCCGCGGTGACCAGGCCGGGCGCGGCCAGGGGGAGGATCACCTTGCGGAAGGCCTGGAACGGCGTGGCCCCGTCGACCTGGGCAGCCTGCTCCAGCTCCCAGGGGATCTCCCGGAAGAACGCCGACAGGGCCCAGATGGACAGGGGCAGGGTGAAGGTGACGTAGGGGATGATCAGACCCGGCCACGTGTCGAACAGGTGCAGCGTCCGCCACACGTTGAACAGCGACCCGATGATCGACACGGGTGGGAACATGGCGATGGCCAGTGCGCACACCAGGATGGCCGTCTTGCCGGGGAAGTCGAGGCGCGCGATGGCGTAGGCGGCCATGGCGCCCAGGGCCACCCCGATGATGGTGGCGATGAGGGCGATGCCCAGCGAGTTGCGCAAGGCGGACAGGAACGAGTCGTTCTGGAACACCTTGGAGTAGTTGTCGAGGGTGAGCGACCGAGGCAGGAACTTGCCGTTGCCCAACTCGTCACCGGGCTTGAACGACAGCGAGATGATCCACGCGAAGGGAACCAGGGCGGACGCGACCACGATGATCGAGCCCACGCCCCAGAGCACTTTCTCGGAGCCGTGCTGGGTCTTCATCACCTGTCCCCCTGGCCGATGAGCGATGTGCCGAATCCCTTGACGAAGATCACGGCGATGACCAGCACGCAGACGAAGATGAGCACCGAGACGGCCGAGCCGATGCCCAGGTTGAGTCGGTTGATGAGCTGGTTGTAGCCGAGGATGGAGACGCTCTCGGTGTCGTTGGCCCCCCGGGTGAGGATGAACACCGAGTCGAAGATGCGGAAGGCGTCGAGGGCCCGGAACAACATGGCCACGAGGATCGCCGGCTTCATCAACGGCAGGGTGACCAGGAAGAAGCGCTGGACGGGCCCGGCGCCGTCCACCCTGGCGGCGTCGTGCAGCTCGTCGGGGACGAGGGCCAGTCCGGCCAGCAGGAGCAGCGCCATGAACGGCGTCGTCTTCCAGACCTCGGTCATGATGATCACGACCATCGACGGCAGCCGGGAGCCCAGCAGGTCGCTGTTGACGCCCAGCAGGGGGTTCACGAAGCCGGTGCCCGGTGTGAAGGCGTACTTCCAGGCCAGGGACGCGACCACGGTGATGATGCCGTAGGGGATGAGCACCGACGTCCGCACGGTGCGGCGCACGAAGACGGCCCGGTGCAGCACCAGGGCCACCGCCATCCCGATGACCAACTCGATGGCCAGCGACACCACGGTGATGGTGAGGGTGGTGCTGAGGTCGGCCCACCACACCTTGGAGGCGAGCACGTCGGTGTAGTTGCGCAGGCCGATGAAGGCGTTGTCGTTCGGGAACCGGAGGTCGGCGCGCTGCAACGACAGCCAGACGGCGTAGCCGATCGGGTAGGCGGTGACGGCCACCATGGCGATTACCGCAGGCGTGCACAACAGCCACCCCAGCCTGCGCTCGGAGCGGGCCCGCTCGCTGAGCGCCGGCCCACTCATATGAGTCCTCCGGACTTCAGCACCTTGCCCAGCTTCGACCGCAGATCGGATTCCGTCCCCTTGGGATCGATGGCCTTCTCGGGATGGATGGTCTTCTGCACGGCCAGCGAGACGTCGTTGTAGGCCGGGGTGGCCGGGCGCTGGCTGGCAGCGAGAAGGGTGGCGTGCAACACGTCGGCCGGGCCCAGCGCGGCGCTGACGGCGGGGTCGTTGTAGAGCGCCTCCTTGGTCGGTGGCAGGCCTCCCAGGGCGGCATTGCGGACCTGGCTCTCCGCCGAGGTGAGACACGCGGCGGCGGCGAAAGCCTGGTCGGGGTGCTTGGTGAACTTGCCCACGCCCAGGTTGTAGCCGCCGAGGGTCACGTGGGAGGGCTGTCCGGGCAACACGCTCGGCCACGGGGCGATGCCCACCTTGGCCACCAGGTCGGGGGCCTGCTTCTTCAGGCTGGGCAGGACGGCGGAGTAGTTGACCATGAAGGCGGCCTTCCCGGCGACGAAGGCCGACGTCGACTGGTCTTCCCTGTCGTTGGAAAGCGACGGGTCAGCGGCCGGCGAGGTGGCCAGCTTCTTCATCACCCGGAGGGCTTCGACGGCGGGCGGGCCCAGGGCTACCTTGCCGTCGGGGGTGAGGATCTGGCCACCGGCCGACGCCACCAGCGAGTTGAACCACACGGTGAGGCCCTCGTAGCGGGCGCCCTGGGCCTCGATCTTCCCCTGGGGCCCGAGCTTGGCGGCGACGTCGATCATCTCGTCCCACGTGGCGGGGGGGTTGGGTACCAGGTCCTTGCGCCAGAACAGCACCTGGGCATTGGTGTTCTGGGGGCTGGCCCACAGGCGGCCCTCGAACTTCGCCGTCCCGAGTGCGGTGGGCACGGCCCCCTCCTCGACCCTCGCCCGGCGGTCACCCGTCCACTCCCTGACCCAACCGGCCTTGGCGAACTCGGCCGTCCAGATGACGTCCATGCCGATGACGTCGATGCTCGAGTCGCTCGCCGCCAGTCGGCGCACGAGCTGCTCGCGCTGGGCATCGGCGTCGGCAGGAAGGTCGACGACCTGGATGCGGTAGGCACCGTTGGCCGCCTTGGTGCATGCCGCGGCATCGTCGGTATAGGCCGACGATCCCTGCTTGCCGATGTACCAGTGCAGGGTGGGGGGTCCGGCTTGGGCTCCCCCGCCGCAACCGGCGACGGTCATGGCCACGAGCAGCGCGGCGATGACAGCGCGGTGGTGGCGACTGCGGCCACCTCGCACCGGGACCCTCCACCCGACGGCCACTCCACCCTCCTCGGCGCGCCGGAGACAGGGCCGGCGGCGAGCATCCGACTTGTGCCCAACTTCGCCGAGACGAAACCTCGCGTTGACCGGAACTCGGCAACGGCGGCGATAGCCTCGATCTCCGATGGGCTCGACGGTTCGGTTCGTGATCATCGGAGGCGGCCCTGCCGGCAACCAGGCGGCGACCACGGCCGCCCGCCTCGGCGCCGAGGTGACGCTCGTCGAGCGCGACATCATCGGCGGCGCCGCCCACCTCTGGGACTGCATCCCGTCCAAGGCCATGATCGCCACCGGGGGCGCCATGTCCTTCGCCCGCCGGTCGGCCGGCATGGGCCTGTCCCGGGCTGAAGCGGCGATCGACTCCGGCGCCCTCAAGAACCGCATCACCGCCATCGAGGACCACCTGAACCGCTCGGTGGTCGACCTCCTGACCAGCCAGGGTGTGCGCCTGCTGAGGGGTGAGGGACGTCTGGCCGGCCCCCACCAAGTGGTCGTCGACACCGGCCTGGGCACCGAGGAGCTCGAGGCCGACGCCATCCTGCTCTGCACCGGGACCCGGCCCCGCATCCCCGACTGGTGCACGCCCGACGGCGACCGGGTGCTCACCACGCGCCAGGCCTACCCCCCGCCCCGACTTCCCGAGAAGCTGGTTGTGATCGGGTCGGGGGTCACCGGTGTGGAGTTCGTCCACATGTTCCGGTCCTTCGGCTCGGCCGTCACCCTCATCGTCAGCCGCCAACAGGTCCTGCCCGGCAAGGACGCCGAGGTGGCCGCCGCCCTCGAGGACGATTTCCTGCGCCGCGGCATCGTCCTGCTCAAAGGGGCCAGGGCGACGGCCATCGACCGTGGCGACGACGGGCTGATCGTGCGCTGCGACGACGGGCGGTCGGTCGCCGGAAGCCATGCCCTGCTGGCCATCGGCGCCGTCCCCAACTCCGAGGGCCTGGGCCTGGAGGCCGCCGGGGTAGACGCCGACCCCGCCGGTTTCGTCACCATCAACCATCACTGCCAGACCAACGTGGCCCATATCTACGCCGCCGGAGACCTGTCGGGGAAGTTGCCGCTGTCGTCGGTGGCGGCCATGCAGGGCCGCAAGCTGGCCGAGCACGTGATGGGCCTGCAGACCCGCCAGCACCGCCACCTCGACTACGACAAGGCGGCCCAGGCCATCTTCACCGAGCCCGAGATCGCCGAGGTCGGCATGGCCGAGGCCGAGGGCTTCGCCACCGGGCGCAAGATCCGTGTCACCAAGGTGCCCTTCTCGGCCAACGCCAAGGCGCTCATCAACGACGACACCCGTGGGTTCGTGAAGATACTCTCCGACCCGGCCACCGGGGTGGTGCTCGGCGGCTCGATCGTCGGGCGCCATGCCGCCGAGCTGATCTCCATCATCGCCCTCGCCGTCAACGCCAACCTCAAGGTGACCGACATCCTCGAGAGCCTGCTGTCGCACCCGACTCTGGCCGAGGCCCTGGCCGAAGCTGCCGAATAACTTGCGGTCGCGTCCGTGGCGGGGCGCGGCTGTCGTCACTGCGGTCGGGGCGGCGGCATGCCTGGGGCTGGAGCTGCGGTTCAACCACATGGGCGGCATCCTCAGGGGCCGCTACCCGATGCTCGGCGTGCTGGGGGTCTGGTGGCTGGCGTTCGCGGTGGCCGCCTGGGCGCTGCTGCGCCTCCCCCGACGGGCGGCGGTGATGGCGGTGATGGCCGGGGCGGTGGTGTTCAACCTGGCCGCCCTCACCGCCGCGCCTCAGATCTCCGACGACCTCTACCGCTACTCCTGGGACGGCAGCGTGCAGGCCCACGGCATCGACCCCTACCGGTACCCCCCGAACGACGCCCGGGTCGCCCAGCTGCGCGGTCCCTGGTTGTGGCCCAGTCCCAAGACCTGTGCCTCGTGGGGCAAGCCTCCCAACTGCACGCGGATCAACCGGGAGATGGAACGGACCATCTACCCGCCGGTGGCCCAGGCGTGGTTCCTCGTCCTGCACACCGTCGTGCCCGTCGGCACCCGCCACAAGGGCTTCCAGGTGGTGCACGGCCTGGTGGGCCTGGGCCTCAGCGCGCTGTTGATCGTCGTGCTCCAGGGGCTGGGTCGCAACCCCGTCTACGCGGTGTTCTGGGCGTGGTCGCCGCTGGCCGTGGTGGAGACGGCCATGGACGCCCATGTCGACGTGCTGGCGGTGCTGGCCGTGGTCCTCGCCCTGTGGGCCTTCGAACGAAGACGGCCCGTCGCCGGCGGCCTGCTCCTCGGCGCGGGCATCGCCATCAAGCTCATCCCCGGCGTGCTCCTGCCTGCCGGCCTGCGCCGCAAGCCGGTGCAGGTAGTGATTGCGGCCGCCGCCGTGGTGGGAGCCAGCTACCTGCCCCACGTGCTGGCCGTGGGGCCCACCGTGCTCGGGTACCTGCCCGGCTACCTGAAGGAGGAGAAGTACTCGGAGGGCGGTCGGTTCCTGCTCCTCCGTCTCCTCGACCTGCACGGCACGGTCGCCGAGGTCGTGGCCGTGGCCTTGCTGGTCATCATCGTGATCGTCGTCGTCCTGGCCCCGCTGCCATGGCGTCTCGGTGGGTCGGAGGACCGGGCCGCCGAGCGGGAACCGCCGTCGCCGATCACCCGGGCCCGGTGGATCCTCGTCGCCGTGTTCCTCATCGTGACCCCCGTGCAGCCCTGGTACGCGGAGCTGGTGGTGGCGGTGGCCGCCCTCGACGGGAGATGGGAGCTGCTGGCGGTGGCGGCGGCGCCCTACCCCCTCTACTTCGGCACCATCCTCGACAAGGCCAAGCCCGATTTCGGGACCATCTCGTATGGCATCGCCGCGCTGGTGGTGCTGGGCGCGACCGTCTTGCGCCACCCACGCCCAGCCCCTTCACCGGCCGGCCTCACCCCCCACGCGTGACGAGCGGCCACCCGGAGGTGGCCGCTCGTGTCACTGGCGTTCGGTCGGGCCCGGGGCCCGCTGCCCTATTTCGGTGCGGGGGTGCCCGTGGCCGTCACGTGGACGACACCGAGCACGATGCCCTGCTTGAACAGCGAGACTCCGAAGTACTTGTTCAGTGCGTCGGCGCCGACCTGGGAAAGCTTGGCGATGGTGCCGTCGAGCTTGGTGTTGCCCTGGGCGTCGGTCGAGACGTTGAGGGCGGACCCGTCGAGGTCCAGGATCGGTGCAGCAGCCCCACCGTTCACGGTGGCGGTGAGGGTGGAGTCACCCGGGTTCACCACGAAGTCGGTGAGGTCGAGGGACTTGCCCCCGGCGGTGAACTTCAGGCCCCCGGAGTGGCTGAAGGCGCCCCGGATGTAGTTGGGGTCACTCGTCGGGAAGACCGACACGAAGCCCTGGGTGATCGGGAAGATGGCGTTGGTGTCAGCACCGCTGGCGGCAACCGTGGCCGGGGCGATGGGGGTGGGCGTCACCTTGTTGTCGGTGAGCACCTTCAGCGTGCCCGGGTCGAGGGTGACGCTGGTGTTCACGCCCGACAGGTTGAGGAACTGTGCCGTGGGCGTGCCCTTGGGCCCGGCGGTGCCGGTGGCCACGATGTGCACGACGCCCAAGGGGATGCCCTTGGCGAAGATGGTGACGCCGAAGTACTTGTTCAGGGCGTCGGCGCCGACCTGGGACAGCTTGGCCACGGTGCCGTCGAGCTTGGTGTTGCCCTGGGCGTCGGTGGAGATCTTCAGGTTCGAGCCGTCGAGATCGAGGATCGGGGCGGCGCTGCCGCCGGCGACGGTGGCGGTGAGAGTCGAGTCACCGGGGTTCACCATGAAGTCGGTTAGGTCGAGGGACTTGCCCCCGGCGGTGAACTTCAGGCCACCGGTGTGGCTCAGCAGGCCTCGCACGTAGTCGGGCGTGGTCGTCGGATAGACCGAGACGTAGCCCTGGCTGATCGGGAAGCTGGCAGTGGTGACGCCACCGTTGGCCGTAACCGTGGCCGGGGCGATGGGCGTGGGGGTCACCTTGTTGTCGGTGAGGACCTTGAGGGTGCCGGCGTCGAGGTCGACGCTGGTGCTCACACCCTTGAGGGTGAGGAACTCCGCCGCCATGGCCGAGCCGGCCGTCTTGGAGGTGACGTCGGTTCCCGACGAGGCGCTCTTCGACGAACTGCCGCATGCCGCCAGTGTCAGCGCGGATGCAGCGATGACGGCCAGAGCCACCTTGGGGCGGGCCAGGCTGCGAAAGGTACTCATACGGAATTCTCCTTGTGGTTTCTCATCAGGGCGATCTTGAGAACGTCACCCGGTTTTCGGCACTGACGGCGGCGGCGGATGACAGGGGTCGCCGGCCTAGGGTGGGCGGGCGGGCGCGGTCGCTACGCTGCACAGATGGTCGTTCCGCCTGACGTCGTGGCCTTCGACGTCATCGACACGCTCTTCTCGCTGGCGTCGCTGGAACCGGCCTTGGTTGCCGCCGGGGGAGGGCCGTCGACGCTGGAGCTGTGGTTCCGACGCCTGCTGGCCGACGGCTTCGCCCTCACCGCCGCCGGCGACTACCGCTCGTTCTCGGACGTGGCCAAGGCGAGCTTGCGCTCGGTGCTCCCCGACGCCCACGACAACGACCTCGAGGCGGTAGTGGCCGGATTCACCGAGCTCGACGCCCATCCCGACAGCGCCCCGGCCATGGGTCGGGCGGTCGAGGGCGCACGCGTCGTCGTCGTCACCAACGGCAGTGCCCGCAGCACCCGCGTCCTGCTGGAGCGCAGCGGTCTCGACGCCTTCGTCGACTCAGTGGTCTCGGTGGCCGACACCAAGGCCTGGAAGCCCACCGCCGCGCCCTACCTGCACGCGGCAGCAGTGGTCGACGTGCCCCCCGAGCGCCTGGCCGTGGCCACCGTCCACCCCTGGGACGTGCACGGCGCCTACCGGGCCGGGCTCTCTACCGGCTGGTGCAACCGCGACGGCCGCCGCTACCCCGCCATCTTCCATGCCGCCGATGTGCACGGACCCGAGTTGCTCAGCGTGGTCGAGGGACTGTTGGGCCTGGGCGCATCGGGCTGACCCTCGTCAGGCGGGCGGCGTGTCCACCTTGCCATCGCCGGGCCGCCCGTTGCCCTTCGACCCCGCCAACAGCGACCGGGCCAGTTGGAGCCCGGCCACTCCCTGCGACATGGCCTGGGCGAGCGTCTCCGACAGGCCCTGGGCCCCGTTCAGCACGATCATCTGATCGATGTCGCCGAACGGCTTGGCCGCCGCCTCCACGATCTCGGGCCACTTCTCGGCCAGTTGCTGGCCGATCACCGCGTCCTGGTTCTGGGCCAGGGCGTCGGCCCGGGCATGGATCGTCTCGGCTTCGGCCATACCTCTGGCCCGCACCGCTTCGCCTTCGGCCAGCCCCCGCGCCTGGGTGGCCGACGCTTCGGCCTCGCCGATGGCTCGGGTGGACTCGGCCCTGGCGGCGGCGTCGAGCCGGACATGGTCAGCCTCGGCTCCGGCCTGGAGGCGCACCTGCTCGGCCTCGGCCGCCGCTTCCAGCTTGACGCGCTGGGCATTGCCGGCGGCGTGCAACTCGACCTCCTGGCGCTGGGCCTCGGCTTGGGCCACCCGAGCGTCGCGCGCCGCCCGGGACAGGGTCACCTGCTCGTAGGCTTTGGCGTCGGCAGGCTTGCGCACCGTTGCCTGGAGGCGCTGCTCCTCGCGCTGGCCCTCCAGCTCGGCCACCTTGGTCTCCTCGACGACCACCTCCTGGCGGGCGTGGGCGTCGGACAGCGGACCTGCCTGCTGGGACCGGGCCGCGGCTTCATCGATCTCCGCCTGATACCCGGCCTGCTTGACCTCACTGGCCCGACGGGCCTCGGCCTTGAGAGCGTCGGCCTCCTGCTCGCGCTCGGTGGCCTCACGGTCGGCGGCGGCCTCGGCGATGCGCGCCTGGCTGGCCACGCCGGCGGCGTGGGGCTTGCCCAGGTTCTGGATGTAGCCGGTGGGGTCCTCGATCTCCTGCACCTGGAGCGAGTCGACGATCAGCCCGAGCTTCTCCATCTCGGTCCCCGACGACTCCCGGGTGAGATGAGTGAGCTTCTCCCGGTCGCGGATCATCTCCTCCACGGTCATGTTGCCGACGATCGCTCGCAGATGGCCGGCGAACACGTTGTGGACGCGGTGGTCCATCTGGTCCTGCTGGTCGAGGAACCGCCGGGCGGCGTTGGCGATCGACGTGTAGTCGTCACCTACCTTGAAGATCACGACACCCTTCACGCCGAGGGGAATGCCCTGATGGGTCACGCAGTCGATGGCCAACTCCGCTTCGCGCAGGTCGAGCGACAGCCGGCGGACGGTCTGCACCCCGGGGATGACGAAGGTGCCCTTGCCGGTGACGATCTTGAAACCAAGGCTCTCGCTGACGGCGTCGCTCGGTGCGTGCTCCCGCAACCCGGAGATGATCAGAGCCTGATTGGGCTCGGCCACGCGCCACATCAGCTTGAAGATGGCAGCGCCGACGACGATCAGTCCGACGATCCCACCGATGATGATCAGCATGATTCACCCATTCCTTTCGACGGAGAGCTACATCTTGCTGACGACGACCGTGCGCGGTGGGTGGTACTCGACCACCACGATCCGCGTCCCGGGGGTCAGACCTTCCTCCCCCTCGCAGCCGTAGGCGTGGAACGCCTCGCTGCCGCCCCGTACCGGGATCATGACCTCACCCAACTTCCCGGGACTGATCGTGCCCGTGACCCGACCCATCTTGCCGATCATCGTCTGGTCGGCCACGCTCAACTATCGCGCCCCTAGGGAGTGCTGTGCGTTGACGTCAGGGTCAGCTTCGAGTGCGACTGCGTCGGTCAGCGCCTCTTGGGTAGGTGGCGTCGAACCCGGACCAGCATTCTCACCATCTCTTCGGCGAAATCCTCACTGGCCGCCCGGGGGTTGTTGTAGAGCACGTACTCCTTGGCGACCAAGGTTGCCAGGTAGTCGAGCAGGCCTGCTTCGTCGTCCCTGACGACCAGATAGTCCTCGTGTCGGTCGTTGTAGAACACGATGCCTGTCTCGGCCTCGAACCGACTGCGTGCTTCTCCGGGGTGGGGGTCGGGGTGGACGGACGGCAGATCGGCGGATCGCCGCCGGTCGGGGCGCGCCTCGCGAGCTGGTGCATCGCTCGGTGCACCGCTCGTATCCTCGAGCTCCGGCAGTTCAGGGAGGCCGGGTGGCGCGTTCGAGTGGCTCGACCCGTTGGACGAGTCCGCCGAACCACCGCCATCTGCTTCCTCGAACAGTCCGCCCCTCCCAGGCTCGTCGCCGACCGGCGAGCGCATCGGGTTGTCGAGATCCGCCAGCTCCTTGAGCACCCGGCCGAAGACCCGCCGCAGCGTCTCGGCGAGTCGGTCCGCCGTCTGCGCGTCGACTTCCTGCGAGAGCCTCTCGGTCGCCCGCCGAACCACCGGCTCGACGGCGTGCACGGCGTCGACGAAGACGGGAAACGCCTCCCGATCTCGCAGGATGGCCCGACGTCCGGCCGTCTGCTGCAGGGCGGCGAACACCACTTCGCCGGTCACCTGACCGCTGTCCCACGGCGGCAGGGCGAACTCCTCGATGTCGGCGATGTCGTCGACGATTGTGGTACCGGCCCGTCCGACGACGGCAGCATGTCGGCGCCGCCGGGAGTCGGGAGGCGTGACATAGAGGGCAAACTCGATCCGTCCCCACAGCGTGGGACGGGCGGGGATGTCGAGCTTGATGCCATCAGGCTTCTCGGGGCTGACCAGCTCGACCGAACGGCCCTCGACCACCTCAATGCTGTACTCGCCCCGAGCCAGGGCCGGACCTCGCCTGGCCCGGAGGTAGTCGACGACCTTGCGCTGGGTGAGCACCCGGAGCACATCGGGCTCCAGGTCCGAGAGCACGACCGTGGTGCCGGGCACTTGGCGAGCCTTTCGACGCTCGCGCTCGAGCTGTGCCGTTGCCTTGCCTCGTTGGAGGCGCAGGACCCAGGTTTCCTCGGAGCCCTCCGCTCGGGAAAGAACGTCGCAGCGGTTTCCGAGTTGTTGAAAGGCCAGGATCCCGATCGCCTTCTCACCGAGCGTCCGCTCGTCGCCCGCCTTGGCCGACTCGAACAAGTTGCGAGCGATCTCCCGAAGACGCTCCGGGGACATGCCACGACCGACATCGTCGACGGCGATGACGGGGTATCGGCCCTTCCGGCGTAGCATCACCCGGATCCGCTCGCTCCGCCGGCCTGCCTCGACGTACTCGTCGGCGGCGTTCGAGATGAACTCGTTGAGGGCGTCTTTCGGGTCCTGGTAGGCCTGTCCCGAAACGAGGACGGCTTTGGCCAGATTGCCGATTCGCAGCCGTAGCCGTTCGACAGGCACCGCCCCATGCTATGGACTGGCGATCGGTCGAGCCGTGACCCCATCGGGCCGGCAGGGCCCGGCGACGAGCAGGAGCGAAGCTGTCAGCGACCGATGGCCCGACGCCCGAGGAAGGTCACCCGTTCGATGACGACTCGGCCCACCTCACCGCCCGCCTTCATGGCCACGTGGGCCTGGAGCAACCGCCGTCCGCTCAAGGCGGCCACACCCCGCCTGAACTCGTCACCGGGAAGCTGGCCCAATGCACGGCGAACGACATCGGTGAGCTGACCGGCACTGTCGGCGACCTCACCGGCCTCGGCGTCGTCGACCGCCTCGAGGATCTGCCGTTCCGACGTCGACAGCGTTGCGCCCATGATGGGACTCACTGTAGGGACCTGCCGGGGGCGCCACGCGGACCCAACACCTCCCAAGCGCTTGCACGAGCAGCGAGAGCACCGGTCCGACAATGGCTTGCCCAACGGCGGGGCCCCCGTAGTCTGGTTCGGTGTCACCCGACGACGTGAAGTCGCGGCTCGACGTCGGCCCTGGCGCGGTGGTGCTGTCCGGGTTGCCCGGCGCGGGAAAGTCCACCCTCGCCCGGGCGTTGGCCGACGGGCTCGCCGACGCCCGGGTCATCGACAAGGACGAGGTCCGCCACGCCTTGTTCGCCCCGTGTGACTACAGCGCAGCCGAGCGCGACATCACCTTCTCGGCCATGCTCGACGCCTGCCGCTATCACCTGGGCCGGCGACGGGTCGTGGTCTTCGACGGCCTGACCTTTGCCCGCCGCCGGGAGGTGGCTGCGGTCGAGGCGATGGCAGCCGAGAGTGGCGCCTTCTCGGCGGTGATCGTGTGCGACGTACCGGTGTCCGTGGCCGTGCGACGCTGCCAGGACGACGCCGCCACGGGTGCCCACCGGGCCGCCAATCGCGACGCCGACCTGGTGCGGCGGGTGGCGGCGGAGATGGAGGAGCCGGAGGGCGCCTACCTCACGCTGACCGCCACCCGAGCCCTCGACGAGCTCGTCGGCCCCGCATTGGACTGGATCACCGAGTGTGCGTCTGTGCGCCCGGCCTGACAGCTACCGCTCGGTGGGCTGGATGACCAGGGGGCCGCTCGAGTCGCCACGCAGCACCCGAATAGCGATTTGGCCGTTGGCCAGCGAGGCCTCGACCCCGCTGCCGTAGCCCTCGGGGACCTCGATCTCACGCTCGAACCCGCCATAAGACCACTCGTGGACGAGGTAGTCCCGGGGCCCGGCGCTGCGCAGATCGGCCCAGAACCGCAACGTGGGGGGGCGCAGCTCGATTGTGACGTCGCTGGCCGTCACCGCCGGCAGCGGGGCGACGACGACCAGCGCCGAGGCCGTCTCGTACACGTTCACAGGCACGCTCTGCGGCCGCATCTCGTCCTGGGCGGTGGCGGTGGCTTCGACCACGTCGTCGTGGGTGGGTTGGTCGATTGTCATGACGCCGAACCTACCCATCCCGATGACCGCCCACTCCGCGTCGAAGCCCGGACCGTCCCAGCCTGACGTAGCGTCTCGGGGCGACAAGACCGGGAGGCATCAGCTGATCAGGATCAAGCGCCTCGCCGGCGACCTTCGTATGCGACGTCGAAGACCGCGCCGGGCCATCCTGGCCGCCGCCGTGATGTCCGTGGTCGCCAGCGCGTGTGGCGGAGGCTCCTCCTCTTCCTCCTCCAAGGTTGCCGTCCCGCTGGCCCGTGCACCCGAGCCGGCAGTCTCGCCAGCGGCGCCGGCGAAACTACCCGGTTCTGTCCTGGCCCTCGCCGGCGCTCCCGAGGGCATCGCCGTCACCCGCTCCGGCACCGTGGCCGTCGCCGTACGCCAGCCCGACGCGGTGGTGCTGTTCAACGTGTCGACGCCCACAGATCGGCAAACGGTGCCCTTGACCGGCTCGGCTCGTCACCTGTTTCTCGGCAGCGTCGATGGGCCACTGCTCATACCCCAGGAATCGGACGACCGCTTCGTGGCGATGAGCCTCCCCGAGGGCCAGGTGCTCGAGTCGGTTCCCGTGGGCCGCCAACCTCACGACAGTATCGCCGTGGGTCCCGACACGGTCTTCGTCGCCGACGAACTGGCCGACAGCATCCACGTCGTCCGCAACGGCGCCGTGACCCGGGTTGTCCCCGCCCCCATCCAGCCGGGGGGGATGGCGTCTGCGCCCGACGGTTCGGTCATGGTGACCGTCGGTGTCAGGGGACGACGGATCACCGCCTATCGCACCGACGGCACGGCCATCGGCAGTGCCAACTGCGGCGACGGGCCCACCCACGCCGTCACCGGCGCCGGCGGCCTCTACTGGGTGGTGGACACCAATGGCGGCGCCATACTCGGCTTCCGCGTCGACGATCACGGGCCCCACCAGGTCGCCCGCATCCCGGTTGGCGACAAGCCCTATGGCATCGCCTATGACACTCAGCGCTCGACGCTGTGGGTCACCCTGACGGCCGGCAACCAGCTCGTCGGCCTCCACCTCAACGGCGCATCGGTGAGCTCGCGGACCACCTACGCCACGGTCCGGCAACCCAACACCGTGGCCGTGGACGACGCCGGCGGGCTCATCATCACCGGGTCGACAGCACAGGGCTCCCTGCAATTCATCCCGCCGGGCGAGCCGTCCTGAAGCTCGGACGGAGACTGTCGCATCACCTCATCAGATACGATCCGTCCGATGCGCGGGAGCCTTCTCGGTGGGACCTGCCGCGCTGCTGTTCGATGACGCCGTCCCCGCCCAGGGCTCTACGACGATGAGGGGAATGTCAGCGCCGCCGACTCTCGACCTCGAGAACCTGGGCCTCGATCGGGGAGGCCAGCTTCTCCTGAAACGGGCGCTGGCCCCCCTGGAACCCGGCGCTCGCCTGGAGGTGCGGGCCCGGGCGCCCGAGGTGGCCGTCCACCTGCGGGCGTGGTGCCGGGATCGAGGTCACACCTTCGACCTCGCCCAACCCGAGGCGGATGCCGGCCCCGAGCGGGGTCACAGTCGGCAGGTCGGATGGGTCACCCGGGGCACGGCGATCGATGCCCGCCTACGAGGCGCGCAACGGGCGGGTGGCCCCGGGGGACAGGTGGCCGACAGAGCCGCAGCCACATGGGGCCTGGCCGCCCGTGGGGCCCTTGTCGAGGCCGGGGGCCCCGAGTTCCGCTTTCCCCTCGACACCACCGACGCAGTGTGGTCTCACACCGCCGCCGCCATCTATCGCCAGGCCGCTGCCTCCCAGTGGGACCCGGCCACGGCCGTCGACTGGGACGCACCCGTCGATCTGCCCGCCGACGTGGAAGCGGCAGTGGTCACGGTGATGACCTATCTGATCGAGAACGAGAACGCGGCGATCGTCGTCCCCGCCCGGTTCCTCGGTCAGGTCCATCCCCACTTCAGGGAGGTGGTCGGGGTCCTCGCCGTGCAGGTGGCCGACGAGGCTCGCCACGTCGAGGTGTTCACCCGACGGGCCCAGCTGAGTGGAGCGCCGCTCGGCCTGTCGACCGCCGGCGGTCAGGCCTCGCTGCAGACCCTCGTCAACGAGCCCGATTTCGCCATTGCCCATTTCTTGCTGTCAGTGCTCGGCGAGGGCACCTTCCTCGCCCTGCTCTCGTTCCTCGAGCGCCATGCTCCCGATCCCGTCACCCGACAGGTCACGCGTCTTGCCCTGGGCGACGAGGCGCGCCACGTGGCTTTCGGCATGGCCCATCTCGAACACGTCCTGGCTGCCGACCCGGCACAGCGGGGCAGGCTCGCCGCCGCCGTGCGCCGTCGCCACGACGCCCTGGCCGACACCGCCGGGCTCAACGAGGACGTGTTCGACGCCTTGGTGGTCCTGGCCGCCGGGTCGTGGCAACCTCAGGCAGTTGCAGTCGGCTTCGCCCGGGTCCAGGCCCTCGAGGCGGAGATGGCCGACGGGCGGCGTCGGCGAATGGCCCGGCTGGGCTTCGGCGCCGGAGTGGCCGACGAGCTGTCGACCCTCCACACCCGCAACTTCATGTGACCGCTGCTGTCGGCGTCCACCGCCCATCTCAGCAACGAATTGCTGATCAACGCCAGGCCCGACGAGAAGGACGGCAATGTACGAGCCCAGTCGCACCAGAGCCCCGGCCTACGACCACGCCGTCCGCACGGCTTTCGAGGGAGGATCCCCCCGCCCGCAGCGGGTCAGAACGAGGACGGCCGAGCCAGGCCTCGGCCAAGCCCCCCATCTGGCCCACCTGGCGAGTGTGGTGCTGCGAACCGACACCGGCGAGATCCTCGCCCTCGATCCCGCCCGCTGGCACGGACCGGCCACCCAGGAGGAACAGGACCTGCTGGCGGGCGTCGACGGGCCGGTCATCGATCTCGGCTGCGGCCCCGGGCGTCTGGTCGTCAGCCTGGCTGACAAGCGGATCCCCGCCCTCGGCATCGACTCCTGCCCGTCGGCCATCGCCCTGGCTCGCCGCCGAGGCGCCTCGGTTCTGGAGCGCAACATCTTCGGTCCACTGCCCGGCGAGGGCCAGTGGCGAACGGCCCTGCTCTTCGACGGCAACGTCGGCATCGGGGGTGACCCTGTGCGGCTTCTGGGCCGCTGTCGCCGGCTCATCGGCGGCCAGGGCAGAGTGGTCGTCGAGGTCGAGCCGCCGGGAACGGGTTGGCGGCGGGTGAAGGCCTGGTTCGAACGCCATGGCCACTCCGGCTCCTCCTTCGACTGGGCTGTGGTCGGCGCTGATGCGATTGCCGATGTGGCCGAGGCCGCCGCACTGGGCGTGGCCGACCTTGCCCCCACCGGTTCCGGCCGTTGGTTCGCGCACCTCGAGGCGGCCGTTCCATGAGCGCCGGCGAGACTCCGGGTCACCTGCCGCCATCCGTGCGCCGGTTCACCACCGACTGCGACCTGCCGCTGCACCAGGCCGCCTACCAGTCGCCGCTGCGTGACGAGCGGCTGGCCGCCTATCTCGGAGCCTCGCTCGGAGTTCTGTTCAGTCTGTGCTTCGTCACCGGTCTTTACTCGCATCTTCAGCAGCACCCGCAGTCGTGGCTCCCCATCCCGGCCCGACCCGCCGGGCTCTACCGCCTGACACAGGGGATCCACGTGGCCTCGGGGATCGCGTCTGTGCCCGTGCTCATCGCCAAGCTCTGGCTGGTCTGGCCGCGGTTCGTCGCCCTGCCACCCGTCAAGCGGGCCAGCCACCTGGTCGAGCGGGTCAGCCTGTTCCCTCTGGTCGGTGGCGGCATCTTCATGGTCTTCTCCGGCGTGGCCAACATCGCCCAGTGGTACCCCTGGCGCTTCTCCTTCACCGCCGCCCACTTCTGGATGGCCTGGGTCACCATCGGCGCCCTCGTCGCCCACGTGGGTGCCAAGTGGGCCATCTCCCGCCGAGCCCTGACCCGCCCGTCGCGACGGCCCCTCCTGGCCGAGCCCGACCCCGTGCTGGGCACGGTGGCCGATCGGGCTGCGGCCGGTGGCTCGGGGCTGTCGCGGCGGGGTTTCCTCGGGACCGTCGCCACCGCTTCGGGGGTACTGACCGTCGCCACCGTCGGCCAGGCGTTTCCGCCCCTTCGTCCCTTGGCGCTGCTGGCCCCCCGCGACCCCGCCTTTGGGCCCCAGGGGCATCCGGTCAACCGGGGCGCGGTCAACGCCGGGGTCGTCGACCTCGCCCGCTCCCCCGACTACCGCCTCACCGTCGGCGGTCTCGTCACCACGCCACTCTCGTTCGATCGCGCCGAGTTGCTCGCCCTCCCCTCCCACGAGGCCCACCTGCCGATCGCGTGCGTGGAGGGATGGAGCTTCTCGGCCGCCTGGTCGGGGATTCGCGTCAGAGACCTCTTGGCCAGAGCAGGGGCTGCTCGGGGTCGGACGGTCCTGGTCGAGTCACTGGAGCCCATCGGGGCCTACCGCACATCGACTCTCGATCCCGACCAGGCCGCCGACCGCGACACTCTTCTCGCCACCCACCTCGACGGCCAGTTGCTCGCCATCGACCACGGGTTCCCCTGCCGCCTCATCGCCCCGAATCGCGCCGGTGTGCTCCAGACCAAATGGGTGACCAAGGTGACGGTGCTGTGAGCGTGCCCGACGATCGCCCCCAACCGAGCGACCACAGGGCGGGCCCGGCCTTCTGGGTGTCGGCGGCACTCGGCTGGACGGTGATCGCTGTCGGGCTGCGAGGGCTTCTGTCCCACCGCATCGACACCCGGCCGGCGAACCTGGCCACGTTTGTAGCCGGCGGGGCCCTGCTCCACGATCTGGTCATCGCCCCAGCGGTGCTGCTGATCGCCGTGGCCCTGACCCGTCTCGTACCCAGCCGGGCACGGGCGACCGTCCAGGGCGCACTGCTGATCACGGGAGTCCTGGCTCTGTTCTCCTATCCGTTGGTGCGGGCCTTCGGGCTGGCCACTCACAACCCCACCTCTGTCCCCCGCAACTACGCCCTCAACCTCACCGTCGTCCTCGGCCTCGTCTGGGCCGTCGCTGCCGGCGCCCTCATCGTGCAGCTGCGGAGACGGGCCTGACGCCGACGGGGCCGCGGCTCAGTCTGGCGGCGGCGCCTTGCGGGACTGCCAGGCCTCGATCAACTGCTCGCGCCACACCAGGGCGGCGACCAGCGAGATGGTCGCTGCCGCCACGCCACACACCACCACGATCTGCGAACCGCTGACCAGCCCGATCAGCAACAACACCAGCCCGACCGACCCGAAGGCGACGGACGCGACCAGGGCGGGAGGAGACGACGACGAGGAGGGGCCGGCCACGCATCAACCGTACCGTCCCGGCATTTCAGCGCTCGGCTGAACGCCACGCCTGGCGGAGCTTCACCCGGGGGCCGGTGCGCACGATGGCGCCGGTGTAGACCCGACCGGCGACCCGCACCAGCAGCCACGTGGATGCCACCTCGACGACCATTGCGACGGGGACCACCCAGAGCGACACATCGCCCACGGCGGCTCGGGCCAACATCACCATGGGCATCAGCGGGGGCAGGAACGAGGCGACGCGGACCAACGGGGAGTCGGGGTCGCCAGTGGCGGCGGTCACGCCGATGAGGTAGGCGGCCAGCAGGAGCATGGTCAGGGGCATGGTGGCATTGCCCACCTCCTCGGCCCTCGAGACCGAGGCGCCCGCCGCCGCGAACGCGCAGCTGTAGAAGGCGAACCCGAGGAGGAACCACAGCCCGATGGCGCCGAACGTGAGTGGGGTGCCCGTGGGCACGTCGAGGGAGCCCACCACCAGGGCGGCCACGGCGGCGGGCAGGCCGACGGCCAGCAGCTGCAGAGAGCCGACGATGCCGATGCCGATGACTTTGCCGGCCAGGAGCTGGGACGGGCGCATGGCCCCCAGAAGGATCTCCGACACTCGCGTCGACTTCTCCTCGACCACGCCGTTGGCCACCACCAAGCCGAACGAGAGCAGGCTGAGGTAGAGGAACAGGCAGCCGCCGAAGGCCAGTGACTTGTTGGCCGTGTTGGTCCTCGACGGGGGATCGAGGCGGCGGACGGGAAGGGGCGGGGGGCGGAGCAGGCTGTCGACCTCCGCCGGGGAGACGCCCCGCGCCGACAGGCTGTCGCTCGCCCGTGCCGTCGACACCGCCTGGTCGACGAGGGCCTCCAGGGTGGGCGCGAGGGTCCGGCGCACCACCACATGGTCGGTGCCGACGATGGCGACGTCGATTGTCTCCGACCGCACGGCGGCGACGGCCGACGCCTCGTCGTCCAGGCGGCGGACCCCGACGTCAGCGTCGATCAGCTGCCCGCTGCGGACCAGGCTCGGGCCCACACTGGTCGGGACATCACCCACCAGCCCGACGTCGTAGCGGGTCTTGCCGCCGCTGTCGATGAGATGGGGGATGATGACCGCCGCGATGGCCACCAGGGCGATCAGGACGGTGGTGACCCGGAACGACCGCGTGCGGACACGCTCGGTCACCTCTCGCCGCACGACCAGGGCGACCACCCTCGGGTCCCGCCTGGCCCGCTCCTGCTGAGCGCTCACGAGTTGACCGCCTCCCGGAACAAGTCGGAGAGGCTGGGCAACTCCAGGCCGAAGTCGACCACCCGGCCGGAGCCGCTGGCCGCGGCGGTGAGCACCGCCATGGGGTCGACTCCTGGTTCGAGCATGAGACGCGTGCCGCTGGCATCGGAGCCGGCGACGACCACGCCGGCCATGTCCGGCGGGCGCCAGCCGTCTCCCTCGACCAGAACCCGGAGCTGCCGGCGGCGGCTGCGGCCCCTGAGCTCGCGCACCACCCCCGACAGCACCAGGCGGCCCTGATCGACGATGGCTACGGATTCGCACACGTCTTCGACGAGGTCGAGCTGGTGGCTGGAGAACAACACGGCGGTCCCCGCCGCCGCCCGCTCAGCCAGCACCTCGGAGAGGGCGTCCACCGCCACCGGGTCCAGGCCGGAGAAGGGCTCGTCGAGCACGAGCAGGTCGGGGTCGTGCACCAGGGCGGCGGCCAGCTGCACCCGTTGCTGGTTCCCGAGGGACAGGGTGTCGACGCGGTCCGCCGATCGGGCGGCGACATCCAGGCGCTCCAGCCACCGGTCAGCGGCGGCAGCAGCGTCGCCGGCCGAAAGTCCGTGCAATCGACCGAAGTACACGACCTGGTCACGCACCCGCATGCGCGGGTACAGGCCCCGCTCCTCGGGCAGGTAGCCGAACCGCCGGCGTTGGTCGGAGCCTACGGGCTCGTTTCGCCAGCGCACCTCACCGCTGTCGGGGCGCAACAGGCCCAGGGCGATCCGCATGGCGGTGGACTTCCCGGCCCCGTTGGGCCCGAGGAGGCCCACCAGTTGCCCGGGGGGGACATCGAGGGTGAGCCCGTCGAGAGCGACGACCTGGCCGTAGCGGCGCGTGAGGTTGCGGAGCTGGAGCATCGCCGATGCGACGTTAGCCAGCACAGCGACGAGACTGGTCGGGCGCGCCGCGACCGACGACGACGCACCCTCGACGACTCAGGAGGTCTCGGATGCAGTATCGAACCCTCGGACCCACCGGAATCAAGGTCAGCCATCTGTGCCTCGGCTCGATGATGCTGGGGGCGTGGGGCAACCCCGATCACGACGAGGGTGAGCGCATCGTCCACGCCGCCCTCGACGGCGGCGTCAACTTCGTCGACACCGCCGACGTCTACTCCGCCGGTGAGTCCGAGGAGATCGTCGGTCGGGCCCTGAAGGGGCGCCGTGACAACGTCGTGCTGGCCACCAAGTTCCACGCACGCATGGGCGATGACCGCAATGCCGGCGGCAACTCCAGGCGGTGGATCACCCGGGCCGTGGAGGACAGCCTGCGCCGGCTGGGCACGGACTGGATCGACCTCTACCAGGTGCACCGGCCCGACCCCACCTGCGACATCGACGAGACCCTGGGTGCCCTGTCCGACCTGGTCCACGCCGGCAAGGTGCGGGCCATCGGGTCTTCCACCTTTCCGGCCGAGGACATCGTCGAGGCCCAGTGGGTGGCCGAGCGCCGCCGCCGCGAACGCTTCGTGACCGAGCAACCGCCGTACTCGATCTTCGCGCGCCAAGCCGAGGCCGACGTGCTCCCCACCTGCCGGCGCTACGGCATGGGGGTCATCGCCTGGGCCCCCCTCAACGGCGGTTGGTTGACCGGCAAGTACCGCTTGGACCAGGAGCCGCCCGAGGGGTCACGGGCCACCCGCGGCCGCCTCCCTGACCGCTACGACCCCAAGCACCCGCACAATCGGGCCAAGTTCGAGGCCTTGGAGGAGCTGGCCAAGGTGGCCTCGGACGCGGGCTGCTCGCTCACCCACCTGGCCATGGCGTGGGTGGTCCGCCACCCGGCGGTGACCTCGGCCATCATCGGGCCCCGCACCATGGACCAGCTGGACGACCTGCTGGCGGGCCAGGACGTGGCCCTCGACGACTCCGCTCTCGACCGCATCGACGAGGTGGTCGCGCCGGGCACCACCATCAACCCCGCCGACAACGGCTTCACGCCGCCCGCCCTGCGCCATGCCGGGCAGCGGCGGCGCCCGGCGGGCGCCGGCGAAGCGTCGGCGGAGTGGTGAGCGAGAGCTTTCTGCTCCCTGACGAACCGGTCACGTCGGTGGCGGCGTGGCGGGCCCTGGGCGGTGGCGAGGGTCTGGGCCGGGCGGCCCGCCTGGGGCCGGCGCAGACCATCAAAGAGCTCAGCCTGTCGCGGCTGCGGGGCCGGGGCGGGGGCGGGTTCCCCACCGGGCGCAAATGGGCCGGAGTGCTCGAGCAGCCCGGCACCCACCGCTACGTCGTCGCCAACGGCGCCGAGGGCGAACCGGCCACGTTCAAAGACCGGGCCCTGATGCGGGCCAACCCCTATCAACTGGTGGAGGGCCTGGCCATCGCCGCGCTCACCATCGGCGCTCGGGAGGCCTACATCGGTGTGAAGGAGCGCTTCGTCACCGAGGTCGCCGCCCTCACCCGGGCGGTGGACGAGATGTCGGCCGAAGGCCTGGCCGGCGACGTGGCCATCACCATCGTGGCCGGCCCCGACGAGTACCTGTTCGGCGAGGAGAAGGCCCTGTTGGAGGTCATCGAGGGCCACGCCCCCATGCCCCGGCTGCTCCCGCCCTTCGAGCACGGCCTGTTCGCCACCGCCCCGCAGACCGGCTGGGAGTCTCACGAGGCTCGACCGGGCCATCGCCACGCCGACCAGTCGAACCCCACCCTGGTCAACAACGTCGAGACGCTGTGCAACGTGGCTCACATCCTGGCCCGGGGCGCCGAGTGGCACCGGTCCATGGGCACGGGACCGTCGCCCGGCCACGTGGTGGCCACCGTGGTCGGCGACGTGGTGGCCCCCGACGTGGGCGAGGTGGAGCTCGGCACCTCGTTGGGCGACGTCATCGACGCCGTGGGCAGCGGCATCCGGCCCGGTCGACAAGTCAAGGCGGTGTTCTCGGGCGTGGCCAACGCGGTGATCACCGCCGACCACCTCGACGCCCCGGTAAGCTACGAGGGTCTGCAGGCGGCGGGCAGCGGCATGGGGGCGGCCGGGTTCGCCGTCTACGACGAATCCACGTGCATGGTCGAGCTGGCCTACCAGCTGTCGCGGTTCCTGTCGGTGGAGTCGTGTGGCCAGTGCCCGCCGTGCAAGCAGTCGAGCGGCGAGATCACCGCCCGGCTGGCCGACATCGAGGCCTGCCGGGGCACCGACCGCGACATCGCAGTGATCGGCGCCCGCCTGCGCCAGGTGACCGACGCCAACCGCTGTTACCTGGGCACCGAGGAACAACTCGTCGTCTCGAGCCTCCTGGCCGCCTTTCCCGAGGAGTTCGCCGCCCATCTCGAGGGTGACTGCCCGAATCCCCGTAGCGATCTCGTCGTCCCGAAGATCGTCGAGCTGGGCAGTGGCCAGGTCACCTACGACGTCAGCCACCTCCGCAAGCGCCCCGACTGGACCTACGCCGACTGACTCACATCGTCCTGGTCGGGTTCGGGGTGCTCAGCACCACCCTGACCCCGACCACAACCGAAGTCGGCGACCAGGGCGGCCAGCTCGGCGAGGAAGCGGTCGGCGAAGCGCCCGGCGGCGGCGTCGTCGAACTGGGGGTAGCGGTGGCGGAAAGTCAGGTGGAGGCGGCCACCGGCGGTCACCACCCCGAGAGAGACACCGACGGGCATGTGGGTGGGGTCGGAGAAGTGCACGGCGGTGGCCGCGCCGGCCTCGGTTCCGAAGGACAGGGGCTCGTGGAGGGTGCCGAGGTCGGCCAACACGGCCGTCCCGGCCAGGCGGGTGACGACCCCCGCCAGCAGCGGCGACATCGCCTGTTTGGCCCACAGGGGCAGGAGCGGGGAGCCGCCGAGGGCCTCGGTGAGGGCGGTGGCCATGCCCGGGCGTCGCTGCGGACTGGACTGGGCGGAGATGGCAGCGAGGGTTCCTCGCCGGGTGGCCCACGCCTGCGGTCGGGTCGACACCCGGCCCGGGCCGGAGAAGTTGCCGACCATCTCGCCCGACCACCTCGACGGCCGCAGGTTGGCGCGAACCAGCACGCTGATGCGCCGTGATGCGATGCCGTGCTCGGCGTTCCACCCGGCGATGGTGAGGGTGAGGGCGCTGAGCAGCAGGTCGGTGACGGTGCCGGGGTGGTCGAGCCCGGCCAGGGCCTGGGTCTCGTCCTGCGACAACGACACCAGGTGGAAGCCGTAGCCGTCGGTGGCACGGCCGCCGTCGGTGGCGATGCGGGCGGGCGGCGCCGCCAGGTCACCGAGCCGGTCGAACACGTCCCGCGCCCGCCTCCCCTGAGCCGACCGACCGGGGCCGGGGCCGGAGGCGTGGTCGACGCCGGCGGTCAGGTTGCGAGCGGCCAGGAGGTCGAGGTCGGGAACCGGGTCGGGGACGCCGGCATAGGCCCGGGCGACCGATCTCAGGAAGCGGAGGGCGCCGAAGCCGTCGGTGGCCGCCTGGTGGGCGTTGACCATGACCACGTCGCCCGACCGGTGGTGAGCCAGGACCACTCGAAGCGGCGGCGAGCCCGCCAGGGGCACCGACACGCTCTGCAACGCCTTCCTCGCCTCGGCCAGGTCGGCCTCGTCGCCGCAGTCGACGACGCTGAGAGAGTCGGCGTCGGCGACCGGATCGATCTGCCACTGGAACTGGTAGTCGGACCACTGAAACGGCGCCCGGCGGGCTCGGGCCAGTGGGTGGCGGGCCACCGCTGCAGCCACCGCCGCCCGCAGCCGGCCGTCGTCGAGACGACCCGCCACCCGGGCCTCGATGTGCACGCTGGACGGCTCGGCCTCCGAATCGAGCAGGTGCACGGCCTCGTCGGCCACGTTGAAGGGGACACACTCTCCGTGGGCGTCGGCGTCGGCCGCGTCGTCGCCGTCGCCGTCACCGCAGTCGCTGTCGCTGTCGTGGCGGCGGGCATCGTCGTCGTCGTCGAACACGGCGTCGTCGTCGACCCAGACGCGTTCGCAGGTGAGGTCGTGGAGGTGCTGGTGGCGACCCCGCACGAGGCTGGCGGCCTCGCCGGCCACGTCCACGACGGCGTGGACCAGCATGCGCAACGGCGCATAGCGGCGCCAGGAACGGCCGCCCTGGACGGCCAGCGGGGAGAAACGGTCGATGTGCACCGACACCTTGTCGTCGCTGATGACCAGGTGGACGCTGTCGGTGGCCCGGGCCTCGCGGTAGGACACCGTCCTGGGATGCAGCACCCGACCCCACCACGAGTCCCGGCGGAAGCGCCCGTCGGCGGCCAGGTTCTGGAACAGGGCGGCCGGGAGGACCTCGCCGTCACCGCGCTCGTCCGGGCCCGGCGCGGGGTCGTGGGCGTGGTCGTGTCCGGCCCACCACCGGTCCTCGATCACCGTCACCCTCGGCGCCGCACTCGCACCGGCACGGGAACGAGCATCGGACGCTGCCATGCACGCCGGCGTACGACCGCGGCCAGGAGACCGGCCATGGCAGCTGCTGGGATGAGGGACAGGATGGGGCCGGGCATAGGGTGCTCCTCGATCGAGGGTGCGTCTCACCGGTGTCTACGGAGCCGGGGGCCCGCCCGGGTGAGTGGTCAGCCCGGCTCGGCGGTGGCGGCGACGTAGCGCGCCTGGCCCTGGGGGCACACCGACAGGAAGTCGCACCCGTCGCACCAGGCGCCGGGGGTGGCGTCGAAGCGAGCGGCGGCCAGAGTGTCGAGGGTGGCCGCCACCCGGGCCCGCACCTGGTCCACGGTGGCAGTGGTCCAGTCGGTGCTGTCCACGTCGGGCGGCCCGTCGTGGCGCAGCCAGCAGTACGTGGTGCGCAGCGTCGCCGGGTCGGCCGCCCACGTGTCGATGGCCGCCAGGCCGTAGAGATCGAGCTGCACACCGGCCCACCCGGCGGGCTCACTCGGGCGGCGACCGGTCTTGAAGTCGACCAGCTCGAGGCGGCCGTCGCGCCGGTAGACGGCATCGACCCGTCCTCGCACCAGGTGGCTGCCCAGGGCCAGCAGGAAGGGCGCCTCGACCCGCTCGGGGTCGAGGTCGGCCCAGGGGCCGGCGAGGAACGACGCCTTCAGCCCCGCCGCCACCGAGTCGGAGCCGGGCCCGGAGTACGTCAGGGCGTCGCCGCCGGGCGACGAGCCGAACCCGACGTCGGGCTCGTCGCCGGGCTCGAGGAGGCACAGCTGGCGGTCATCGCGCCGCTCGATCCAGCGATGGATCTCGGTGCCCAGGCGGGCCGCCGGGGACGAACGCCGGGGCAGCGGGCGAACCTCGGTCCAGAAGAACTGCTTGGGACAGCGGCTGTAGGTGACGAGGGCGGTGACCGACAGGACCCGGGCCGCCTGGCGCCCCGAGGGGTCGGGGCGGGCGGCACCGCGCCCGTCATCGAGCTCGAGCTCGTCGAGCGGGAGCTGAGCCGGCTCTGACGCCGGACCGGGGAGCGGCTCGGCGAGCGGCTCCGGGGCCCCGACCACGGAGGCACCGTAGCGGGCGGCTGCAGCGGCACGGTGCTTCTCCTTGGCCACCACCGCCGGGTCGACGGTTGCCGCCTCGTGGCGGAAGCGCTCGGTGACCAGGTCGCGCTGGTCGGCCACGAAGTCGTAGAACCGCGACGGTCCTTGGGGCTCGGCCGGCCCCCGGTACCAGTGGGCGGCGGACAGCACCAGGTGATGGCGGGCCCGGGTGGCGGCCACGTAGAGCAACCGCCATTCCTCGTCTTCGCGCCGGGCCCGGATGGCGTCGTCGATCTCAGAACGGGTGGACGCGGTGGCGGGGTCGGGAATGCCGTCGTCCTCGCGCAGCCACCACGGCAGGGCGGCGGAGTTCGACAGGGCGTTCTCGCCTGCCCGGCTGTCGGGAAAGATCTGTGAGCGGCCCCCGCCGGCCAGACCGGGCACGTGGAGGACGTCGAACTCGAGGCCCTTGGCCTGATGGATGGTCATGACCTTGACGGCGTCGGCGTCGGCGTCGGCCGGATGGGCCTCGGCAATGTCCTCCTCGGACTCGTCGAGGAGCTGGAGGTACTCGACGAAGGCGGGGAGCCCGGGGTCGGCTTCCACCGGGGCGAAGCGGGCGGCCAGGTCGAGGAAGCGCAGGAGGTTCTCGCGACCCTTGTCACCGGCGGCGCGCCACAACCCGGTCAGATCCAGGATGGTCTCGGCCAGGTCGGACACGGGCATCGTCTGGGCCGCCCGGGCCAGGCTCTGGCGCTCCGCACAGAACCGACCCAGACGCCGGCGGCCCTCCTCGCTCAGGCCGGCGACGGCGTCGAGGTCGGACGGGGCGTCGGCCAGGTGGCCGGCGCGCTCGGCGGCACCGGGTCGCGCCCTCGACGTCGACCCATTGGCTTCGGCCCATCGCTCGTCGCTGCGGAGGCGAGCGTGGCGGTGCAGGGCGGCCAGGTCACGGCGGCCGACCGCGTAGCGGGGCCCCATGAGCACCCGCAGCAGGGCCACCGGGGCGCCCAGGTCGGCCAGCACCTCGAGCCACGACACCACGTCGACCACTTCGGGACGGTCGAGCAGCCCACTCGCCCCCACCACCTCCACCGGGATCTCGGCCTCCTCCAGGGCGTCGACGATGGGCCTGATGAGGCGCCGCTTGCGGCACAGCACCGCCGTCTGACCGTAGGGGACGCCCCTTGCGGCGACGTCGGAGGCGATGACGGCTGCCTCTTCGGCGTCGTCGGCGGCCAGGAAGCACTCGATGGTGGTGTCGGGCGCGTCGGGCCCGGCAACCAGCTCTTTGGGGAGGTGATCGCCGACCCGGGCCTGGATGCGGTTGGCCAGGGCCACCAGCCGGGGACCGAAGCGGAACGTCACCTGCAGGGGAAGGGCACTGCGGGGCGGGAAGTGCTCGTGGAAGCGCAGGATGTTGGCCAGGTGGGCGCCGCGGAAGCCGTAGATCGACTGCATGTCGTCGCCCACGGCGGTGACCGCCGACGGCGGGGCGCCACCGGCCCGGTAGAGCAGTTCGAGAAGGCGGCGCTGGGCGAAGTTGGTGTCCTGGTACTCGTCGAGCAGGACCACGGGATGAGCCTGGCGGTAGGCCTCGGCCACCTCGGGGTGCTCGGTGAGCAGGCGTACGGCCAGGGCCACCTGGTCGCCGAAGTCGATGAGGTTGCGGGCCCGCTTGCGCTGCTCGTAGGCGGCCACCACCTGGCACAGCTCCAGGCGCTTGGCCGCCTGGTCCCTCATCTGGGCCCAGCGCCCCTCGACGACGACCCGGCGACAGTCGGCTACGACGTCGTCGACCGCCACCAGGTGGTCGGCGCAACGCGAGGCCAGGTCGAGGGCGTCGTTGAGCAGCACCTGGGGCTTGAGGGTGGCCCGTTGGCGGAAGCGGAAGTCGTCGAAGACGGCGAACAGCAACTGCCACGACTGGGCCCGGTTGAGGACCTTGGCCCCGGGGTCGAGGTCGAGCTCGAGGGCGTGGTCGGCCACCAGCGACGCGCCGAAGGAGTGATAGGTGGCCACGGTGACGTCGGCGTCGGGCCCCAGTGCCTCGCGCACCCGCTCTTTGAGGTTGCGTCCCGCCTTGTTGGTGAAGGTGAGACCGAGGA
This sequence comes from Acidimicrobiales bacterium, assembly GCA_036264885.1. Lineage (GTDB taxonomy): Bacteria > Actinomycetota > Acidimicrobiia > Acidimicrobiales > AC-14 > DATAQC01. Next base: position 8,497 of record DATAQC010000111.1, on the reverse strand, counting down.
TCTCGTCGGGGCGGGCCTGGCCCGACTGCACCAGGTGAAGGATGCGCTGGGCCATCACTGTGGTCTTGCCCGTGCCCGCCCCGGCCACCACGAGGAGGGGTACGAGGGGGGCGGTGATGGCGTCGTGCTGCTCGGTTGTGGGCCGCAGCGGGGTCATGGAGCCTGCGCCGGTCACGACGCCGTCCCGGTGACGCGGCCCTCGTCCTGCAGAGGGCACAGACGGTGGAACGAACACAGGCGGCAATTGGCGTCGACCGACGGTTCGAACTCCTCGGCCAGGATGCGGGTCGCGGCGGCGGCGACGCGCGCCTCGGTAATGGCCTCGTGGTCGTCGGTGACGGGCTGGTCGAAGGCGTGCATCGTCCGTACGTAGAGCAGGCGCAGTTGGGTGACGGGCCCCAGGGCGGCGAGCTCGGGGTCGCGAGTGGCGGCCAGGTGGTAGACCGCCAGCTGCACGTCGTCGGCCACCGCGTCGAGGCGGGGCTCGGCCTTGCCCGTCTTGTAGTCGACGATGCGGATGCCGTCGCCGGCCCGGTCGATGCGGTCGATGTACCCGGTGAGCCGATGACCACCGACCTCCACCTCGAAGTGGCGCTCGACGGCCAGGATCTCGGGGGCCAGGCGGTCGTCTTCCCCCTCGGCCTCCCACCAGGTGTCGAGCATGGCGAAGTAATCGCGCCGGGCCTCTTCGACCTGGGGCCGGTAGCGCGCGATGTCGTCGCGCCAGCGTTGGGCGGCCAGGTCGAGCAGCCCATGGCGGGTGTGGGGCACCGGGTTGTCGGCGGCGGGGTCGGTGAAGGTGGCCAGCACGTCGTGCACCAGGCTGCCGAGAGCAGCCTGGGGCCCCGACTCGCCGCGCACCCCCAAGCCGTACTCGTAGGCGTAGCGGAGGGGACAGTCGTCGTAGGTGGACAGCTGGCTGGCCGACAGACGCAAGTGGCCATCGGGGAAGACGGGGGTGGTGCTCTCGGTGGAAGCGAGGGTGACGGGGTCGGCCCCGGGGGCGAGCGGCAACCGCACCCCCGCCGTCGGCCAGCCCTCGACGAAGCGGCTGAGAAGCACCCCAGGCTCGGGCGCGGCAGTGGCCACCAAGCGGTGGCCGGCTCGCGACACCGCCGTCGAGAAGAGGACGCGCTCGTCGCCCAGGTTGAGGCGGCGGCGCTCGGACGCATCGGGGGGAGCGACGGTGTCGGCGGCGTGGCCGCCCGTGGCCGGGGCCGCCGAGAGGGCGTGGCGGTCGAAGAACCGGGCCCTGGTGGCGACCCGAGGGAGCTCACCCTCGACGCAGCCCGCCACCACCACCGTGTGCCAGTGGCGGCCGGCGGCGCCCGTGATGGACACGATGGCGACCTCGTCACCGGAGGACTGCCCCGGCTCCCACGCGTCGGCGTCGACACCCTCGTCGGCGGAACGATCGACGAACTCGGAAAGTCGTTCGTGGGGGCGACGTTCGGCTCGGCGCCGAAGGCCGTCGAGCATGGCCACCAGGGCGTCGAGGGACCGGTCGTCGCCCCCACCCCCACCATCGCCGCCGTCGACCAGATGACCGAGGCACTGCCGCCAGACCTCGAAGGCCAGGTCGGCCGGCGTGGCTTTGGCCGCCCGGGCCACCAGGTCGGCACGCAACCGGGCCAGGGCCGCCACCCGGGGATGAGCCTCGAGGGGGATGCCCATGGTGGCCGCCTCCCGTCGTACGGAACGGACCTCGGCGGGGTCGAGGGCAGCAACCGGTGAAGCCAGCACCCGGTCGAGGGCTGCGGTGTCTCCGGCCACCCAGGCCAGTACGTCGAGGACACCGCGAACCACCGGCTCGTCGCCGCCCACCCCGGTGACGGGGCCGGTGGGCACGTGGTGGCGGGCCAGGGCACGGGCGATGGCGCGGGCCCGGGCGCCACGGGGACTGCGGACGAGCACGGCCATGTCGGACCAGGCCACGCCCTCGCCGCGGGCAGCGAGGAGCTCGCCGACAACGGCTTCGGCCTCCACCGACGGGTGACTGCAGGTGACGAGCTCGACCACCGCCGGCGCCACGAACGTGGTGGTCAACCGGGACGGTGTGGCGCCCTCGGCCAACAGGCTGCCCCACGGGTCGACGCCCGAGACGGCGGCGCCTGGATCGGTGGCCACCGTGAGGCTGGCCCCGGTTGCCGCCAGACGCCGGACCAGGTGGGCGGTGGCGGGCGCACCGAGGTGGGCGTCGTCGACCAGGACGTGGGTGAACCGGCCCGTGCCCGCGTGAGCGCCGGAGGCGTCGGGCCGGTCGAGCACCTCGGTGGCCGCCACCAGCAGCCCGGCAACGTCGACCATGCCCTGGTCGGCCAGGGCCGCCCGATACCGGGCAGTGAACCCCACCAGATCGGCCCAGCGAGCCCGCTGGCCGATGGCCTCGGCCCGGGTCAACACCCGGTCGGCGCTCAGCATCGACGACTCGAGGTCGATCACCGCCCCGGCCACCTCGGAGGCGAACGCCCGCCGCCCCACCAGGCCGGCAGCCGACGGCCAGCGGCCGGGGCCGTCGGGGGCGAGCAGGCGGGCCACCTCCTCGCGCTGGTCGGCCCCGGTGAGCAGCACCGGCGGAGCGTCGTGGCGGGCCAGCACGTCGTAAGCCAGACCCCAGGGCGTGGTGATGGGCAGGGCGTCGAACCCGCCGGCCAGCGACGGAAGGACCATGTCGACGAAGCGCTCGGCCGCCCGGCGGGTGGCACACAGCACCAGCACCTCCGACGCCGGCCGCTCGGCCACCAGGCGGAGATAGCGGGCCACCAGGGTGACGGTCTTGCCCGTGCCCGCCGAGCCGGCGACGTACTGAAGATCGCCGTCGCCGTCGACGATGGCCTGCTGCTCGGCCGTGAGGCATAGCCCGATGTCCACTGCTCGCAGGCTACCGACGGGGTGAGACGGCGGCTCCGGTCAGCCCGACCACTGGTCCCGGGCCTGGAGCACCTCCTTCAGCACGGTCGGGCGGTCGGTCATGATCCCGTCTACGCCGAGATCGAGAAGACGCTCCATCTCCGCCGCCTCGTCGATGGTCCACACGTGGACCTGCAGGCCCCGGCGCCGGCAGGCGCCGATGAAGCCGGCGTCGACGATGCGGACCCGCCCGAAGCGCACCGGCACCTGGGCGCAGCCCGCCGCCGGGTGCCGGTTGGCGGGGCCGAACGAGGCCAGGCGCAGCCGGGCGATCTCACCAGGGCCGGCGGCGGTGCAGACCCCCCCACCGGTGAGCCGTCGGAACCGGGCCAGGCGGCGGTCGGAGAAGGCGGCCACGCACACCCGGTCATGAGCGGCGGCACGTTCGATGACCCCGACCAGGGGCTCCACCGCGGCATCGTGCTTGGCGTCGATGTTGACCCGCACGTGGGGCCAGGCGTCGAGGATGTCGGACAGCAGGGGGATGGCGTGGCCATCCACCCGGGCGGCGCCGACCTCCGACCACGGCAGGTCGGCGATGCGGCCCCGACGGTCGGTGACCCGGTCGAGCACGTCGTCGTGAAAGGCGACCAGGATGCCGTCGGCGGTCACGTGCACGTCGGTCTCCAGATAGGTGTATCCCAGGCCGACGGCGTGCTCGAAGCCAGCCATGGTGTTCTCCGGCCAGTCGCCCGCGCCCCCCCGGTGGGCGAAGGCCAGGGGCCCGGGGTGGTCGAGGAACGGCCACAGGCGGGCGGGCACGTCAGCTCGGGCGGGTCTCGGCTGCCGCCTGGTCCACCGGGCCCGGTTGGGGCGACGACGAGGCGAAGATGGCCTGGCGGTAGTAGGCCAGCTCGGCGATGCTCTCGCGTATGTCGTCGAGGGCCCGATGGGCCCCGACCTTGCGGGGCGCAGCCGCATAGGCCTCGGGGTACCAGCGCCGGCACAGCTCCTTCACCGTCGACACGTCGACCGACCGGTAGTGCAACCATTTGTCGATCTCGGGCAGGTAGGTGGCGAGGAACCGCCGGTCGGTGGCGATGGAGTTGCCACACAGTGGCACCGTCGCCGCCTCGGGCACGTGGGTCTTGATGAACTCCAGCGTGGCGGCACCGGCATCGGCCAACGACACGGATGACGCGGCGACGGCGTCGGTGAGGCCGCTACGGGCGTGCATCTTGACCACCACGTCGTCCATGACCGCCATCGACTCGGTGGGCTGGTGGACGACGAGGTCGGGCCCTTCGGCCACGATGGCCAGGTCGTCATCGGTGACCATGGTGGCAATCTCGACGATCACATGGGCTGCCGGGTCGAGGCCGGTCATCTCCAGGTCCATCCACACGAGCACGACCGCCGATCGTAGGGGATCGCGGGTGATGGCTCCCCCCGTTCGACGGGGCTCTGCCCATACGAGAAGCTGCTGGGACATGCTCGACGTCCCCCTGGTGCGACTCGACCCTGATCTGGCCCTCCCCGCGTACGCCCGCCCCGGCGACGCCGGGGCCGACCTGGTAGCTCGGGAGGACGTGGCCCTGGCCGCCGGCGGTGGCCGGGCGCTGGTGCCCACCGGCGTCGCCGTGGCCATCCCGGTGGGTTGGGCCGGCTTCGTCCTACCCCGCAGCGGGCTGGCCCTGCGCCACGGCGTCACCTGCCTGAACACGCCGGGCCTGATCGACGCCGGGTACCGCGACGAGTTGCGCGTCCTGCTGGTCAACACCGACCCGGCAGACGACTACCAGGTGCGGCGTGGTGACCGCATCGCCCAGTTGGTGCTCATGCGCGTCGAGCAGGCCCGCTTCGGCGTGGTGGCTGCAGTGGACGATCTCCCGGCTTCAGAACGGGGCGGAGGCGGGTTCGGCCACACCGGCCGATGACCCCCGGCCGTCGCGCTCAGCCGGCCACCCGGGAACCGGCGCTGGCGGTGGTCGGCAGCCAGATGGCGGAGCCGTCGTGCCCGCAGGTGGCGGGGATGGCATCTCCCTCGGCGTGGCAACGGGCCACCAGTGCGGCCGCAGTGGCATCGACGGCATCATGGGTGCTCATGTCGTGCCACCGCGCCGAGACCCCGGCTGCGTCGAGCAGGCGCAGTCGAGTCTCGCGACCTTCACCGGTGCGCTTTGGGGGCGGGCGCCGCCCGAGATCGAGCACGCAGAACACACCGTGCGGGTACACCTCGACAGGGTCGTGACCGGCGGCGCGCAACGCCGCGAACAGGTCGATCCCCGCGCTGATCCACGTCTGGGTCTGAGGGGTCACCGGGGTGGTCCACGGGACCCAGATGCCATGGTCACGGGCCAGACCGATCTCCGCGCACCGGGCGGTTCGGAACTTGGGCGACAGCGTGGCGTCGGTGGCGTGGGGAGCCGTGCTCCAGTCATCGGGCGAGTCGATGGCGACGGCCGCCGCCGGGCCGACCCAGTCGACGACGGAGCCCGCGTCAGCCGCCGCGAAGGTGCGGATGTCGGTCACCCGCCCCATCCCGTCCAGGGCGACGGCATCGAGATGCCGGCTGCCGACGTCGATCCCGATGACGCGCACTCGAACAGCCTCACAGGTGGCGGCGAGCCGGGACGCGGCCAGGAGCACTGGGGGAGGTGACGGGCTTCGCCGGCCCCGAAGTCGTTGCTAAGCTGGAGACATTGCGGACGTGGCTCAGCTGGTAGAGCATCACCTTGCCAAGGTGAGGGTCGCGGGTTCGAATCCCGTCGTCCGCTCCACATAGGTACTGGTCAGAGGGGTCCTCCGGGGCCCCTCTTGGCGTTGCCAGAGGGGCCCCACGACATGGGATATCCGCTGCGACATGGGATACCCGCTGCTAGTATCACACTAGCGATCCTGACTATTGTGACGCCAGTAAGGAGCTGTGGTGCTCGGACAGCTGTACGAAGGCGAGGACTGTTCGGCGGCCCGTGCCCTCGAGCTTGTCGGGGAACGTTGGAGCCTGTTGATCTTGCGTGACGCGCTATTCCGCCACTCGACCCGGTTCGCGGAATTCCAGCGCAGCCTTCGAATCGCACCGAATATCTTGGCCAAGCGTCTCGACGGTTTCGTCAGCGCCGGCATCCTCGACAAGCGGCCGCGACTGGGACGGACGGATCAGCACGACTACGTGCTCACCGAGATGGGAATGAGTCTCAAGCCGGTGGTCATGGCCCTGACAGCCTGGGGAGACCGCTGGATCGGCCCCGGTCCGGTGGTGTTCACCCACGCCGAATGCGGCGGCCTCGTCGACCAGGTGGTGCGATGCGGATCATGCGACCGGGACGCCGCGCCTTCGGCGATCGCCGCGACCGTCCGAGAAGACCGACATCGTCGGCAATCGTCAGGTGTCGGGATCGCCGGGGGTGGAGGGTCACGACCTCGGGCGGCGCGTCGACGGCGCTGAAGCGCGGCACCAGTCCCTACTCCGACCCCCCGAGCGCGCCGCTGCTGGAGGCGGCGGCGAACATGAGCTTCGCACTGCGCTCCAGATCGGCCAGCATGAGCCGGTAGGTGCCTGCGCCGGTTGAGATGCGTGCCGCACCGGCGGCGGCCAGAGCGGACAGCGCCGGCGACGGATTGGCATTGACCGGCGTGCCGAGCGTGTCGACCAACTCCTTGACGATTGCCGGGTCGTTCAGGCCGATCGGGTAGACGCAGTCGGCGCCGGCTGCCATGTACATCCGCGCCCGCCGCACCGTCTCGGTGAGGACCTCGGAGGCATCACGCCGTGGGTGCTGGATGATCGTGTCGATCCGGGCGTTGATGACCACGGCAACGCCGGCTGACGTCGCCGCAGATCGGATCTCTGCCAGGTACGACGCGTGCTCGTCCGCGTCGAGCAGGCGGTTGCCGGTGACGTGGTCGGTGTCTTCGATGTTGCACCCGACAGCACCGGCGTTCAGCAGGGCCTCGACCAGATCGGGGCCGGAGAGCCCGTAGCCGCCCTCCAGGTCAGCGGTGACCGGCACAGTGACGTGATCTGCGATCGCCCGTAGCGACTCGAACGCCAGCTCACCCGCCGTGTTGTCGTCCTGGACCCCGTTGGCTTGGGCGATCGCCGCGCTCGAGGTGGCGACGGCGGCGGCTCCTGCCGACTCGACCGACTTCGCGCTCGCCACATCCCATGCGTTGATGAGAACGAGCGGGTTCCCGGGACGATGGAGATCGAGGAGGCGGCGGGCGAGGGCACCGAGTCTCGCAGTATCGACGGTCAGGACCTTCGCGCTCTGTGGCATGCCATTGCTCATGATGCTGCAGCTCCCTGTTCGATGGGCGCCGGGAAAGTGATCGGCGCTCGAGTTCTTTGGGTTGAATGGATGATCGGTGCCTTGGGTGACCGAAGGCCTCGCAGCCGCCTCAGTTGGTGGCTTGCTGGTGAGACGCCATCGGCGCTGTTTGAAGCAAGTCGGCCAGCTCGTCATCGAGCGGTACCTCGGGGTGTGCGGGCAGGAACAGGAAGACGAAGGCTGCGCCGACGAGGGCGACAGAGCCCGCCACGACGCACCCGGCGGTGAAGCCGTCGAAGAACGCGCCGTGTGCGGCGTCGGTGAGCAGAGCTGCGGCCCGGGGGTTCGACGTCGCCAGCTGGCTCGCTCCGAGTAGCGCGGCTCCGACGGAATCTCTCGACCGAGCGAGAAGGTCGGCCGGAATGACCGCTGCGGCTTGGGATGTGTTGATGGCGTGGATGTACAGAGAGGCGAAGATGCTGCCGATGACGGCGACGCCGAGGGTGCCGCCCAGCTCCCGCGTGGCGTCGTTCACCGCTGAACCAACGCCGGCCCTGTCCTTGGAGACTACGCCCATGATGGCTTCGGTGGCCGGCGCGGTGGACAGGCCGACGCCGGTGGCGGTGACGAGCATCTGCCCGACGATCTCGAGGTACGACGTCTCGGCGCTCGACCTGGAGATCCACATGAAGCCCAACCCCATGAGCACCAAACCGGCGGCGACGACGGCCTTGTTGCCGAAGCGCAGGGCGACCCTGGGCCCGAACGTCGACGCCACGCCGACGCTCAGCGCCACCGGAAGCAACCGAAGGCCGGTCGACAGCGGGCTGTAGCCATGCAGGAACTGGAAGTACATGGTGATCAGGAAGACGAACCCGTAGAGGGTGAAGAAGGCCACTGTGACGGCCCCGCTGGCGGCCGAGAAACGCAGGTTGGTGAACAACCCCAGGTCGAGCATCGGTTCAGCGACGCGCCGCTCCCACAGGATGAACACGAACAGAGCCACGGCGGCAGCGCCGAAGCCGGCGAGTGTCGGGCTGGCGTTCCAGCCGCGCGAGGGGGCCTCGATGATCGTGTACACCACGAGGCCGATGGCTGCGGTCGACAGGAAGAGGCCGACGCGGTCGAGACGCGGCGGCGCTGGGTCACGTGACGTCGGCGCGGCGAGGGCGACCAGCACGAGCGCCACGGCGGCGACGGGCGCCATCACCAGGAACACGCTGCCCCACCAGAAGCGCTCCAAGAGAAGCCCGCCGACGATGGGGCCGAAGGCCACGCCCATACCGACGGTTCCTCCCCAGATGCCGATGGCCTTGGCGCGCTCCACCCTGTCGGTGAACACGTTGGACAGGATCGACAGCGTGTTAGGGAAGACG
>DATAQC010000091.1:0-8496 GCA_036264885.1 Acidimicrobiales bacterium | reverse complement strand
AGGCGGCCTTCGAGCAAACGATGGACGCCTACCGCCGCGAGATGAGGGCGTACTGCTACCGGATGCTCGGGTCATGGGACGAGGCCGAGGATGCGGTGCAAGACACGTACTTGCGGGCGTGGCGAGGCGTCGAGGCATTCGAGGGCCGCTCGCAACTGCGGTCGTGGCTCTACAAGATCGCTACGAACGTGTGCCTGACGATGCTGGAAGGCCGCCGTCGACGCGCCCTTCCAATGGACCTCGAGGCGCCCTCTTCATCACGTGCCCAACTCGGCGAACGCGTTCCCGATGACACGTGGATCCAGCCGATCCTCGACCGTCGGGTGATCAACGCCGATGGCGACCCAGCCGACGTTGCGGTCTCGCGCGAAACCATTCGCCTCGCGTTCATCGCCGCGCTCCAACATCTTCCCCCGCGGCAGCGCGCCGTGCTGATCCTGCGTGACGTTCTGCGTTGGAGGGCGAGCGAGGTAGCGGAGTTGCTTGGAGTCACCGTCGTCTCCGCCAACGGTCTGCTTCGTCGAGCCAGGGCAACACTCCCCGCCCGAGACTTGACCGTGGGAGCGGCGACGCCAGTCACCGACGACCAAGGTGACCTGCTGGCCCGCTACGTCGATGCCTTCGAGCGGCTCGACATCGACACACTGGTGACGCTCCTCCATGACGACGCGGTGCTCTCGATGCCCCCCTACTCGCTCTGGCTGAAGGGTCCACGCAGCATCAGCGAGTGGCTGCTCGCGAACGGGTGCGGCGGCTCCAAGCGGCTGCCGCTCGACGTGAACGGCGCACCCGGGTTCGCCGTCTACAAGCCGACGGGTCCGGGCGGGGACTACGAGGCGTTTGCCATAGAGATCGTGGAACTGTCCGGTGATCAAGTCATGGCGATTCACGCCTTCATCGAACCGCCATTGTTCAGACGGTGCGGGGTACCGGCAGCGCTGCGGACGCCGAGCTGACGGAAGACGGACGACCCAAGACAGCAGCTCATGACCTCGATCGAACAGGCGAGGAGGCGGGCGACGTCGCTCCGCCGGTCGATTCTCACAGCGGCGTTCGCAGGCCAGCCTGTCCGGCATGACCCGAGCGCGACATCACTCGCTCCGCAGCTCTGTCGCCGGGTTGGTTCGCGCCGCCGCCCAGGCCGGGCCGGAGGCCACCAGGTTCGTCAGCACCAGGGTGACAGGAACGATGGCAGCTATCACCAGCTGGGGTATGACGGTCGTGGGAAGGACGCCGAGCTGGTCGGCGAACAGCCGCCATGACCATTGGCCTGCGACCATGCCTATCGGGATACCCACGACCAGCGCTCCCACCAGGAGGGTGGTGGCCAGGCTGGAGACGGCGGTACGTACCTGGCGACGATCGAATCCCAACGTCTTGAGCACCGCCAGATCGCGTCGTCGTTGTCGGATGGCGCTCACGAGGGTGTGGGCGAGGGTGGCAGCCGCTGCCAGCCCCAGGAGCCCGACCAGGAACTGGGTGTCCGACGCCTGCGCGCCGTTGACCAGTTCAGCCGGCTTTTGTGGCCCATACGACCGCTTGAACTGCGCGGGATCACCGAAGGCGTCGCGTAACCGGCTGATGCCTCCTGCTCGAGCTCCGCTTGTAGCGAGACGAACGATCAGCGCATTTGGATGATCCCCCTGGGACAGGCGGGCCAGGGTCGGCGCCGACATGGCCACCCCTTCGCCCAAACCGGACCGTCGGGTGTCCACCCTGCCGAAGGCGGGGAGGACTGCCCGCCCAACGATCCGGGCCCGGATGGTGGCGGCCGCGAGGGCAACGGTCACCTCGTCGCCGACCGACTTGTGCAGGCGTCTCAGGATGGAGGAGCCGAGCACAACCTCGTCGCTGCCAGGGCCGAAGGCCCGCCCGGCAATGACCGGCGGGAGCAGTGTGCCTCTGCCTTGGGCGAAGCCGAGAGCCGAGGTGGCCTCGCCATCCACGGATACGTCATCGAACGCGATGGTGGCGTACGCGGCCACGGCCGGGTCGTTGTCGAGAGGACGCAGGTCGTCGGCCGAAAAGGTCCCGTAGCCTCCGCTCGACAGGAAGCCGAGGTCCCACCCCCATCCGTACTGGGCCGGTGTGCGTTGCAGATGAGCGAGGTTGGCACCGAACGAAACCGAGACCACCACTGCGGCCAAGGCCACAGCCGAGCCGGCCACTGTCGCCCGCAAACCCAAAGCGGCCTTGCCTCGGCGAGGGTCGAGGGCGAGGCGGGCGCCCACAGCGATACTCGGGGGCAGTCCGGCGATGGCTCGATCCGTCCGGCCCAGGCTCCCGGGCGAGTGCTCGACGTGGGGACGGCTGGTTCCCCATGCGGTCATGGCGGCTTGGGCGACGACTAGCACCAGCAGAACAACGGCGCCGATTCCCAAGGCCGTGATATCGACGGACACACCGCGATGGGGCTCGACGGCGCGCACCGGAGCCAGCGGGAACAACGGCGAGAGTGCCAGCGCGGCGGCGACCGCGACCACGGCGCCGCCGATCGCCACGACCGATCCACTCAGGACGGACAGCAGGAAGAGTTGAGCTCGGTCGGCGCCGAGCGCCCGACGGACGGGGTTCTCGGCCGCAGCACTACGGATGTGGCGGGACAGGCCCTGGCCGATGACCAAGAGGGCGACAGCACCGGCGAGGGCGGCGAAGAGGGCCAACGCCAACACCAAGGGGCGGATCGCGTTCTGAGCTCGCGACGCGATCTGGCCCTCGTCCTCCACCTGAGGGCCAGTGTGGGAAGGGTCGTCGGGGTTGCTCAACAGGCGCTGGGTTGCAAGCTGGACCGCCGGCACACCGCGGTGGCCGCCGCGCAGGCGAAGGCCGAGTCGGAGAAACGACGCATCGGCCGTGTGCTCGGCGAAGTACGCCGGCGTCAGGGTCACTACGTTCTGTCGACCTACATCGTCCTGCACGATCTCGGAGCTGGCCACCACGATGCCGGTCACCCGCAAAACCACGGGGCTGAGCTCTCCGGGCGGGCCATCGCCAGTCGCCTGGGCCTGGGCCGTGGTCTCCCGCAGGAGCGTAATGCGGTCGCCTGGGAGGATGTGGCGCGATCGGGCCATCGCCTCGTTGACTGCTGCCTCGTCCGCTCGATCGGGCATAGGGAGTCGGCCGCGGGTTACCGCCAGGCGGTCAGAGGTGAAGAACCGTCCGTCCACGCTGGCCACGACCTGGTCGGCTCCCCCGAAGTCGGGCGTGCCGTCGGGGTTGCCCAACAGCGCGGTCATCCCGCTGGAAATGGAATGATCACGCACGCCGGGCAACTCGCCGGCGATCTCGTCCGGCGTGTGCCCCGAAAGATCAGGTGGGAGGTCGACGGTGACGTCGGACGCCCTGGACGAGCGCCGGTACCGGGAGGACGCCGACGAGGTACGTCGGGCGCCGGCTGCGGCCGCCAGCGCGACGCCTCCGGCGAGGCCGAGAAGGACACTCAGGGCGACGAGGCTGCGCCAACGGGAGCGCACTTCGGCACCGAAGGAGTACCAGACGGCCACCACTCAGCGATCTCCGGCCAGCGCACACCGTGGTCGCACCGACCGAGTGTGGCAGTGACGGCACGGCGCGGCCAGGGGGTAGGCACCCCTTTCAGGGGTGGGTTGCCACGAAGCCGGGGGCCAGAGATAGAAAGAGTGAGCGGCCTCGGAAACCGGGGTGCGTCAGCGTCACTTGCGGTCGCACCCGGCGAGGCTTGAGACTCCGTCCATGGCTCGCATCGTCGATACCCTCCTTGCCTCCGTGGCCTTCGACGATGTGGCCGTGTTCCACTGCCTCGAGTGGTTCCGGTCGCCTAAGGGCGCCGATGAGGTCTTCCCCGACGATGACGCCGCCACCTCCGCCTTCGCGGGCTACTTCATCGCCGACAAGATGCTCAATCACCTCGGCCTACCGGAGCTGGCCCGCATGACGGTGGCCGACGGCCGAGCCGCGGCGCGGGCCGCCTTGGGCGTCTGACGGCCCCTTCGTGCACGTCCTCTTCTGCGGCGTCCGGGGGTCCACTCCGGCCACCGGTCCCGACTTCGTCCGCTACGGCGGCAACACGTCGTGCGTGGCTGTGGCCCACGACGACCATGACCCTACGCTCGTCCTCGACGCCGGCACCGGGTTGAGCCGGCTCTCCCGCCGACTCGACGGACGGCCCTTCAGGGGCACCATGCTGCTGGGGCACCTGCACTGGGACCACACCCACGGTCTCCCGTTCTTCCCCGCCGGCGACAGGGACGGCAGCGACGTCACCGTGCTCATCCCCGCCCAGGGCGACGCCGAACAGGTGCTGGCGAGAGCCATCTCGCCCCCGCACTTCCCCATTACGCCCGCCCAGCTTCGGGGCAACTGGCGCTTCGCCGGGCTGGACCCGGGCCACCACCGAATCGAGGGCTTCGACGTGACGGCGACGGAGATCCCCCACAAGGGGGGCCGCACCTACGGGTTCCGCGTGGCCGACGGCGACAGGACGCTGGCCTACCTCTCCGACCACTGGCCGGTCTCGTTGGGCGACGGGGCCGACGGGCTGGGGCCGTACCACCCGGCCGCCACCGGCTTGGCCGCCGGTGTCGACGTGCTGGTACACGACGCCCAGTACACGGCGGCCGAGTTCGCCACCCCCCGGCGCGAGTTCGGCCACAGTGCGGTGGAGTACGCGGTGGGCCTGGCCGCCACGGCCGGTGCGCGGCGCCTGGTGTTGTTCCACCACGACCCGTCGCGCACCGACGACCAGATCGACGCCCTGGTCGCCGCCTGCGACGGTCGGGGGGTCGACGTGACGGCCGCGGCCGAGGGGATGACGCTCGATCTCTGACACCGACGGCCGATATCGGAACCAGCGGAGCCGGGCGCCGAGGACCGGTGCCGCCCCCCGCGCCCCCCATGTCGGAGTCGCCCGCCCGACGACCTGGGTCAGCGCAGCCGGCGCAGGGCCGACCGGGCCGCCCACCAGCCGCACATGCCGTGCACGCCCGCGCCCGGCGGCGTGGACGACGAGCACAACCAGGCCGGCATGCCCTCGATGGGAAGCGCATAGGGGTCGGTGGCCAGCACCGGCCGGGCCACCAGCTGGAGCCCTCCGTGGGATCCGCCGGCCACGTCGCCTCCTACCTCGTTGGCGTTGTGGCGCTCGAGGTCGGCCGGGAACATGGCGGAGCGGGCCAGCACCCGGTCACGGAAGCCGGGGGCGAAGCGCTCGATCTGATCCTCGATGGCCGAGGTCATGTCGACGGTGGAGCCGTGGGGCACGTGGCAGTAGGCCCAAAAGGTGTGCTTGCCGGCCGGCGCCCGGCCTGGATCGAACAGGCTGGGCTGGGCGGCAATGACATAGGGCCGCTCGGGATGGCGCCCAACCGCCACCTCGTGCTCGGCCGCCGTCACCTCCCCCAGCGTGCCGCCGAGGTGCACGGCCGCGGCCCGGGCGCACTCCGGCGCCTTCCACGGCATTGGACCGTCGAGGGCGTAGTCGAGCTTGAAGGAACCGGGGCCGTACTTGTAGCGCTCGAGTCGCCGCCGGTAGGACGGCGCCAGGCGCTCGCCGGCAATGGCCAGCACCTGGCGAGGGGTCAGGTCGAACAGCACGGCCCGGGCCACGGGAAGGTCGGCGAGGGATGTCACCCGGTGACCGGTGACGACCTCACCTCCAAGGGTGGCGAGGTAGGACACGAGGGCGTCGGCGATGTGCTGCGATCCGCCCTGGGCTGCCGGCCAACCCTTGGTGTGGGCGGTGGCCGCAAAGGTGAGGCCGAACGACGACGTGAGCGGCGCCCGCAGGTCGAGGATGGCGTGGGCGGCCAGTCCGGCGAACAGGCCCCTCGCGGCGTCGCCCTGGAAGGCCAGCCGGGCCAGGGTGGCCGCCGGGGGGAGCGCCCGCATCCCGAACCGGCTCAACACCACCGGGTGCCGTGGCACCCGCAGCAACGGGCCCAGGAGGGTGTCGGACAGGCTGTCCCAGTCCTTCACCAGCGGGCCGAGCAATGCCCGCCAGATGCGGGCGTCGCGCCCGCCCAGGGCGTCGGCGGTGGCGTCGAGCGAGCGCTCGAGCACCGCGGCGGAGCCGTCGGGCAGCGGGTGGGCAGCCGGTGCACTGGGATGAGCCCAGGCCAGACCGTGATCGCCCAGGGGCACGCCGGCGAAGAACGGCGAAGCTACGCCCAGGGGATGGATGGTGGAGCACACGTCGTGGACGAACCCGGGCAGGGTCAACTCCTCGGAGCGAGTCCCGCCCCCGGGCCGGTCGGCCGCCTCCAACACCACCACCGAGAGCCCGGCCCGGGCCAGGGTGACGGCCGCCGCCAGCCCGTTGGGCCCCGCCCCCACCACCACCGCGTCGACATCGGGACGTGCCGGTCCGGAGCTGCGCTCCCTGGCCTCACCTCGGTGCTCACTCATTCACTGCGAAGTATCACCGCGGGACGGGCCCTCGACGCCATCCAGCCCGGTCCGGCGGCCAGCAGGTTGGCAACGGCCATCGTCGCGACGGCGGTCACGGCGACGGCCAGCGCGGGCACGACCGGCCCGGAGCGGGTCCCGAGCTGGCCGACCACCAGGCCCCAGACCCAGCGGCCGCCGGCGATCCCCAGCGGCAGGCCCGCCAGCAGTGCGACGAGGGCGAGCGTGCTCGCCTGCCAGGCCACTGTGGCGCCCACCTGGCTCCGGACGAAGCCCAGCGTCTTCAGCACGGCGAGGTCGCGGCGGCGCCGCCGGATCGTAGTGACCAGAGCGTTCGCCAGGACCCCTACGCCGAGCAGGACCAACAGGCCGGCCAGCGCGAAGGGCAGACCGCCCACCCGGCGCAGGTTCTCGACCTCGGCATTGGGCACGAAGGGAAGGACAAGTCGGGGGAAGTCGTGCTGGAGACTGGCCCGGGCCCCGACACGGTCTGCTCCCCGGGCGAAGCGCACGACGAAGAGCTTGGGGCTGTCGAGGTCGGGGAACAGCTGGTGGGCGGTGGCGGCCGTCATCACCGTGCCGGCGTTCATGTCCCCCGCGGCGGTGAGGCCCTGAGTGGGGAACACGGCGCGACCGACGATCCGCACTGACGTCCGCCGATCACCGGCCCGGGCCTCGACCGTGTCACCCACATGGCGGCCGATGGCATGGAGCGTGGCCGTACCGACCAGGACCTCGTCGACCTGGCGCGGGTCGCGGCCCTCGAGAACCGTCGGGAAGACATTGCCGGTCCCGGTATCGACGGCCATGGCGTCGACCGGGTGCCCGGCCAGGCTGACGGTCTCCACGGGGACGAGGCCGGCGAAGGACCCTACGTAGGGATTGGCCGCCAGCGTCGGCACGCTCGTGGAAGCGACGTCGCCCTGACTGTTGGGGTTGCCAACGAGCACGTCCCAGTTCCAGCCCTGGGAGCGGGGGTGAACGGCGAGGGTGTCGAGGCTGGAGGCGAACACGAGGGCGGCTATCACACCGGCCACCGCCGCGACCGCGCCGACCATGGCGCCCCGCACCGCCAGCCCCGA
Source organism: Acidimicrobiales bacterium (assembly GCA_036264885.1). GTDB lineage: Bacteria > Actinomycetota > Acidimicrobiia > Acidimicrobiales > AC-14 > DATAQC01. Next base: position 1,033 of record DATAQC010000091.1, on the reverse strand, counting down.
GCCGGCCGCAGCGCCCTCCAGCGACATACGCACTCCGGCGACGGCGGGCACGGGAGCTCCGGCCCCGGCCAGAGCGTCGGCCACCCGGGATCGGCGCCCGGGTGCGAGCCGCCCGCCGGCGCCGGTCGTCGTGGCGGCCAGTCGCCAGGCGGACACGCTCGAACGCAGGAGCACCAGGACCAGGACGACGACCGCCCCCACCAGGAGCACCGGGAGGTCTACCGCGGCTCCCGGACGCATCTCGGCCCGGCGAGCCAGGCCAATAGGAAAGAGGGGCGAGAAGGCGACGGCCAGGAAAGGAGCCAGGGCCGCGCCCCCGGCGCCGATGAGGCCGACCCGGCACAAGCTCGTCAGCGACAGTTGCCGGGTGGACATTCCCAGGGCCCGGCGCACGGGATGGTCGGCGGCGTCGAGCTCCACCTGACGAGCCAGCGACTGGCCCAGGATCAGCAGTGCGCCCAAGCCCGCCAGTCCGGCGAAGGCGAGCAGGGCGGCGGCCTGAAAGCGGGTGGCCCGGTTGACACTGGCCGCCGCGCTGGAGGTGTCGGAGCCGGTCAGGATCTGGCCTTGGGGACCGATGACGGGCCGGGCCGCGGCCCGGAAGGCGTCGAGGTCGGCCAGGCCGTGGAGTAGGCGGACGCGCACCCCCTCCATACCGGGAAGGGCGTCGGGCACCGTCCCGAGGGCACCGGCGTAGGCACGCAGGAACGCCGGCGTCATGGCGACGACCTCCTGGCCGGCGTAGACGACGTCGACCTGGGGTCCCGGGTTCACGTCGGCCGGGGCCCGTACCACGCCTACGACGCGAAACCCGAATGTCGGCCCGGCGGGGGCGGCCAGCGGGCCGGTGCCGCTCGTGGACTGGCCCAGGATCTGGTCGAGAGTGAAGGCGTGCAACGTCAGGTGGCTGCCGACGTCCACGTGGAGGCGCCTGGCCGCCAGCTCGTTGACCATGACCTCGTCAGCGTCGTCGACGTTCGACAGGCGGCCGCGCACCACCAGCACGCGGTTCATGGAGCGAAAGGCCCGGTCG
>DATAQC010000073.1:0-1994 GCA_036264885.1 Acidimicrobiales bacterium | reverse complement strand
CAGCTCGACCGTCTCCGCCTTCGACTCCGGCAGCTTGCCCTTGAGCGACATGCTGTAGAGCGACAGGAGCATGAGCACGCCGATGGTGACGTGGGCGCCGTGGAAGCCGGTCAGTACGAAGAAGCTCGACCCGAACAGGTTGACCCGCAGGTTCATGCCGGCCCGGACGAACGTCGTGAACTCGTAGCACTGGCCGGCGACGAAGCTGGCGCCCAGCAGGGCGGTGGTGAGGATCCAGATGCGGGTGCGGCGGTGGTCGCCCCGCTGGATTGCGGCCAGAGCCAGCACCATGGTCAAGCTGCTCATGAGCAGGACGAAGGAGCTGACCGACGTGTACGGGATGTCGAACACGTCCTTGGGGCGGATGGTGCCCGGCTTGCTCTGGCCCTTGAAAAGCAGGTAAGTGGAGATGAGGGCACCGAAGAGCAGGCACTCGGAGCCGAGGAAGGCCCACATCCCGACCTTCTCGTTCGAGAGCCCGGTGGAGGTCGGCGGGTGGCCCGGCTCGACCTCGGAATGGCTGCCGGACGTGGCGGTGATGGTGTCGGTCATGCCGTCGGCACCGCCTCCACGTCGTGGCCGGCGGTATCAGGACCGTGCACGGGCGTGTCCTCCGGGGCGGTGGCGGGCTCCAGCGCCCACGCGAACAGGCTGGCGAAGATCCACAAGCCGCCGAGGATGGCGACCGGCCACACCTTGTAGATCATCCCGTAGCAGAGAATGGGCAGGCCGAGGGCGACCAGCAGCGGCCAATAGGACGGCGACGGCATGTGGATGTGGGGCTCGTGCTCCTCGTCGCCGTGGCCGGTCCCCTCCGAAACGTGGTCCGGGCCCTCATGGGCCTCCGTCGACGGCTCGACCTCCGTGCCGGCGATGACGGGAAGGGTCTCCGGCGTCTCCCGCCGCACGGCCCGGCCGTTCTCGTCCTCGGTGTACTTGCGGTGCCACAGCTCGTCCCGGCTGGTGACCAGCGGGACCTCCTTGAAGTTGTACTCAGGCGGGGGCGACGGCGTCGTCCACTCCAGGGTACGGGCGTCCCAGGGGTCGTCGCCCACCATGGGCGACTTCCGGGTCTTGATCACGTTGACGATGAACACCAGGATCGACGCCGCGATCACGAACGAGCCGATCGTCGACACCATGTTCCAGAAGTCCCAGCCCCGGCCCGACGGGTAGGTGTAGATGCGCCGGGGCATGCCCTGGAGGCCCAGGATGTGGAACGGGCCGAAGGTCAGGTTGAACCCGATGAGCATGAGCCAGAAGTGGAGCTTGCCGAGGGTCTCGTTGAGCATCCGCCCGGTGACCTTCGGGTACCAGTAGTAGGCCCCGGCGAAAAGCCCGAAGATGCTGCCGCCGAAGAGGACGTAGTGGAAGTGGGCGACGATGTAATAGGTGTCGGTCTGCTGCGTGTCGGCGGGGACGACGCCGTGGGTCACGCCGGACAGGCCGCCGATGGTGAACATGGCCACGAACCCGACCGCGAACAAGAGCGGGCTGGCGAAGGTGATTTTCCCCTTCCACATGGTGGCGATCCAGTTGAAGATCTTCACGCCCGTGGGCACGGCGATGAACATGGTCGACGCGCTGAACGCGGACACGGCCACCGGGCCGAGGCCGGTGGCGAACATGTGGTGCGCCCAGACGCCCCAGCCCATGAAGCCGATGGCGATGCCCGAGAACACCATGACCTGGTAGCCGAACAGCGGCTTGCGGCTGAAGACCGGCAGGACCTCGGAGACGATCCCCATGGCTGGCAAGATGAGGATGTACACCTCCGGATGGCCGAACAACCAGAACAGGTGTTGCCAGAGGAGTGGGTCTGAGCCGGCGGCCACGTTGAAGAAGTTGGTGGAGAACAGCCGGTCGAAGCCGAGCAGGAACAGGGCGACCGTGATGACCGGGATGGCGAAGAGCAGCAGGAACTGGGCCACCAGGCTCATCCACACGAAGATGGGCATGCGCATCAGGCTCATGCCGGGCGCCCGCAGGTTGAT
>DATAQC010000047.1:0-66749 GCA_036264885.1 Acidimicrobiales bacterium | reverse complement strand
GGCGGCGGCGGCCTGCGGCAGCAGCACCCGCCCGGCCGGGCAACCGCTGGCCATCGGGAAGGCGTCGGCCAGGGCCTCGGCCATCGCCCGCCCGGGGACGAGGTCGGCCACCACGCCATGGGTGGCCAGCGCAGCTGCGGTCGCCGTCCCCACCGCCGCCACGCCGGTCTCACCCAGCGCCCGGGCGTCGGCCAGGTGGGCGAAGAGGGCCTCGACGGCGTTGGCCGAGGTGAAGGCCACCCAGTCGTAGTCGCGCACACGGGCGGCGGCAGCGGCCAGCGCCTCGCCCCCGTCGGCCGGTGCGGCGATCTCGATGGTGGGGAGCGACACGATGTCCGCCCCCGCCCGGCGCAGGGCGTCGACCAGCCCCGACGACTGGGCCCGGGCCCGGGTGACCACGACCCGGCGGCCGAACAGGGGCCGCGTCTCGAACCACCCCAGTTCGAGGGAGGCAACTGCGCCGATCACCAACGTCACCGGCGGCTGCAGCTCCACTCCGGCCAGCTCGTCGAGGGTGGTGCGCACCGTGCGCTGGTCGGGCCGGGTGCCCCAGCGCACCGCCGCCACCGGCGTGGACCCGGGTAGGCCGCCGGCCATGAGACGGCGGGCGATCTCGCCCCGGTGGGCCACCCCCATGAGCACCACCACGGTGCCGCCGGCGCGGGCCAGGCTCTCCCAGTGCACGGGATCGTCTGGGCGGTGACGGCTGTGACCGGTGACCACGGTGAACGACGTGGACAGGCCCCGGTGGGTGACGGGGATGCCGGCGTAGGCGGGAACGGCGACCGCCGACGTCACCCCCGGCACCACCTCGAAGTCCACACCGGCAGCCAGCAGCGCCTCCACCTCCTCACCTCCGCGGCCGAACACGAAGGGGTCGCCCCCCTTGAGGCGCACCACGGCCCGCCCGGCGCGGGCCCGGTCCACGAGGAGGGCGTTGATGTCCTCCTGCTCGACGGGGCCGCCGGGGGACTTGCCCACGTCGATCCGTTCGGCGCCCGACGGCGCCAGGTCGAGCAACGACCGCTCGGCCAGGCGGTCGTGCACGACGACGTCGGCCCGGGCCAGCACCTCGGCGCCCCGCACCGTGAGCAACCCCGGGTCACCGGGGCCGGCGCCGACCAACCAGACGGTCATTCGTCCCGGGGGAAGGCGGCGACGGTGGGGGCGGCGTCGTCGAGGATTTGGGCGGCCCCAGCCCGCTGGAGCAGGGCCCGACCGAGGTCGCGGCCGAGGACACCCGGGTCGTCGCCGTCGGCGTGGTCGCGCAACAGGATACGACCGTCGCCCGACGCCACCAAGGCGTCGAGGTGGACCCTTCCCTCGTCGTCGACGGTGGCGAACGCACCCACCGGCCGGTCGCAGCCACCGCCGAGCTCGGCCAGAAAGGCGCGCTCGGCGTCGACAGCCAGCCGGGTGGGCCGGTGTTCTATCGGCGCCAGCCGAGCCCGCACGCGCTCGTCGCCCACCCGGCACTCCACAGCCAGGGCCCCCTGGGCCACCTGGGGCAACATGACCGACGGGTCGAGCACCTCGGACACCGCCGCGGTGCGGCCCAGACGCCGGAGAGCGGCGTAGGCCACCACGATGGCGTCGAAGCGGCCCGCCGCCTGGAGGCGCGTCTCGATGTTGCCCCGCAGACCTCCGAAGGTGAGGTCGGGGCGCAACCACGACAACTGGGCTCGCCGGCGCACCGACCCCGTTCCCACCCGTCCCCCGACGGGGAGGGCGTCGAGGGTGGAGCCCACGAGGGCGTCGCGAGGGTCCTCGCGCTCGGGCACGGCGGCGATGACCAATCCCTCGGTGGGAGTGGAACGGAGGTCCTTGGCCGAGTGGACGGCGATGTCGGCCCGGTCCTCGAGCACCGCCGCCTGGACCTCGGTGACGAAAGCCCCCTGCCCCCCCAGCTCCCACAAGGGGATCTCGGGACGGCGGTCGGCCGTGGTCTCGACCAGCACGAAATCGATGTCGACACCGAGGAGAGCGGCGACGTGGTGGGTCTGGGTCCGGGCCAGCGTGCTCCGCCGCGTCGCCGCACGCAGCGCCCGTGTCATGCCTACAGGTCGAACAGGTCGCGAAGAGCGCCGGACAGTCGCTCGCCCTTGGGCGTTCCGGCTGCGTCCTTGAGACGCACGGTGGGCTCGTGCAACAGCTTGGCCATCATGGCCCGGGTGAGCGACTCGACGGCCTCGGCCTGACGGACATCGAGGCCGGCCAGACGGGCTCGGTGGCGCTCGAGCTCGGCGACTCGCACCGCCTCGGCCTGGTGGCGAAGTGCGGTGACGGTGGGGACCACCTCGCGAGCAGCCAGATCGGAGGTGTAGCGGCTGAGCTCGTCGGCCACCAGGCCACGGACCCGCACGACCTCCTGGCGCCGCTTGTCGAGCCCGGCGTCGACGAAGGCCCGCAGGTCGGCCAGGTCGAGCAGCGTGACGCCCGGGAGGCTGGCGACGGCAGGGTCGACGTTGCGGGGCATGCCCAGGTCGATCACGAGGAGGGGTCGGTCGGGACGGCGGTCGTCCAGGGCGAGGTCGGCCTCCTCCAGCACGACCCCCGGAGCCCCTGCCGACGACAGGAGGAGGTCGGCCTCGGCCAGGGCCGACGGCAACTCGGCCAGGGGCACCGCCCGCCCGCCCGCCCGTTCGGCCAGGGCGGCCGCCTTCTCCCAGGTGCGGTTGACCACCACCAGGTCGCCTACGCCGGTGAGAGCCGACACCATCCCCTCGCCCATCTCGCCCGCGCCCAGCACGATGACCCGGCGATCGGCGAGGGGGTCGAGTTGGTCGCCGGCCATGGCCACCGCGGCGTGGGCCAGGGACGTGATTCCCCGCCCGATGGCGGTCTCGGTGCGGGCCCGCTTACCCACCTCCAGGGCGTGGCGGAACAATGTCGACAGCCGGGGGCCGGCGGCGCCCTCGAGCCTGGCCCGGTCCCAGGCGTCGCGCACCTGGCCGAGGATCTGGCTCTCACCCACCACCAGCGAGTCGAGGCCGGCGGCCACACTGAACAGGTGGGCGGCTGCCGTCTCGTCGGTGTAGGTGTAGAGGTGGTCGCTGAACTCCTCGGGCGCCACGTGAGCCAGCTCCGACAAGAAGTTGCGCACGTCCTGGGCGGCGCCGTGGAAGCGCTCGGCGACCACGTAGACCTCGACCCGGTGGCAGGTCGACAGGACCACGGCCTCGCTCACGAACTCCCGGGCCGACAGATCGCCGAGCGCCTTGGTGAGACGGGGCTCACCGACGGTCATCCGCTCGAGCAGATCGAGGGGGACGGAGCGGTGGCTCAAACCTACGACAACGACAGACACGTCTCCAGGCGCTTTCTCGCGGACTCCAGGTCACCGGTGCGAATCAGATCGAGCATGTCCGAGTCCAGCGCTTTCTGCCAGTCGAGCTGGGACGGGCTGCGGCCCTCGGCCTTGACCGCGGCCCGCTGATCGGCCACCAGGTCGAGCAGGACCTCGTACTCGGGGCCGATCTGGGCCTCCAACCGCTCGCGCAGCCACCGGGCCACGGCCGGGCTGCGGCCCCCGGTGGCCACGGTGACCACCAGGGTGCCCCGGCGCACGACCGACGGCAGGGTGAACGAGCAGTTGTCGGGGTCGTCGGCGCCGCACACCCACACTCCGGCCGCCTCGCAATCGAGATACACGGCCCGGTTGACCTCGGACGAGTCGGTGGCGGAGATGACGAGGCGCTGGCCGTCGACGTCGCCCCGGCGGTAGGGCCGCTGGTCGACGGTGACCTCGGGCCACCCCCGGATCTCGTCGTCGACGACAGGTGAGACCACCCGGACGGAGGCGTCACAGGCCAGAAGGCCTTCCACCTTGCGGGCCGCCACCGTGCCGCCACCCACGACCAGGCAGGGTCGACCGGCCACCAGCAGGTTGACGGGATAGGCGGTGTCGAGGTCGACCATCAGCGGTCTGCTCCCTGGACCTCCACCGCCGCAGCCTCGTCATCGGCGACCAGGGCGGAGGCGGTCCTGAGGGCGGATTCGGCTGCGGCTCCCCGCCGCTGCTGGTGGTAGGACAGGATCTGCAACTCGATGGACAGGTCGACCTTGCGCACCGACACCCCGGCGGGCACGGTGACGATCGCCGGGGCGAAGTTGAGGATCGACGACACGCCGGCGGCCACCAACCGATCGGCCACGTCCTGGGCGGCAGCAGCCGGTGTGGCGATGATGCCGATGGCGACCTGCTCGTCGGCGGCGATCTGAGGCAGCTCGTCGAGATGGCGGACCTCGAGGCCCTCGAGCCGCTCGCCGACCTTGGACCGGTCGGCGTCGACCAGCGCCACCACCCGGAACCCCCGGGCGGCAAAGCCCCGGTACTTGGCCAGGGCGTGGCCCAGGTTGCCGATGCCCACGATCACCACCGGCCAGTCCTGGGTGAGACCGAGTATCCGCGAGATGTGCACGATGAGGTTGTCGACCTCGTAGCCGACTCCCCGGGTGCCGTAGGACCCGAGGTAGGAAAGGTCTTTGCGGACCTTGGCGGCGTTGACGCCACCCATCTCGGCCAGGCGCTCCGACGAGGCCGTCACCGTCTTGAGGTCGGCCAGCTCGACCAGGCACCGCAGGTACACGGGCAGGCGGGCAACGGTGGCTTCGGGAATGCGGCGCTGGCTGCGCGACCGACCACCGTCGGCGTCGCCGAAGTCGGCGCTGGCAGCATTGCCGAGGTCGGCGCCGTCGGCGCCGTCGACCGCCGGCGGCTCTTCCCACCCGGGAGGCCGCGGCGCTGCGCCGTTGCCTGACGAGCCGGGGGACGCATCGCCCGGGAACCGCCCCTGGGCAGGGGTCTGGTCGGACATCGTGCCCAAGTGTAACGCCGCCCTCGTGCGCTCGTTCACAAGGGTCGCTGCCCCAACACCGCCCGGCGACAGGCGTCGGGGCCTACCCGCTCGCAATCGGTAAAATCGCCGTTCGTGTCCACCCAGTCGGCGCTGGCCGCCGCCGCCGCCTTGGTGGCGCTGGCCCTCGCCATGTCGACCTACGAGCGGTGGCTGGCCGCCCGTCGTCCCCATGAGCTGGCGTGGACGGTGTCGCTGGTCATGTTCTTCGTGGGGGCGGCGGCGTTGTGGTTCGGCGCCACCAACGGGTGGGACGAGGCCACCTTCCGGGTCTTCTACCTGTTCGGGGCGGTGGTCAACGTGCCGTTCCTGGCCCTGGGAACGGTGTACCTGCTGGGCGACCGGCGGAGAGCCGACCGGTGGACGGCCATCGTGGCCCTGGCCTCGGCGTTCGCCGCCGGTGTCGTGCTGGAGGCGCCCATGCACGGTCGGGTCCCGGTCGACCGCCTTCCCCAGGGATCAGAGGTGTTCGGCGCCCTCCCCCGCATCCTGGCCGCCGTCGCCTCGGGCGTGGGCGCCACCGTGGTGCTCGGGGGCGCAGCGTGGAGCGCGTGGCGTTTCTGGCGGAGCGGCCGGACGGCGCCGGCCCGGGGCCCCGCAGGCCGCCTGGCCGGGGCCAACGTGCTCATCGCCACGGGCACGCTCGTGCTGGGAGCCGGAGGTCTGTTCAACTCGGTGCTCGACGCCATGGAGGCGTTCGCCGTCACCCTGCTGGTGGGCATCGCCCTCGTGTTCGCCGGCTTCATGGTGGCCACGTCCAGCCCCCGCCGGGGCCCCGTCGCCGATGACCGACGGGTCGGGCCTGCCGACAAAGAACCTGTTGTCGAACGGGTAGATGCGAAGTACAGTTAGCTTTACCTGAGAGACTTCGTTAGGCTCACCTAATACCCTCTGGGCGTCTGTGCTCACGCCAGGTCGACGAAGGGACCGGACCGTGCTCGCCAACTTCTTGATCGGGTTACGAGAGGGGCTGGAAGCGGCGCTCGTCGTCAGCATCCTCGTGGCGTACCTCGTGCGAACCGACCGCCGCGGCGCCCTGCGCTCGGTCTGGATCGGCGCCGGGGCGGCAGCCGCCATCAGCCTGGCGGCGGGGGCCCTGCTCACCTTCACCTCGCACTCGCTCACGTTCAAGGCCCAGGAGGCCTTCGGTGGGGTCATGTCGGTACTGGCCGTGGCCCTGGTCACCTGGATGATCTTCTGGATGCGCCGGACGGCCCGGCACCTGAAGGGCGAGCTCCACGACCGTCTCGACTCGGCCCTGGCCATGGGCACCGGCGCCCTCGCCTTCACCGCCTTCGTGGCCGTCGCACGGGAGGGCCTGGAGACCGCCCTCTTCATCTGGACGGCGGTGCAGTCGACCGGGTCCACGTTCACGCCGGTGGCCGGGGCCACGTTGGGCCTGTCGACCGCGTTCGTGCTCGGGTACCTCGTGTACCGTCGCTCGGTTCAGATCAACCTGGCCCGGTTCTTCCGCTACACCGGCGCCGGTCTGGTGGTCGTGGCTGCGGGCGTGCTGGCCTACGGCATGCACGATCTCCAAGAGGCGGGGTACCTCACCTTCGGGGGCCTGGGCCACGTGGTCTTCGACGCCAGCGGCATCCTGCCGCCGTCGAGCTGGTGGGGATCGCTGTGGAAGGGCTTGTTCAGCGTCAGCCCCACACCGTCCCGCCTCGAGCTGGCGGTGTGGCTGGCCTACCTCGTCCCCACCATGGTGGTTTTCCTGCGCCCCGCCCGCGCATCCGCACCGCCCCCGGTGGGCCACTCGAGCCAGCGGGTCGCCGAGTTCACCAGCACCACCGGCTGAGCGTCACTCCCCGCACTGCTGCCCATTTAGCGGGGGCTTGACTCAAGCTTCGATCGCTCTCCTGCCGAAGCAGTCCAGGACAGTCGGTACCTGGACACAGCACGACTGACGCAGCCGGGGTCGAACCCACGGCCGCGACGTCAGCCGGGCGCCGGAGGGGATCTCAATGCGCGCACGTCGGTTCATCGCGGCCATGGCATCGGTCGCCACCCTCGCCGGCGGCACCTTGACCCTCGGGGTCGTGCTCCCGGGCACGGCCCTCACGGCTGCTCCCGCCGCCGCCGCCACCGGTTCCGACGAGGCGAACCTGTTGGCTCTCACCAATCAGGCTCGGGCGTCGGTCGGCGACCCGGCGCTGAGCATGGACTCGTCACTCTCTTCGGTGGCCCGCTCGTGGGCGCAGACCATGGCCGCCCAGGGCGGCATCTCCCACAACCCCGACCTGGGGTCCCAGGTCGACGGCTGGTCCCGACTGGGTGAGAACGTGGGCGTGGGCGCCAGCGTCGCCGAGGTGCACCAGGCCCTGCTGGCCAGTCCTCACCACTACGAGAACATCACCGGCGACTTCTCGCTGGTCGGGATCGGCGTCGCCTCCGGCGGTGGCCGGACCTATGTGGTGGAGGACTTCGAGCAGCCGAGGGGCGGTGGGCGATCCGTCGCCGCCGCCGATCCGGGGCCTCCGCCCACGGTGGCCCGGCGGGTCACGACCACCGTCCCACCGGTCCCGCAACCCCCCCGGGCGGCTCCACCCGCCGTCGCCCCCACACCACCGCCTCCGCCGGCGCCGTCGGTGTCGACGCTGCACTTCGTCCTCGACGCCCTGCGGGCCCTCGATTCCCTCAACAGCCACAGCTGAGATCCCGACCCGCTCCCCTGCCCAGGGGAGGTCGGTAGTTACCCCGACCCGGTAGATTGGCGTGCGTGGCCGAGGCCAGCCGGGCGCCCATCCGGGTGATGATCGTCGATGACACCGACCACGTACGGCGGATGCTCACGACCATGCTCACCGTCGACGGCTTCGACGTGGTCCACCAGGCGTCGGGCGGCCCCGATGCCCTCGACCATGTCGACGAGGCCGATCCCGATGTGATCGTCATCGATTACAAGATGCCGGTGATGGACGGCCTGGACGCCGCCCGCCGGCTGCGGGGCCGGCGGCCCGACCAGGTCGTCGTGCTCTACACCGCCTACATCGACGATGCCCTGCAGCGCGAGGCCGACGAGGCGGGCGTCGCTCTGTGCCTCGACAAGGTCGAGGGGCTGAACTCGCTCGAGCGCGAGATCAGCCGCCTGTGCAGCTCACTCGGGGATCGGACGGGCTGACCGTTCGACCGGCCGGCTACCGGCCGATGATGAGGAACTGGGCGATGGCGGCGGCGAAGATGGCGAACAGCAGGGCCGCCAGGGCGATGGTGGTGCCCCGTCTCACGCGTCACCGGTGGGCTCGAGGCGGACCAGGTCCCCGGCGGCCAGCGAGAGGTCCTCGGCCGCCGACCGGCGATCGAGGGCCACGGCCAGCAGGCCGTAGGAGTCCACGACCAGGCCGACCTGTCCGGTGGACAGCTCGGCGAAACTGGCCACCCGCGCCGCGCTGCGGGTCCGTTCGCCCATGCGCACCACGACGGGCGAGCCCATGGCCTCGATCTCGTCGGGCCCCACGTTGAGCTGGGCGTTGCCGAACCGGTCGACCCACAGCACCTCGCCCTCCACCCCGCCGTTCTCCTCCCGGGGGAGAGGGATGATGCCGGGCACGAGGGTGAACGGGTCGACGGGGTCACCCAGCTCGTCGAGCTCCACGCCGGCGCACAGGTGGGCGGCCGCCGGCCCGAACACGTCGCGCCCGGCGAAAGTGGGCCCCGGTGCGGCCAGGTGCCAGTCGGTGTTGGTGAGCGACACCGCCCGCCGGGCGCCGCCGGCCAGGGCCACCGCAGGAGCCAGCAGGCCATTGTCAGGGCCGATCAGCACCCAGCGGTCGTCGCCACCGCCGTCGTCGGCACCGCCGTCGTCGCCACCGACCTCGACGGCCACGGCACGCCGGGCGGTGCCGACGCCGGGGTCGACGACAGCCAGCACCACTCCCTGAGGCAGGTACTGGATGCTGCGGGCCAGCACCAGGCTGCCCGCCCGGATGTCGTGGGGGGCGACCTGGTGGCTCACGTCGATCACCCGCGCCGCGGGGGCGATGGCGGCGATCACCGCCTTGACCACGCCGACGAACTCGTCGGCCAGCCCGTAGTCGGACAGGAACGAGACGGTGTCGAACCCGGCAGCCATGCCCTCGGCACGCTACTGCCAGGCCGGCCCTCCTCCGGCCGGGGGAGGTCCAGCCTGGGGAGGTCCAGCCTGGGGGAGGTCCAGCCTGGGGGAGGTCCAGCCTGGGAGGTCAGCCTGCTTCGGTGTAGGTGCTGGCGAGGAAGCGGTCGACGTCGTCCTCTCGGACCCGGTAGGACTTGCCGACCCGGACGGCGGCCAGCTGGCCGCTCTTGATCAGCCGGTAGACCGTCATGGTGGAGACCCGGAGGAGCCCACCCACCTCTGCCGCGGTCAGAAACCGCGCGCGCGCATCGGACTTCACCGTGAACTCTCCCCTCTTCGCTCCTGGCAATGTACGCCGCGGGGCGGACAAGGGAAAGAGGGGCCGGATTTCACCCCCGGCCCAGCTCCCGGGAGCGCTCGGCGGCCGCCGTCACCGCCTCCAGCACGGCGCTGCGCACGGCGGCGGCCTCCAGGGCCCGCACGCCGGCGGCGGTGGTGCCTCCGGGAGAGGTCACCGCCGCCCGGAGCTCGCCGGCCGACTGTCCCGACTGGTCGAGCAGCCGAGCCGATCCCAGGATGGTCTGCACCACCAGTGCCCGGCTCACGTCGCGGGTCAAGCCGTTGAGCACCCCCGCCTCGATGAGCGCCTCGGCCAGGTAGAACACATAGGCCGGCCCGGACCCGGACAGGCCGGTCACGGCGTCGAGCAGAGGCTCGCCCACGCGCACGACCAGGCCCACGGCCGACAGGATGCCGTCGGCCCAGTCGAGGTCGGCCTCACGTGCGCCCGGGCCGCCGGCGATGGCCGCCGCCCCGGCGCCGACCAGCGCCGGCGTGTTGGGCATGGCCCGCACCACGGCCACGTCATCACCCAGGGCGGACTGGAGGCTGTCGAGCCCGACCCCGGCCACGATGGACAGCACCCGGGCGATCCCGGCGCCGGCGACGCCGGCACAGGCGGCAGCGACGTCGGACGGCTTCACGGCCAGGACGGCGCCTTCGGCCCCGGGAACCTCGGCGGTGACCGCCAGACCGGGATGGAGGCGACCCAGCTCGTCGCGCCGGGCGGCGATGGGCTCGACCACCGCCAGCTGTTCGGCTCCGGCCCAGTGGGCACCCACCAGCCCGGCCACCAATGCCGAGCCCATCTTCCCGCCACCGACGATGACCAGCCGCAAGCCCATGGCGACGAATGTAGGCGGGGCGACCGGGTGGACGCTGGCAGTGCGTGCCGCTCAGGGTAGGAAGGCCTGGGGTCTCGGGGGCTGCCAATCTCGAAGTGCAGGTGGGGACCGGTGCAGTGCCCGGGGCACTGACGACCCGGATGGTGACCATGCGACGAGGGGCCCGAGGAACCTCCCGGTGCAGTCGCACTTCCCCGAACGACCACTCCGTTCTGCCCCTCGGGCCACTGCCACCCTAGCCCGGCCCCTGCACCAGATGCAAGCAGATGGTGTGAAATATCTCGGGGCGCGCCAACTACCCCGTTGGAGGAGGGCTGGACGTCGACTGGAGCCTCACAGTTGGTGCCCCGGAAGGGCAGAGACTACCTAACACTCCACCAGGTCGCGGGCGGTCAGATCCGCATACAGGCGCCGGAGGCGCGCCGCGGTGATCGACCAGCTGTAGCGACGGGCTCCCAGGGAGGCGGCCTGGCCCATGCGGGCGGCACGCGCCGGCTCGCCGAGCACCTCGCCCACCCGCGCCGCGAAACCTCGGGAGTCGCCGCCCTCGACGAGGTACCCGGTCACACCGTGGACGACCAGTGTGGGCAGTCCCCCGACGGCGGCGGCCACCACCGGCGTCCCGCAGGCCGCCGCCTCCAAGGCCACCAAACCGAACGACTCGGACCGGCTGGGGACCAGGCAGACGTCCGCAGCGCGGTACCACGCCGCCAGCTGGGCATGGGGCTGGGGTTCGACGAAGCGGACGCGCGACTCGACGCCGAGCTGGGCGACGAGACCATCGAGGCGACGACGCTCACTCTGGCCGTCGGGCCCCGAGGGGCCGCCGACGATGACGAGGGTGACATCGCCATGCAGCCGGGCGACCGTCTCGATGGCCACATCGACACCCTTGAGGGGCTGGATCCGGCCCACGAACAGCAGCACCGGGCCATCACCGAGCCCGAGGTCGGACCTCGCTCGGGCCCGGTCGCCGGGGGCGAACCGCTCGTGGTCGACACCGGGTGGCACGATCTCCACCCGCCCCGGCGGCGCGTCGTAGAGGCGCTCGAGCTGGGCCCGTTCGTCGTCGGAGGAGGCCAGGATGGCATCCGAGCACCCGACCACCTCGGCCTCGGCCCGCCCCCGGCTCTCGCCCTTGTCCGCCATGACCTGGGCCTTGACCCTCGCCAGGGTGTGGAAGGTGCTGACGAGCGGGAGGCCCAGCTCGTGCTTGAGGGCGTGGCCGGCCACGCCCGACAGCCAGTAGTTGGCGTGGATGAGATCGGCCGAACCGTGGGCGGCGACGGCGGCCAGGACGCCTTTGGTGAACTCCGGCACCAGCTCGGGCATCGACTCCTTGGGCACCGTGGCCATGGGGCCGGCGGGAACGTGGTGCACCCGGAACCCGGGCTCCACCGAAACCACCGGGGCCAGTCCGCCACGCCAGGCGCGCGTGTACACGTCGCAGTCGATGCCGGCGCGGGCCAGCGCCGACGACAGCGAACGCACATAGACGTTCATGCCCCCACCGTCTCCCGCACCTGGCTGGGCGAGCGGAGAGGTGTGCAACGAGATGACGGCCAGCCGACGCACGGGGTGCAACCCTACCCAGTGACGGACCTCTACCTTCACCACCGGGAGGGCGCCGCCCGTGGCGGCGAAGCCGCCAGGGACACGGCCGGGGCGGCGAAGCCGCCGGTAACACGGCCGGCGGCGGGGTGGGGGCCCCGCCGCTTCGGAGGAGGGCGGGGTTGGGGCCCCGCCCGGGGCGGCGAAGCCGCCAGTAACTCAGCCGCCGAGTTGGGCGGTGATTGCGCCCCGGAGGGCATCGGCGCGGGAGAAGACCTCCCTGCGCAACGACGAGTACTCGCTCTCGTGCCGGGCCAGACCGTCGGCCAGCGCCTGCAGCTCGGTGTCGTCGAGATCGGGCAGCTTCCACACCGGGGGCACGAGGGCGCTGAGCTCATCGGTGAGCTCGTCGAGGTGGGCGGGCTCGACGCCATCCACCATCTGCTGGTGGCCGGGGGCGTGGACGTTGGCCGCCAGCACGCCGCTGAGGCTCTTCACCAGGTCGTCGGTGCTCGACCGGCCCTCGCCCGATTCTCGCCGCGCCAGCTCCCAGCGGACGATGTCGAGGCGCCCCTGTACCTGGCGCCGAAGGTACGAGATGTCGTCCCCCACGGCCTGGGACTGGGCGGCCATCTCACGGAGCTCCTCGATGGAGCGGGTGGCGGTGTCGCCGAGATAGTCGGGCGCCAGGATGCGGTCCAGGTCGTCCCTCCATCCCATGGCAGCACGTTACCAACGGCTGGTCGGGCCGGGTGAGGACAGCCGGCCACGCCGGTCGACGGGGTGGTAGCGGTAAACGACCCGACCACGAACGGCGCCGGGGGCGACAGGCCCGAAGACCCGGCTGTCGGTGCTGGCCGCCGGGTTGTCGCCCACGACGATGAGCCCCGCGGCGGAGACGGCGGCCAGACGCTTGATCACGGTGCGCGCCGGTTGTCGCGGATCGACCACCGCCACCAGCTCGCCCACCCGAGGCCGGCGCCCCCGGCTCAACACCAGGCGGTCGCCGGGCTCCAGCGTGGGACGCATGCTGTCGCCCACCACCTCGACCCGCCTGACCCGGCCCACCCGGAGCGCCGCCCAGGCCCCGCCGGCGAGAACCGCGAAGGCCCACGATCGCCGCGTTGCCGTCACCCTTCGGGGGACTGGGTAGTGTTCTGGGGCATCAACAATCGAAGCGGAGGAGCATCAGGCATGCCCATTCTCACCGGCATCACCGCCCTCGTCGACCGGATCCGTCCGCCCGAACGGGTGCACGCCCACTGCGATCTCCCCTGTGGGGTCTACGACCCGGCCCAGGCCCGTATCGAGGCCCAATCGGTCAAGGGGTGCCAGGAGAAGTTCCAGGCCTCCGACGACGAGGTCTTCCGCCAGCGCGCCGTGCAGATCAAAGAGGAGCGCGCCGACCTGGTGAAGCACCACCTCTGGGTGCTCTGGACCGACTACTTCAAGCCCGAGCACGTCGAGAAGTACCCGCAGCTGCACCAGCTGTTCTGGGACGCCACCAAGGCGGCCGGCGCGACCAAGAAGTCGGAGGACCCGGCGAGCGGTGACCAGCTCCTCGACCTCATCGGCCAGATCGACACCATCTTCTGGGAGACGAAGAAGGCCTAGCAGCGCAGCACCCGGGCCGACTGGTCGTCAGCCGACCGGTCGTCAGCCGACTGGTCGTCAGCGCAGGATCGTGGTGATCAGCCAGGCCCATGCGGGGGCGAGGAAGATCAGCGAGTCGAGACGTCGGAGGCCGGGGGCGTCGGCGTCGCGGCGGCCGAGCAGGGCGGTGCCGGCCAGCGGGCCCAGGGGGGCGAGGACGGCGGCCAGCAGCCCCAGGGCCAACGGCGTGCCGCCTGGGAAGGGCGGGACGAGCACGACGGCGGCCAGGATCGTCACGGGGATGAGGGCCACCACCCCCGCCACCGGTCCCTCCCAGGCGGCCGAGGCCCCGGTCCCGACGAGATAGGCCCCGGCATCGTAGATGCACGCGCAGGCGAGGAGGTAGACGGCGGCGGCGATGTTGACGTCTCTGGTGAGGGCCACGGCGGCGGCGGCCGAGCCGGTGGCCATCCCGATGACCAGGGCCAGGGCGAGGTTCTCGGCGGTGCCCTTGTGGTTGACGAACACCCGGACGACGATGGCCAGCCCCAGGCCGGTGGCGATGACGGCCACGGCGTAGCGCCCGCCGAACATTGCCGCCACCGGCGGCGCCAACGAGGTCACCGCCGCCAGCCACGGTGGTGGGGCCACGTCGAGGGCCCGGCGGGTCCCGGCGGCCTGGGAGGCGCCGACGAAGGCGCTCACCGCCAACCAGGCGGCGATCCAGGTCGGGCCGGCGATGGTGGCGCCCACCGTCACCACCGCCCAGGCCAGGCCGATCCTCCCGTGCGGACGGCTGTTGTCGTAGACCACCCCGAGCCGGGCCAGCGGCTCCCACCACTCGTCGGACGCCGCCAGCCCCGTCGTGGCCGTCGCCGCTGCCGCCGGGCTGGTGGCGGCCGGCACCGCCGGAGTTCTGCCGGCCGCCCCGGCCGTCGCCTTCGACGGGAGCGCCGGCCCGGATCTGGTCGTGGTCGGGGCCTGATCCCTCGGAACGGGCCCGGGCGCGCGCACCGCCGGCGCGGTCTCGGGGGCCACGGGACGCCGGGCAGGAGCGGCGGTGGGGCTGGGGCCGGCCGTGGGCTGGGGGCCGGCCGTGGGCTGGGGGCCGGCCGTGGGCGCGGGTCCGGCGGGGGCGGCGGTGCGCCGGGGGGCGGTGGGTGCGAGGCGGGTAGGGAGGGGACGGGCGGGACGGGGACGAACCGGGGTCGAGGTGGCCGCCACCTCGCCGGCGCCACCCGAGACCGGGGGGAGGACGGCCACCACGTCGTGGCCCGTGACGGCCGTCTCGGCCGTCGCCGGCTCGCCGTTCACCCACACCCGGGACTGCCGCAACACGGCACTGAACCGCTCGCCGAAGGAGGCCTCGGCGGCCTGGAGCATCTCGGCGACGGTCGTCCCCTCGAAGTCGGCCCGAGCCACACCGGCGGCCTCGCGCGCCGCCGCGAACAGTCGCAGGCTCGGCATGGCTAGGCCGGCGGAGGCCCGATCTCCGCCCATCCGTCTTTGATCACGACCTCCCCCCGGCTTCGGGCCTCGAAGACGAAACAGCGCCGGTCGGACGACTCTCCGGCGGCGAAGACCGACGTCACCAGGTCCGACCCGGGCAGGACGGGGCGCGAGAAGCGCACGGCCAGGCGGCGCAGCAGCGCCGGGTCTCCCCCGGCGGTCTCGCCGATGACCGCGTGCCCACAGAACGCCATGGTGCACATGCCGTGGACGATGATGCCCGGAAGCCCCATCTCCTTGGCGAAGGTCTCGTCGACATGAATACGGTTGGTGTCGCCCGAGGCCTCGGCGTAACGCAGCGTCTGGTCGTCGTCGAGGCGCACCGTGCGTTCCGCCACGAGGAGACCACGGGCCCCGTTGGCAACGCTGTGGTCGGGAGGTTCGTCTCCTCCGCTCTCACCGCCTCCCAGTCCCCGGATGAACATGGTGGCGTACTGGCGCAGCACCGGATCGCCTGCCTCGTCGACGCTGGTGACGACCACCAGCAGAGATGCACCCGATCGACGGCTGCGGATGCCACAGATCTCGGCTTCGGTCACCAGGGCCTGGCCGGCGGTGAGGGGCCGGAAGAAGCGCATGTCCTGGGACAGGTGCACGAGCATGCCCATGGCGTCGCCGGGCACCACGTCGTGCACGGCGGCCATGGTGGTGTCCCAGGTGGGGACCACGGCGTACAGGGGCGGCACCAACCCGTCGGGCCGGTACCCGGCGCCTGGGTCGTTGGTGGCGGCCGCGTAGGCCAGAGCCCGCTCGGGGTCGACGAGACCCCTGTCCGGCCCGTACCGGGCCCCGAGTTTGGCGATGTCGAGCCCCACGGACTGCTCCTTGTGTCGGCGATCGGCCGCTACGGCGTGGACGAGCGTGCTTGGAGCCCAAGGCCCGAGCAGCCCTCTGAGCGGGATGGCCTGCGGCTAGCGTCGCACACCGTGCGGGTCGAGGTCATACGCAGCCCGCGCCGGCGCAAGACCGTACAGGCCTCGGAGACCGACGGTGTCGTCCGGGTCTGGATCCCGGCGGCCATGAGCCGGGAGGACGAGGAGCGCTGGGTGGCCGAGATGCTCGGCCGTCTCGACCGTCGCAAGGCCACCGAGGCCACCGACCTCGACGCCCGGGCCAGGCTCCTGGCTGCCCGCTACCGCCTGCCCAGCCCCGGCGCTGTCCGCTGGGTCGACAACCAGCACTCGCGCTGGGCATCGTGCTCGCCCGACGACGGGGTTATCCGGGTGTCCTCCCGCCTGGCCGGGTTTCCCGCCTGGGTGGTCGACTACGTCCTCGTCCACGAGCTGGCCCACCTCGTCGAGCCCCGCCACGGGCCCGCCTTCTGGGCTCTCGTCCACCGTTACCGCCGGGCCGAGCGCGCCCGCGGCTTCCTGTTGGCCAAGACCAACAGCTGACCCCCGACTCCGGCCCGTTCTTTTCGCGATTTCTAACATCGGCGGTTAGAAATCGCGAAAAGAATCGGTGGGGCCGCTCGGCGCTCAGACGCCGGTGAGGCGGCGGCGCAGGTCGGCGATCAGGCGGTGGCCCAGGGCAGGCGTCAACAGATCGGTGCCGTGGCCGGTGCCGGGGAGGAGCCACAGGTCCTTGGGTTCGGCCGCCCACTCGTAGAGGGTGCGGGCGTGCTCCTCGCCGAAGTAGTGGTCGGCGGGATCGTGGACCACGAGGGTGAACGCCGGGGCGATGCGGGCGACCACGCCGCTGGCGTCGGGCACCTCGTCGAGGTTGGCGGCCACCCGCGTGCGCAGCACCCGGGCCAGCACCTGGCGCCCGGTACGAGAGTCGACGTAGCGCTTCACCCGGATGGTGGCCCGGGTGTCCCAGGTGGTCCACCGCGCTGGTGAGCTGATGGCCACCACCCCGGCCACACCTCCGTAGGTACCGGCGTGGAGCAGCACCGACGCCCCGCCCAGGCTGATTCCCACGGTGACGACCGGCAGCCCGGCGGGGGCGGCGGCCACGGCGGCGGCCACGTCGAGGGGCTCGTCGCGGCCCAGCGTGCACAGCCCTCCGGACCTCCCGTGGCCGCGGAGCTCGGGGACGACCACGTTGACGTGACCGGCCAGCTGGCGGGCGAAGGCGTTGATGCGAGGCGTGCGGGCCGACTGGACCAGGCCGTGCACCAGCACGACGGTGGCGAAGGCGTCGGGCGGACCGCTCAGTCGGGCCCCCGTGAGGTGTACGCCGTCAGAGGTGACGAGGCTGAGCCGCTCCTCACGCCCGTAGCGGGGAGGGAAGGCGAACCGGCGGACGAAGCCGCCTACGGCGTTGCCGTAGCTTGCCGGGCGTGCCGCCACTCGTCCTCGGCTCGACCCAGCGCGGTGGAGGGGGGGCCGTCGTGGAGGTACTCGTCGAGCAGCGCCCCCCAGCGGGCGCCGGCCTGGAGGCGGCCGAACAGAGCGCTCATGCCCCACACCACCCGGTCGAGGATGACGTAGGACGGAGGCATGTTCAGCAGGCGTATGACGTCGCCGAACTCGCCCTGGAGGTCGAGCATGCGCCCCAGCGTGCGCCCCACGAACTCGGAGTCGAAGGTGAAATGGTCGCGCTGGAACGGGATGTAGGGGCCGCTGCAGTACTCGTAGATCCTGGCCGGCTCGATCCCGTGGTCGGCGGGCAGGAACCCGGCCCGCACCAGGGCGGTGATGAGGGCATCGGGATCCTGAGCGAGGATGGCGTCGAGGATGGGGCTCAGGGTCTCCAGCTCACCCGGGGCCCAGCGCTTCACCAACCCGAAGTCGAGGAAGGTGATCCGGGCCGAGTCGGTGTGGAAGCGGTAGTTGCCGGGGTGGGGGTCGCCGTTGAACACGCCGTGATGCCAGATGGACCCCTCGGCGAAGCGGAACAGCACCTCGGCCGCCACCTGCTTCTGGGCGTGGGTGGCGGTGGCGCCGAACTCGGCCCATGACAGGCCGTCGACCCACTCGCTGGTGATGACCCGCATGGCGCTGCGCTCGGGCACCACGTCGGGCACGTGGATGAACGGGTGGCCGCGGTAGCGCTCGGCGAACTCGGTCTGGCACCGGGCCTCGAGCCGATAGTCGAGCTCGTCGCTCATGCGCGCCCGCAGCTCGTCGACCATGGCCCGCACGTCCATGTTCTTCAGGGCGAAGCTGGCGAACATCCCGTAGAGCAGCTCGGCGTTGTCGAGGTCGGAGCGGATGGCCTTGTCGACGCCGGGGTACTGCACCTTCACGGCCACGATGCGCCCGTCGTGCATCACCGCCCGGTGCACCTGTCCGATCGACGCCGCCGCCTTCGGAATCGGGTCCCAGTCGAGGAAGAGCTTCTCGGGGTCGGCTCCCAGCTCGGCGCGGATGACCCCCTCGGCCAGGCTCGGGGCCATGGGCGGGACGTCAGCCTGCAGGGTGGCCAGGGCGGCCCGGGCCTCGGGGGGTAGGCCCTCGGCGATGAACGAGATCATCTGCCCCGCCTTCATGATGGCGCCCTTCATGCCGCCCAGCACCTCGGCCACGTCCTGGGCGCTGCGGATGGCAAAGGTCTCCTCCAAGCGGGCCCGCTCCGCCTCGGTGGCCCGCCGCCCCCGGATCTTGATGACCGACCAGTGCACGGCCCGCCGGGCGGACAGACGCCACACCCGGGCCTGGCGGTCGAGGCGCAGGCGTCGGTCCTCGTCGGCCAGGACGAGGCCCGCCGCGGCTGCTCCGGCCACGGCGGTCCCCGCCGCAGCCAGAGGGACGGCCTTGCGCGCGTTCAGCAGCTCAACTCACTCGTTCTCGGTGACGGTGGCGCCGGGGGCCACCTCGGCGCGCTCCTGGTCGTCTCGGCACAGGCGAGCGGCAGGCAGGGCCTGGAGGCGGTCGTCGTCGATGGGACGACCACACGCCTCACAGGTGCCATAGGTGCCCTCGTCGAGGCGTCGCAGGGCGTGCTCGACGTCGGCCAGCTCCGACTCGATGGCCTCGAGGATGGAGATGTCCTTCTCCCGTTCGAAGGTCTCGGTGCCCATGTCCGCCTGGTGCTGGTCGACCGACGAGAGCTCGGACAAGCTGTCCTGCTCGGTCTGGTCACTCAGGTGGTCGTCGTCGAGGCCGTCGCGGACGCTCTGGAGCCGGGTGCGCTCCTCGACGAGCCGGGAGCGGGCCGACTCACCCGTGTCGTCGCTGGTCGTGCTGTCGGTCATCGCTGCGAGCCTAGGCCAGCGACACGAGGTCGAGGAGGTCGTCGCTCCAGCGCTGGAAGGTGCCTTCGGGCAGCAGGAGGGCGTCGTCGGCCGCCAGCTGGTTGACGAATTCGGTGTCGTGGCTGACCACCACCATGGTGCCCGACCAGCCGGCCAGGGCCTTGCCGATGGCCTGGCGGGAGGGCGGGTCGAGGTTGTTGGTGGGCTCGTCGAGGAGGAGCAGGTTGTGGCGACCGGCCACCAGTTGGGCCAGGGCCAGCTTGGTCTTCTCCCCCCCCGACAGGGTGCCGGCGTCCTGGAAGGCGATCTCGCCCATCAACCCGAACATGCCGAGCAGGGCGCGCAGCTCCACGTCGGGGGCGTTGCCGTTCTCCCGGAGATGGTCGAGCACCGACACCCCCTCGCGGATCCCCTCATGCTCTTGGGCGTAGTAGCCCACCGACACGCCCATGCCCAGTCGAACCGATCCCTCGGTGGGCTCGGTGGTGCCGGCCAGGACCTTCAACAGGCTCGTCTTGCCGGCGCCGTTGAGGCCCATCACCAGCAGGCGTCGGCCCCGCTCCAAGGTGACGTCCACACCCTCGAACACTGCCGCTGCCTCGGTGGCTTGGCCGGGGCCGTCCGGCCCCGTGGCCCCGTAGGACTTGGCGAGGCCCTCCCCCTCCAACACGATGCGGCCCGACCGCGGCGGGTCGGGGAGGCGGACGTTGTACTTCTTCTCCCGCACCGGCCCCTGCACCGCCGAGGTGCGGATCTTGTCGACCCGCCGGTCGATCGACTTGGCGACCCGGGCCCGCTTGGCCGTCTGGCCCCGCATGCTGTCGGCCTGGTCGCTGAGACGACGGATCTCGGCCTGCTGGCGACCGGCGGTCTTGGCCGCCCGCTCCTCGTCGGCGGCTCGGGCGGCCCGGTACTCCGAGTAGGTGCCCCGGTACTCGATCAACCGACCTTCGTCGAGGTGCAGGATGCGGGTGATGGCCTTGTCGAGCAGGTGCAGGTCGTGGCTCACCACCAGCAACGCTCCCCGGTAGGTGCCGAGGAACCCCATCAGCCATGCCTTGGCGTCGGTGTCGAGGTGGTTGGTGGGCTCGTCGAGCATCAGCACGTCACTGCCGCCGTAGAGGATGCGCGCCAGCTCGATGCGCCGCCGCTCGCCCCCGGAGAGGGCGGTGATGGCCAGGTCGACCCGGTCGACAGTAAGGCCCAGCCCGGCGGCCAGCTTGCGGACCTGGGCCTCGGCCGCGTACCCGCCGGCTTCGAAGAAGCCTTCCTCGGCATCGCTGAAACGGGCCAGGGCTCGGTCGGACTTGTCGTGCTCGAGGGCGGCGCGCAGCTCGTCCAAGCGCTGGGCGGCCTTGTCGAGGCCCCGCCCGGACAGGATGTGGGAGAACCCGGTCGCCTGGCGCCCGACGCCCTGGGGCCTCGGGTCCTGAGGCAGGTACCCCAGGCCCCCGGTGTGGCGGATGGTTCCCCCCGCCGGTTCGTCCTCGCCGCCGAGCACTTTCAACAGGCTGGTCTTGCCGGCGCCGTTGCGGCCCACCAGCCCGACCTTGTCACCCGCATGCAGGGTGAACGAGGCGTCGGCCAAGGTGAATCGACCACCTACCTCGACACTGAGACCCTGCACGGAAAGCACCGACCCAGGGTACGGGACCTGACGGCCTTTCCTTTCAGCGGCCCGGGGCCGTCGTCGGGTGTGGCCGTCCTACCTCTCTGCGACGCGGCGAACGTCGAGGTTGTAGAACGTCGGGGGCCCGTCACAGAGCGACGCCATCTTTGCGGACATCTCGGTGGTCTCCGGGCTGTTGGAGTTCTCCATCGCCTGTTCATAGGAGTCGAACTCCAGGATGGAGAGGTAGTAGCCGGGACGGTCACGATCGGCCGTCATGGTCGCCCGCGTCATCGGCATGGAGCCGCCGCGAGAAACCGCTTCTTCGACGAGCGCGTCGATCTCGTCGATACGCGACGTCTTGATCTCGATGATCTGCACAAATCCGGCCATGGCTCGGCCCTCCCCGGTCCGGACCGCCCGGACACAGGGCGGACGCTATCTCCCCTCGGCCCCCGGATGACGGGGTCAGGGCCCGCCGCCTGGCGCCGGCCGCGGCAGCCCTCAGGAAGGCCGGCCCATCGCCCTACGATGGGGGATGGGACGATCGCACCAGTGGTCGCGCCGGTCCCAGGGGGCGTAGGTCAGTGGTAGACCGGCAGCCTTTTAAGCTGCGCGTCGGGAGTTCGATCCTCCCCGCCCCCACCGATGGCCGTGCCAGCGGGCGCTGTGGACGATGCCCGGCACCTCGCTTAGGATCGGTGTCGACTCGTCCCCGACCTGAGGTGGCTGGTGAAAAAGGACCTCTTCGGCAAATCCAAGGGTCCTCTCTCGAAGGCGGAGATCGAGCGCGAGGCCCAGCGGGAGCTCGAACGCCTGTCGCGCGCCGCGGGGCCACGGCCGACCTATTCGCCCCCGAGCGGGCCCCCTACCGCCTTGGACGAGGTGGCCGACTCGATGCGCGGACGGTCAGCGGGAGCATCGCAGCCCTTCCGCCCGCCCGTGCCCGACCTGGGGGGCGGACCCCCGCCTGGAGCTCCCGCCTTCGGGGGCGTCCCGGGGGGGCGGGGGGCGCCCCCACCCACGTTGGGGCCCGACGCACCGTTCTACGACGACGACGAGGAGGCGGCCGACGAGGCGGCGTCGGTCACCGAGCTCGCCCTTCGCGACCACGCCGCCCGGTTCGGGACCGATCCCGAAGACCTGGTCATCCGCCAGGACCCCTTCGCCGCCGAGATGATGCGCGACCAGGCCATGCGTCAGTTCTTCGAGCAGCAGGAGGCGAGGCAGCAGAAAACCTCGCACAAACCTCCCGCCGATCCGGTCACCAGCGTCTTGAACCGGCTGGCCGCCCGCAAGAAGGCCGAGGAGGAGATCCTGGCCCAGGGCGAGGACGGCTCGGGCCGGACCGTGCTCGAACGCATCCGCGCCCGGCGGGAGGCCCTGGTCGCCGAAGTGGAGCCGCCCCCGCCCAGCCCGCTGCGGGGCGGACCCCGGTCGGTTCGCGATCGAGGCCGGCCCCGGATGGCCACCGTCGACGAGGGGGACGACGAGGACGCGGCGGAATCCGCCCTGGCCGTCATGCGGGCCCGGGCCGAGGCGCGCCGCCCCCCGCGCCCCGACTCCTCCCGGCGCGTGGTGGCCCTCCCTGGCACCCAGATCGACGAGGACGAGCTCGACGAGGACGAAGACGAGCTGGAGGTCGACCAGGACGAGCTGTACGACGACGACGACCTCGACGACGAGGACGAGGCGCCGGCCACGGCCGACTTCTCAGACGTGGTCGCCAACATGTCCCGGATGATCACCCCGAGGCCGGCCTCGACGACGAAGCGCCAGAAGGCGGCTGCCAGCCGCTCGCCCCGGCCCTCGCCGGCGGCTGACAAGCCCAAGGCCAGGGGTTCGGCGGGTCCGGCGAAGGCGTCCCCCAAGACCCGGAGGCGCTCCGCCGGAGGGCGGGCGGTGCCCGCGGCGGCGACGACGCCGGCGCCCAGGGCGACAAGGCCGCCGGCCACCAAGAAGGCAGCCAAGGCGTCCGCCACCAAGGCACCGGCAGCCAAGGCGTCCGCTGGACGGGGGACGGCCCGGAAGGCGGCAACCACAAAGGCGGCGGCTCCGAAGGCGGCGGCTGCAAAGAAAGCGTCCACAAAGGCGGCGGCTGCGAAGAAGGAGGCCACAAGGGCGGCGCCCCGGAAGTCGGCCGCCGGCAAGACGACAGCGAGTCCCGCCACCAAGGCCTCGTCCGCCCGTAGGCGGGTGACCAAGGCGCCGCCGCAGGCACCGCAGGCCGCCAAGACCAGGAGCGCCCGGGCCGGCAGCGCAGCGGCGCCTCCTGCTGCGGCGTCGGAAACCGCCGCGCCGGTGCCGGACACCGCTGCCAAGAAGGCGGCGGCCAAGGCGAGGATCGCCGAGGCGGCCAAGCGGGTGCGCTCGACCAGGTAATCCCCGCCCGCGGATCGGGTCGGGGATCCCCCGCGCTAGGCGATGGCGCGCAGGATCGACGCCGCCTCCAGCCGTACCCGGAAGTCGGGATCATCGGCCCGGACGGCGACGAGGTGGCGACTGGGGGCGGCGCCGAGCTGGGCCAGGCCGCGCAAGGCCTTCCAGCGGACCCACGGGTCGGCGTCGGCCAGCGCTCGTTCCAGCAGGGGCCGCAGCCCCTCACGATCCACGTCGACCATGGCATCGACGGCTGCCCGCCGCACGGAGCGCACCGGGTCGCCGACCAACCGGCTCCACTCGGCGGCGGCCGTGTCGGGATCGGCCTCGCGCAGCAGGTTGGCCGCCACCTGGCGGCGGGACGGGTCGCCGTCTCCGGCCGCCGCCCGGACCCGAGCCAGATCGCCGACCACGGTGGGCCGCAACGATCCCAGATCGTGCCATGCCTGTTCCAGCCGGCTGACCCGGTGATCGGTCCCGCCACCGCCCGTGCGTCCGGGCGCAACATCTCCACCCGTTCCGCCGACCGAGCCGGCGCCCGCAGGACCCCCCATGGCCCTCGATTCGCCGGCGCCGGCGCCCGGGGTCACCCGCTCGAAAGGAGCGAACTCGTCGGTCACGATGGCCAGCACCGGCCGGAGCAGCCGCTCCCAGTCGCCGGCCCGGCGCAGCCCCACGGCCACGAACTCGGGGCCGACCAAGACGTTGGCGACCTCGGCCACCTCGGCGAAGAGGCGGTCGACGCCGGGGTCGTCGGGGGCGGCGCCGGAGGGCTCGTCCCCGGTCTGGCCTCCGCTGCGCCTCGCGTCGCTCGGGGCCACGTACCACCGGCTGGGCCCGTCGTGGATCGGGCCCACCTGGAACCTGATGGTGCGGGGGTTGGGGGTGGCCTCGGGCACCACCGGACCGTCGAAGCTGCCCTCCAGCCCCTCGCCGGTACCGGCACCAGCGGCGTCACCGACGACGGGGCCCGCGGGCCCGGTCACCCCGGTCACGCTGGTCGCGCCGGTCTCGGCCCCGGGGGCGACCAGGCCGACACGGAAGCGGCCGTCGACCCAGCCGTACTCGAGGGTCACGTCGGCGTCGAGGTCATGTCGCCACCAGCCCTCGCCCGGTCCCACCACCTCGGCCAGGGCAGCGTCGTCAGCCGCCGTCCACGGCTGGGACGAGAAGTACCGCTTCAGCAACTGCTTGGTCGGGCCCAACGCCTCGAACGGCAGCGCCATGAAGGCGTCGGCGGTGAGGTGGTCGAAGGCGGCCCGCACCAGGTGCCGCTCGACCACCAGGTCGCGGACGCCGGTCACGGCAGCCAGAGCGGCGCGGTTCTCAGGTGTGGCTTCGTTTGTCGGCACCGTCTACCCAGGATCCGCCCGACGCCTGCGTAGTGTCAACCACGATGACCAGCGATCAGCCGTCGACGGGGACCGCCCGCGTCGGGTGCTCTGGGTGGATGTACAAGCACTGGCGGGGGCCGGTGTACCCCGAGAAGCTCCCGCAACGCCTGTGGTTCGAGCACTATGCCACCCTGCTCGACACGGTGGAGATCAACAACACGTTCTACCGGTTGCCGACGGAGTCGGCCGTGGAGGGATGGGCGGCCCAGGCGCCCCCCGGGTTCATCTACGCCCTCAAGCTCGGAGCCTTCGGATCGCACCGCATGAAGCTGCGCGACGCGCAATCGTGGCTCGGAAACCACATGGACCGCGTAGCCCGGTTGGGCGCCACCGCGGGCCCGACGCTGGTGCAGCTGCCGCCGCGCTGGCGGCGCAACGCCGAGCGCCTCGACGAGTTCCTGTCGGCAGCTCCCCGCACGACGCGCTGGGCGGTGGAGCTGCGCGAGCCGTCGTGGTTGCACGAGGAGGTGTACGAGGTGCTGCATCGCCACGGCGCCGCCCTGTGCGTCCACGACCTCCTCGCCGGCCACCCCTGGGAGCGGACCACGGACTGGACCTACGTCCGGTTCCACGGGCCCAACGCCACCGAGCACGCGTACCAGGGCCGCTATGGCGAGGAAGGCTTGTTCTGGATGGCGGACCGCCTCAGCCACTGGCTGGACGAGGGTTGCGACGTCTACGCCTATTTCAACAACGACGACTCCGGCTACGCCGTGCACGACGCCCGCTGGCTGGCTGATCGCCTCCGTCGCCGGTGAGGGTCAGAAAGATAACTACCTGGGCATCCGATGATGTGAATCCGCTGGTAGGTGGCTTACACGATGCGCAGGTAGTTATCTTCTGGACCCTGAGGAAAGGGGTGGACGGCCCACTGCAAGAATGGGCGCAGATGGCCGAGTCAGCCGCGGGGCGTTCCTCCGCCCTCCCGCCCTGCCCTGGTCGCCCGTCGTCGACCGAAGAGTCGGCCCTGGGCTTCGTGCGCCGGCCGATGGTGCGCTGGCTCGACCCCCACCAGCTGGCCGACACCGCGGCGCGTGTCCTGTTGTCGGGGATCTTCAGCTCCTATGCCGACAACCGGGAGCTACAGGCGCTGACGCCGAGCGAGGTCACCGACCGCTCCGAGCCGGGACCGTCGGGCCTGTGGCTCGACTACGTGGCCGATCTGGGCGACGGGTGGAACTCGACCTACACCGTGGCCAGGCTCCTGGCCGCCGAGGGCCTCGAACTCGGGTGGGAGGGTGAGACGCACCTCACCGAGCGGGGTCGGATCCTGGTCATGGGCGGCGATCAGGTGTACCCCGTGCCCAAGCGGGCCGAGTACGAGAACCGCATGCTCGGCCCTTACCGCTCGGCCCTGCCGTGCGCCACCGAGGACGGGCCCGAGCTGTTCGCCATCCCCGGCAGCCACGACTGGTACGACGGGCTGGTCAACTTCACCAGCATCTTCTGCCACGGCCGCTGGATCGGCGGGTGGAAGACCCGCCAGCACCGCAGCTACTTCGCCCTCAAGCTGCCCAGCGGCTGGTGGCTCTGGGGCATCGATGTGCAGTTCGGGGCCCACCTCGACGATGCCCAACTCGAGTACTTCTCCACTGTCGCCGCCGACCAGATCGCCGAGGGCGACCGCATCATCGTGTGCACGGCCAAGGAGGTCCAGAGCGGCCGCAGCACCGACGAGATCTTCTCCGACCGCAACCTGGAGTACCTCGAGCACGAGATCATCGAACCGGCCGGCGCCCGGGTCGTCCTGCACCTCAAGAGCGGACGTCACCACTACTGCCGCAACGTCGAGGAGGACGGTCGCCGCCAGCACATCACCTCGGGCGGGGGCGGGGCCTTCTTGCACCCCACCCACCGACTGCCCGAGGAGCTCGTCATCCCCGGCCGCGAAGGTGACGGGCCGTACCGCAGGGTGGGCGTCTACCCCTCGCCCGAGGTCTCGAGGAAGCTGAGGAAGCGGGTGTGGCTGCTCCCCTTTTACAACCTCCCCCTGGCCGCCGCCTTCGGCACCGTCCAGGTGCTGCTGGCGTTCATGATGGGCCTGCAGCTCCACAACCGCTATGCGTCACTCGACCCGGTCGAGCTGACCCGGGCGGTGTGGGAGAGCCCAACTGCATTCGTGCTGATCCTGTTCATGATCGTGCTCCTGGCCGGGATGGTGCGGTTCGCCCACGACGCCAAAGGTGTGCCGAAGGTGGTGCTCGGGCTGGTTCACGCCGGGCTGCAACTGGCGAGCGTCGGGGCGGTGATGATCGCCTCGTCGTGGTTGACATCCGAGCTGGTGGGGTCCCGAGGGACGACGTCGATGGTGGTCTTCCTCGCTCTGGTCGCCGTGCTGGGCGGCATCGGCGGCACTTTCGGCATGTCGGGGTACTTCTGGGCCACCAACTGTTTCGGCTTCCACGGCAACGAGGCCTACGCACCGCTGCATCACATGGACCAGAAGCACTTCCTGCGCCTGCACTTCGACGCTGACGGCGGCCTCACGCTCTACCCGGTGGGCATCGACCGGGTGGGCCGCAAATGGACGTTGAGTCCCGACGCCGCCCCTGGCGCTCCTTGGTTCGAGCCCGCCGGTCCGGACCCGGAGGCGCATCTGATCGAGAAGCCCGTCGAGATCGACCCCCGCGGGCTCACCCGCCGGCCGCGGTAGCGGGGTCGGCGACGGGCACCGGCGTGGTGGTGACGTAGAGCGGGTGGCGGTCGTGCCACCTGCGCCGCACCTCGCGGCCGGCCACCTCCCGTACCTCGGCCAGCACGGCGGCGGGCGGATGGCGGCGCGAGGCGACGGCCTTCACCGCGGCCACGGCCAACCGACGGGGCGTGAGCAGCTCCTTGGGCTCCACCCGGTGGTTGAACACGTCGATGGCCCGGCGCAGGCCGTCAGGCTCGGCGGCCAGGCCGCGCACGATCCCGCCGAAGACGATCGGGACGGGCCCCGCCGCGCCCAGGTCGTGGGCGAACCAGTGCATCCCCGCGGCATCGCCGTCCCGCCAGCGCCACCACCGGGCCAGAGCGGCGTCGGTTGCGGTGGCCACGCCACCGGCGCCGACGATGGCGGTGGCCAGGGCCTCGCCCTGGCGCAGGGCGTCGGAGATGCCCTGGCCCGGCGCCGGGTCCTTGAAGTGACCGGCGTCGCCGACGAGGACCCAGCCCGGGCCGGCCGACTCGCGGAAGAAGCCGGTGAACGACGAGATGCCGCGGGGCCTGCCCACCCGGCGGGCACCGGCGAGGATGTCGGTCAGCTGCGGGCACCGGGCCACGTAGTCGTCGTAGGAGGCCTCCACGTCGACGGTGAACGAGTCCAGCTCGGACAGCGGGGCCAGGACGGCCACCATGTAGAGGCCGGCGTCGGTGGGACAGGCGATCACGAAGCGCTCGTCGCGCACGAGCAGGATCGCCGCCGGTCCCTCCCACGTCGCCCCCTCGTAGTAGGCCCAGAACCCGAAGCGCTCGTTGGGCGCCACGTTGTAGGTACGGGCGCCCACCAGGCGGGCCACCTTCGACGACCGCCCGTCGGCACCGACGACCAGGGGGGCCAGGAGGCGGCGCTCGCCGCCGTCGCCATCGGCCACCACACCCGCCATCCGACCGCTCTCTCGGATGAGGGCGGTGACACGTGTCGACGTGTGCACGGCGGCGCCGGCCTCGGTGGCGGCGTCGACCAGAATGGCGTCGAGCACGTGGCGCCGTATGCACAAGGCCGGTCCCGGATCGGAGGGCTCGGTCGGCCACGGCTCCCGAGCCGAGAAATCACCCAGGTGGAAGTCGGCGACCTCCAGCCACGGTGCACCGGTGGCCACCAGCCGTTCGGTGAGCCCGAGGCGACCGAGCACGGCGATGCCCCCGGCCTGGAAGATGTGCGTCGAGGCGGTGTCGCTCGGGAAGCTGGCGCGGTCGACCAGAGCCACCGACAACCCGGCCCGGGCCAACTGGGCGGCCAGCGGCGCGCCCGCGCAGCGGGCTCCCACCACGATCACGTCGTGACGCTCGACGCCCATGGTCAAGAATCGAACACCACGACGGAGCGCAGTACCTCGCCCCGTTGCATCCGGCCGAAGGCCTCCTCCACCTGGTCGACGGCGATGGTCTCGGACACGAAGCGGTCGAGGTCGAGGCGCCCGGCCAGGTAGGCGTCGATCAACATGGGGAAGTCGCGACTGGGCAGGCAGTCGCCGTACCACGAGGGCTTCAACGCCCCGCCCCGCCCGAAGAACTCGAGCATGGGCAGCTCGACGGTCATGGTCGGCGAGGGGACGCCGACCTGCACGAGCGTCCCCGCCAGGTCACGGGCATAGAAGGCCTGGAGCATGGTCTGGGGTAGCCCCACCGCCTCGATGGCGACGTCCACACCGAAGCCCCCGGTGAGCTCCCTGACCGCCTCCACCGGGTCACCCTGGGTCGAGTTCACCGTGTCGGTGGCCCCGAACTGGCGGGCCGCGGCCAGCTTGCGGTCGTCGATGTCGACGGCGACGACCTGGCGGGCCCCAGCCAGGGCGGACGCGGCGATGGCGGCGTTGCCCACGCCGCCGCATCCGAACACGGCGACGGTGTCGCCCCGTTGGACCGCCCCGGTGTGCAGGGCGGCGCCGATACCGGCCATGATCCCGCAACCGACGAGGCCGGCCGCCTCGGGCCTGGCCGGCGGCACCTTCACCGCCTGACCGGCCGCCACCAGGGAGAGCTCGGCAAAGGCGCCGATGCCCAACGCCGGGCTCAGGGGGGTGCCGTCGACCAGCGTCATCCTCTGCGACGCGTTGCGGCTGCCGAAGCAGTACCAGGGCCGACCCCGGCGGCACGAGCGGCAGACGCCGCATGGGGCCCGCCAGGCGATGACGACGAAGTCGCCGGGAGCCACCCCGCTCACGCCGTCGCCGACCGAGTCGACCACCCCCGCCGCCTCGTGGCCGAGAAGGAAGGGGAACTCGTCGTTGATCGCTCCCTCGCGGTAGTGCAGATCGGTGTGACACACGCCACACGCCTGCACCCGCACCAGCGCCTCGCCGGGACCGGGATCGGGTACGAGCACCGTTTCCAGGCTGACCGCGGCGCCGGCCGAGCGAGCCACCACTCCCTGTACCTCGTGCGCCATCGACGTCCTCCTCGGGTTCGGCGTTCGGGCCATCGTGGCATTCCTGGCTGACGGACCGTGCCTTCACCCGCGGTCGAGCAGGGCTCACCCGCGGTCGAGCAGGCGACGAACCTCGGCGTCGGTGGGCGGCGTGAAGTCGACGAACCAACGACCGACGGCCTCGAAGGGCACCGGCGACCGGAGGCAGACCACCTCGTCGGCAACCTCGGCCAACTGGCGACAAGTCGACGCCGCCCCGACGGGCACGGCCACCACCACCCGCTCAGGCCCGCTACCCTGCTCGGACCCGAAGGAGCGCACAGCCTGCACCGCGGCGCGCATGGTGGCGCCGGTGGCCAGGCCGTCGTCGACCACCATCACCACCTTGGTGGCGAGGTCGGGAAACCGGCGGTCACCCCGGTACAGCCGTTGGCGCCGGTCGAGCTCGACCGCCTCGCGGGCCACCACCTCCTCGATGGCCTCGGCGGAGATGTCGAGCGACGAGACAACTCCCGTGTTCAGCACACGTACCCCGCCGGTGGCGATGGCGCCCATGGCCAGCTCAGGATGACCGGGCACCCCCAGCTTGCGCACCACGAAGACATCGAGCGGCGCGCCGAGGGTCACCGCTACCTCGCGAGCCACGGGCACGCCTCCTCTGGGAAGGCCGAGCACCACCACGTCGTCCCGCCCGGCCCACTGACCCAGAGCGGCGGCCAGCGCCCTTCCCGCCTCGGCCCGGTCGGCGAAGCGGCGGGGCAGCCACACTCCGAGCCGGTCCGTCGGCGTCAGGCTCGGCGCCGGACCTGGACGCGGCCGACCGCCACCTGGGTGTCGAACGCGGGTTGGGGAGCGGTGGCAGGACCGTGGATCGCGGCGCCGTCGGACAGCCGGAAGGTGCTGGCGTGCCAGGGGCAGGTGACGCAGTCGCCGTCGATCTCACCTTCGTGCAGCGGCCCTCCGGCATGACCGCACACGTCGGCGATGGCCAGGATGGTGTCGCCCCGGCGCACGAGCATGACGTCGATGCCACCGGCCGAGGTGACGGCGGGGGCGCCCTCGGCCAGGTCGGCGGCGTCGACGGTGTCGACCCAGTCGCCGGGTCCGTCCTCCCAGGCGTTGCGGTCGACGTTGACTCCCTGGCGGTAGGACAGGTGGCCGCCCAGGTACCCGCCGACGGTGGCCACAGTGGCCCCCAGCAGGCTCAGTGCCACCCCGCGGCCGCGATGGCCCCTGCGCCGGACCAGCCACGACCACCCGTAGAGGCTGACGGCCACGATGTTGGCGCCGGCGTGGACCAGGCCCACGCGGCGCTCGGATCCCAACAGGTCCGACCAGTCGGCCAGGCCGGCGGCGGCTGTGGGCAGGGCGCTGAGAACGCCGATGCCCACCAGGGTGTCGGCCGCCGCCTCGCTGCCGTCCCGGCCGAGGGCGTCGATCACCAAGGCGCTGGTCCACGAGCCGATGGCCACGTCGGTGAGCATGGGGTGCAGGGGATGACCCAGCCAGGTTCCCGACAGGGCGTCTTTGACCACGCCGTGGGGGATGACCTCAGCCACGAAGCTCGACACGGGCTTGGCCACCCGGTCGAGCGCCTCGGCCTGGTGGAGACGCTCGAGCAGGTCCTCGACGAGCTGCAGAGCCATGGGTATGTCCTCCCGTCTCGCGGGCAGACGAAGGGTCTGCTCGTGGTTGTGCCTACCCGCCCGAGCCGCTCCCCTCACCAGGGGGGACCACCGGCAACGATGACATGTCGGCCAACGGGTACACGTCGAAGTGGGAGAGGTTGTACACCGGCATCTGGGCCAGCAGCATCTCGAGCTCGTCGTTGGACCCAACGTCGAAGATCCACGCCCCGCCGTGGTAGCCGACGATGTGGTAGCGCCCCACCACCTTGCCGCTCTCCTCCAGCGGCTTGGCGAAGTCGGGCATCCGCAGGACGGTCTTCATCATGTCCGTCGACAGCCGGGAGATCTCCATCTTCCACACGACCAGGAACTTCATCGCTGCCTCCTCGAAGGGCGGTTTTTGCGGCCCGGGCAAGACTAGGCCTGACCCGACACCGATGCTTAGCCGCCGCTGGGAGGGGGGAGAACTCGGACATGTCCGATCCTCGTCTCGAAGACCACGTCGTGGGCCTCGAGCTGCAGCTCGTCGAGCTGGTCGAGCAACAGCACCTGGCCCGGACCCAGTACCGGCCCGACGAGGCGGCCCGCCTCGAGTCCCAGATCGCCGCCATCCAGGCCGAGCTGGCGGCCAGCGCCGAGGCCGCCATCCTCGGCGACGCACCGACCGCGCCGTCGGACGACGGCCAACCCCACGCCGATGTCCTGGCCCCAACCGTGGGGGAAGTCGTCAGGAAGCGGTCGGCACCCGACGACCCGGTGGTCGGGCGGTAGAGCCGAACAGGCGTCAGCCCCGGCGCGCCGGCGGCGCCGGCTCAGGCCTGCGTGTCCCCGCCCGCTCCCCCATCGTCCGCGTCGTCGGACAGCTTCTTGCCGTCGGGGCCGAGCCAGTCCACACGGTCGGGGTGCTTGCCCTCGAGGACCTTTGCCGCCTTGTCGACATCCTCCTTGGCCGCGGCGTGCACGGCCACCAACACCCGGCCCGCCCGGATCGAGTCGTGGAAGGTGAGGTCCCAGTCGTCCTCCAGGCTGACCCCGGCCACCCCACCGACCATCCCTCCCACGCTGCCCCCCGCCACCGAGCCGCCCACGACGGCCGCCAGGATGCCCGAACCGACCACCGGGCCCACGCCGGGAATGGCGAAGGCGGCCACACCGGCCAGGGCGCCGAGGGCGCTCCCCGCAGCTATACCGGCACCCGCCCGCTTGGCGATCTCCCCGGTGGCCTCCATGTCCCGCAGGCGCGTGTCGCTGTCGTTGCGGGCCTCTTCGACGGCGCGCCCCAGCAGCGACATGTCCTCGGATTCGATGCCCGCGGTGGTCAGGGCGTCAACCGCGCCGCGGGCCGCCTCCATGTCGGGGAACGTCGCCACCACGTTGTGCTCGGCCAGATGTTTCACGTCGGGGGCCTCCTTTGCTGAACCTTGGAGGGCTACCCGCCAACCAGTGCCGGGAAACGAGCCGCAGGTGGCTCCGGGCACCACACTGACCCTAAGGTCGGCCCCATCGACGACGCCGCCGCCAACGAGAACGCGCCCAACCTGGCCGAGGTCATGTCCCTGCTGGAGAAGCAGGGCTACACCGGCCAGATGGCCGCCCGACCCGGGGGGTGTCTGCTGTGCTTCACCTGCCACCGCCAGAGCGACGTGTCCGACGTCGAGGTGGAGTTCCTGCGCCGCACCGAGGGAGCGTCGGACCCCGACGACATGCTCGCGGTGGTGGCCCTCACCTGTCCCCTGTGCGCCACCCGGGCGACTGCCGTCCTCGGGTACGGCCCGGAGGCCTCCGAGGACGACGCCGAGGTGCTGCTGCGTCTCCAGTCCCCCCGCGAGCGCTGACACCGGCCGCGCTCAGAACGTGACGATGGTGAACGTGCCCCAGGCGAACAGAGCTCCGCTGACGCCCACCATGGCGATCAGGGCCATCCGTCGCATCGCCGGGCGCCGCACGTAGTCGTGGATGATGCGGCGCAGGCCGGTGAGCCCGTGAGCCAGGGCCAGGGCCAGCAGTGACCAGTCGAATAGGCGCCACAGCGGGTTGTCCCAACGCTCGGCCACGAAGGCGTGGTTGGTGGTCACCACGTCGTTGGCGATATGGGTGATGGTGAAGTGGATCAGGGCCAGGAACACCAGGGCCAGCCCCGACAGGCGCATGAAGAACCACGACCACGTCTCGAAGCTGCGCCGGCGCCGGGGCGAAGTAGCTCGCGCCTGGAGTGCGTCGGCCCGCTCGGAGCGGACGGGGCTCAAAAGTGGCCTCGCACGAACGGGAGCATGATCATCCACGCCCCGGGGATGCCGAGGAGCAGGGTCATGACCACCACCGCGCTCAGCAGCCGGCGCTCGTTCTTGACCGCTCCGGGGAAGAAGTCGACGGCCACGATGCGCAGCCCGTTGAGGGAATGGAACACGAGGGCGAACAGCAGGCCCACCTCGAACAGACGCAGGACCACATTGCCGTACACGGCGTGGACGTCGTCATAGGTCGCCGGCCAGCGCACCAGGGAGACGTCGACGATGTGCAGCAGGAGGAAGAAGAACACCAGGAACCCACTGACCCGGTGACCGACGAAGGCCCACTGGCCGGTCCTTCCCCGGTAGGGCCGGCGCCCGGGACTGCGCTCGTGCGACCGCTCGGGCCCAACCGGTCGGGCGGGAGGCCGGCCATCCGTGACGCTCATCGCCGGCGTCCCCGCCTGTCGTACCACCGGTCGGCCCACATGGTGGAGCTGGCCACGTAGACGGCGAATGCGCCGATGATCACGGCGATGACGCTCAGGGCGATCACGAACACCGTCTGCGCCCCGGTCACCCGCCCGAACCTACCGTCCCCCGATGACGGTGGCGCCCCGCAGGTAGGGCCACAGCACCTCGGGAACCTCGACCGTCCCGTCGGGCCGGCGCCAGGTCTCCACCACCGCCGCCCACACCCGGGGTACGGCCAGCGCCGAGCCGTTCAACGTGTGGACGTGGCTGGTACCGCCGCTCGCCCGCCGGAAGCGGATGTTGGCCCGGCGGGCCTGGTAGTCGGTGAACCACGACACCGAAGACGCCTCCAGCCACAGGTCGCACCCTGGTGCGTACACCTCCAGGTCGAACGTCCGGGCCGCCGACGCCCCCAGGTCGCCGGCGCACAGGTCGACGACCCGGTAGGCCAGCCCCAGGGCCCGCAGGGGAGCCTCGGCCCGGCGCAGGAGATCGGCGTGGACGGCTGCCGCCTGCTCGGGAGTGGCATAGGCGAGGATCTCGACCTTGTCGAACTCGTGGACCCGTAGCAGCCCCCTGGTGTCGCGGCCGGCCGAACCGGCCTCCCGGCGGAAGCACGAGGTGTGAGCCATGAGCCGCACGGGCAGGTCGGCCTCGTCGAACAGCTCGTCGCGACCGAGCGATGTCAGCGGTACCTCGGCGGTGGGGATGGCCCACAGGTCGTCGCGCTCGAGGTGATAGGCGTCGTCGGCGAACTTGGGGAGGTGGCCGGTGGACAGCATCGTCTCGGTGCGCACCAGGGTGGGAGGCCGTATCTCCTCGAAGGCGTCGGCGTTGAGGTCGAGGGCCAGCTGGCACAGGGCCCTGGTCAGGGTGGCCCCCGCCCCCCGGTACACGGGGAACATCGAGCCGGAGAGCTTGGCTCCCCGCTCCAGGTCGAGGATTCCCAGAGCCGAGCCCACGTCCCAGTGGGGTACCCGTTGGTGGTCGGCGTAGGCGCCGGCGTCGAAGCCCTCCACCCGGACCACCACGTTGTCGTCGGCCCCGGCGCCATCCGGGCAGTCGTCGGCAGGCAGGTTGGGGGTGTGCAACAGGAGCTGGCGGAGCTCGCCGGCCACCACGTCGGCCTCCGCCGACACTGTCTTCTCCTCGGCGCCCAGGGCCCGGCTGTCCGCCGCCTTGGCCTCGGCCCCGGTGACGTCGCCCGCCTTCTTGGCCTTGCCCACCTCGCCCGACAGAACCCGCACCGCCGCCCGCAGCTCGTTGGCCCGGGTGCTCAGGGCCCGGTGCCGGGCCTCGAGGGCGGCCGCCCGTTCGATGTCGCCGAGGTCGAGGCCCCGGCGGGCCAACCCGGCCATGACCGCGTCCAGATCTGTGCGGAGTCGCCTGAGGTCGAGCATTGGGGCACGGTAGCCGCACAGTCGGGGGGCTTTGCCAGCCCGATGGTCGAAGTCCTGGGACGAATAGGTGTTCGATGGCCAAGCGCATCGACGAGTTGCAGGAGCGCACCGGCCGGGGCACCTGACCCGTCCGCCGGCAGCCCCGAGCGCTAGTTGACTTCAGGGGGGACTCGGGGGGCAGAGCCCCCCGAGGGTGCGTCGAGTCGGCGCAACTCCTGTTCCACGTCGGCCCAGAGAAGGACGTCGTCGTCGGCCTTGGGCGGCGGCTCGGCCGGGCGGCCGGGAGGCCCGGGGCCGGAGGCGTTCTCGGCTTCCTCACGCTGGTACCAGCGGAAGAAGATCACGGCGATGACCGTCCACAGGTAGAAGCCGCCGGCCAGCTTCATGATCAGGCCGGCCACCTGCTGGTCGGTGAGAGCCCCCACGCCCCACAGCCGGGGGAAGGTCTCGTAGATGTGGTAGAGCGGTTTGTCCCCGAAGGTCAGGAACGACGCGGGAACGGTGGGGATGATCGTCTGGAGGAACAGGTAGAGCATCTGGGTGGGCGGCCGGGCCCGAGGGACCTCGGGAACGGTGCTGGCGACAGGCATCCACATGAGCAGGGCCGACACCAGGAGCAGGGCGTGGGCCACGAAGTGCAACGGGTGGTGTACCAGGGTGGCCTCGACCACCGCCGGCCAGTGGCTCAGCACCAGCACCAGGTTGAACTGGATGAGCCCGGGCACGGGCCGGGCCAGCCATCTCACCACGGGGAGGCGGCGGCTGGACGGCTCCCCGGCCGCCCCCACACCGAGGAGCCGGCGCCCCATCCAGGCCGGCGTCCCCAGCAACAGCAGGGGGGCGGCCACCAGGGTGAACAAGAGGTGCTGCACCATGTGGAAGCTGTAGAGGTACCCCTCGGCCAGGTCGTGCACGGGCCAGTCCGATCCCACCCACAACACGGCCACGCCCGAGCAGAACAGGGCCACCTGCCGGGCTGTGGTGACCGATCCCCGGGCCCGTCCGGCACGGACGGCCAACAGGTAACCGGCCAGGACGCCGCCCAGCAGGGCCCAGACGTCGGGGTGGGCGTGCCACCCGGGAAAGCTCACGGCGGCCAGCGCGCCGGTCATGTCACCGGGACCAGAAGTGGAAGGTGGTCAACACGACGGTGAACACGAATATGGCCAGGCCCAGGCCGAGAACGAACAGTCGGCGGAACAGGCGGCTGTCGAAGCGCAGGTGCATGAAGAAGGCCACCACCACGCTGAACTTGACGATGGCGAAGAGCAGCAGGAGGGGGACCAGCAGGTCTCCCAGCGCGGAGATGTAATAGACCGCCACCTCGACGCCGGTGATGGCGGCGAGCAACAGGGCGATGAGGACGTACTGGCCCTCGGTGGGGTGCTTGTGGGGGTGCGGCGCGCCCGCCTCGTCGGTGGCGTGAGCGACGACGGCGCCGCCGTCGGGGAAGGCGGTCTCTTCGATCTCGGCTTCAGTGGCCATCAGGACGGGATGAGGTAGACGAGTGTGAAGATGATGATCCACACGATATCGACGAAGTGCCAGTACAGGCCCACCAGTTCGACCGTCTCGGATCGGTTGGCCGGGAGCTTCCCCCGCACCGACAGGTTCCACAGCGTCAGGAGCATGAGGATGCCGAGGGTGACGTGGGCCCCGTGGAAGCCGGTGAGCACGAAGAAGCTGCTCCCGAACAGGTTGGTGGAGATCTTCAGGCCCTTGCTGTAGAAGGTGGTGAACTCGTACATCTGGCCCGCCACGAAGGTGGCCCCCAGCAGGGCGGTGGTGAGCACCCAGATCCGCAGGCGGCGGTGGTCTCCCCGTTGGATGGCGGCCAGGGCCAGCACCATGGTGAGCGAGCTCATCAGCAGCACGAACGAGCTGACCGATGTGAAGGGGATGTCGTAGACGTTCTTGGGGGTGATGGTGTTGGGCTGGCTCTGGCCCTTGAAGAGCAGGTACACCGAGATGAGGGCACCGAAGAGCAGGCACTCCGAGCCCAGGAAGGCCCACATCGCCACCTTCTCGTTGCTGAGCCCGGTGGCCGTGGGCGGGTGGCCCTCGGGGATGGCGGGGTCCTCGGTGTGGCTGCCCTCGCTGGCGGTGACGACCATCAGTCCGACCCCCCGCTGCCGGCGGCGGTGCCTGCGGGCCCCACGCCTACGGGTTCGAGGTCGGTGGACGGCTCGGTGTCGAGCTCGGGCTCTTCGGGGGCGGTGGCCGGCTCCAGGCTCCAGGCGTAGAGCCCGCCGAGCACCCACAGGCCGCCGAGGATGGCCACGACCCACACCCGGTAGATCATCCCGTAGGAAATGACGGCCAGGCCGATCGAGCTGAAGGCGGGCCAGTACGAGGGGGAGGGCATGTGGACGTGCGGCTCGTGCTCCTCGTGGCCGCCGGCGTCGCCGTCGTGGCTGTCACCGTCACCGTCGCGGGCGTCACCGTCGCGGGCGGGGTCGCCGTCGTGGGCGTCGCCGTCGTGGGCGGCGTCACCTTGGTTGGCATCGGCTCCGGACCCGTCGCCGTCGCCGGACGGGTCGTCGGTGACGGCGGCGCGCACCACCGCCTCGGTCTCCGCTTCAGCGGGGGCGTCGGCGGGATGGCGCGGAATGGTGCGTCCGTTCTCGTCCTCGGTGTACTTGCGGTGCCACAGGTCGTCGCGGGCGGTGACCAGCGGGACCTCGGCGAAGTTGTACTCCGGCGGCGGCGACGGGATGCTCCACTCCAGGGTGCGGGCGTCCCACGGGTCGTTGCCGACCTTGGGGTTCTTCCTCGAGCTCCACACGTTGTAGATGAACAGCAGGACGGCGGCGGCGATGACGAAGGAGCCGATGGTGGAGATCATGTTCCAAAAGTCCCAGCCCCGGTGGGACGGGTAGGTGTAGATGCGCCGGGGCATGCCCTCGAGGCCCAGGATGTGGAAGGGCCCGAAGGTCATGTTGAACCCAATGAGGAACAGCCAGAACTGGATCTTGCCCAACGTGTCGGACAGCATGTGGCCGACCACTTTGGGGTACCAGTAGAAGATCCCGGCGAACAGGCCGAAGACGCTCCCACCGAACAGCACGTAGTGGAAGTGGGCCACCACGTAGTAGGTGTCGGTCTGCTGGGTGTCAGCGGGCACCACGCCGTGGGTCACGCCCGACAGCCCACCGATGGTGAACATGGCCACGAAGCCCACGGCGAAGAGCATGGGCGCGTTCGTCTTGATCTTGCCCCGCCACATGGTGGCCAGCCAGTTGAAGATCTTCACCCCGGTGGGGACGGCGATGAACATGGTGGAGGCGCTGAAGGCCGAGGTGGCCACCGGGCCCAGGCCGGTGGCGAACATGTGGTGGGCCCACACGCCCCAGCCCATGAAGCCGATGGCGATGCCCGAGAACACCATCACCTGGTAGCCGAACAGGGGCTTGCGAGCGAAGACAGGGATCACCTCTGAGACGATCCCCATGGCTGGCAAGATGAGGATGTAGACCTCCGGATGGCCGAAGAGCCAGAAGAGGTGCTGCCACAGAAGTGGGTCTGATCCTGCCTGGGCGTTGAAGAAGTTGGCCCCGAAGGTGCGGTCGAACATGAGCAGGAACAGCGCCACCGTGATGACCGGGATGGCGAACAGCAGCAGGAACTGGGCCACCAGCGACATCCAGGTGAAGATGGGCATGCGGAACAGGCTCATGCCCGGCGCCCGCATGTTGATGGCGGTGACGATCAGGTTCACCGCGCCGGTGAGCGAGGCGATGCCGAGGATCTGCAGGCCGAACACCCAGAAGTCGATGTTGTGGCCCGGGTTGTAGAGCTTGAGGGTGTTGGGGGCGTAGCCGAACCACCCGCCGTTGGGGGCGCCGCCCAGGATGAAGCTGGAGTACATGAACAGCCCACCGACGAGAAAGACCCAGTACCCGAAGGCATTGAGGCGGGGGAAGGCCACGTCTCTCGCCCCGATCTGTATCGGGATCAGGTAGTTGGCGAACGCCGCCGACAGCGGCATCACGAACAGGAAGATCATGGTCGTGCCGTGCATGGTGAACACCTGGTTGTAGGTGTCGGCACTGAGGAACGTGTTGTTCGGCGAGCCCAGCTGGATGCGCAGCATCAGGGCCTCGATGCCGCCCAGCAGGAAGAAGACGAAGGCGGTGACTCCGTACATGATGCCGATCTTCTTGTGATCGACGGTGGTCACCCAGGACCAGATGCCCTTGGTGTAACCGGTGGGCCGGCGGAGCAGCCGGATGGGCTGGTCCGGCGGTGTGGCGACCGGGGGGCGAGCGGGGGGATCGGTGACGATGGTCATCAGCGGCTTCCTTCGACGGTCAACGCGGCGTCGCAGATCACTTGAGGGTCTCGAGGTAGGCGACGAGCTTGGAGATCTCGTCGCCGCTCAGGTTGAGATTGGGCATCTTGGAACCGGGTTTCACGCCCGGCGGGTTCTTCAGCCAGGTGCTCAGGTTGTCCGGGTTCATGGTGAAGATGGCGCCGGCGAAGCTGGTGCGGCTCTGGAGGTGGGTGAGGTTGGGACCGACCTTGCCGTCCGACACACCCTGCACGGTGTGGCAGCCGGAGCAGCCCTTCGATGTGAACAGGGTGAGGCCCTCGTCGGCCGGAGAGCCGCCGGTCGGAGTGGCGGCCGCCTGGCGCTGGCTGGCGACCCACGACTGGAAGTCCTGAGGGGTCTGGACCATCGCCTTCAGGCGCATGTTGGCGTGGCTGGAGCCGCAGAACTCGGTGCACTGGCCGAGGAAGGTGCCCACCTTGTCGCCGGTCATGTTCATGTGGTTGACCCGCCCCGGGACCACGTCCTGCTTGCCCGCCAGCGCCGGCACCCAGAAGCTGTGGATCACGTCGGCACCGATGAGGGTGATCTCCAGCGGCTGCTTCACCGGCATGTGCAGTTCGTTGGCCGTCACCACGCCCAGATCGGGGTAGTTGTACTCCCACCACCACTGGTGGGCCGTCACCGTGACGTTGATGGCATGGGCAGGCTTCTTCGACAGCTTGAATATGGTGGCGATGGTGGGGATGGCCACGGCTACCAGGATGGCGGCGGGGATGAGGGTCCAGCCCACCTCCAGGCGGCTGTTGCCGTGGATCTGCACCGGTTCCTGGGAATCGCCCCGGTCGCGGTACTTGATGACGAAGATGATCGCCATGCCCTCGACCAGGACGAAGACGACGCCTGCCACCCAGAACACCGGGTTGATGAGGTGGCTGATGGTGCGGGCGTTCGGGCCCTGGGGGTCGAGCGTGGTCTGGGGAGCGTTCGACGAACAGGCGGCTACCGCCAGGGCGGCCAGAG
This sequence comes from Acidimicrobiales bacterium, assembly GCA_036264885.1. Taxonomy (GTDB): domain Bacteria; phylum Actinomycetota; class Acidimicrobiia; order Acidimicrobiales; family AC-14; genus DATAQC01. The sequence goes on along the minus strand of DATAQC010000047.1, from coordinate 26,379 downwards.
CGAGGATGACGCCGAGGCGCACCCGTCTGTGCGTCCTGCTCACTTCGGTGGTCTCCCGGTGGCGCTGGCGGTCATGTTCGCCCCCACTGTCTCCCGCCTCCCGGTCACTCGTCCAATCTCGGCCACACCCGTCACACGGTCGCTGACGCGCCTCACTTGGTCACGGTCAACTTGCCCTGCATGCTGGGGTGGATGTCGCAGCGGAAGAAGTAGGTTCCGGCAGCCGGCGCCTTGAACTTGTAGTCGATGGTCCGGGGCCCGGGTACCACGTCGCCGGTGAAGATCCGGTGGGAGAAGTCGGCGTCGCTGGCCACGGCGACGTTGTGGACGATGTTCTTGTCCTTGTTGTCGAAGACGATCTCGGCGGGCAGGTTGGCTTTGACGGTGAGGTCCTTGTTGACGAACTGGATGCCCGCGGCGGCGAGCTTCACCGGGGCGGGGGCCACGCCCTCGGGCTTCTCTATCGTTCGCGGGCCGAACGAGGCGGCCGCCACCCCGCCACCGGCGAACAGCACCCCGGCCACGGCCAGGACGGCGAGCAGCGACCGCTTGGACAGCCCGGGCCGGAAGTTAACGAGCGAAGCCGTGCCCAGGATGGTGATGGCGATGGCGATGGCGATGACGGTGGAGGCCTGCTCGGGCACGGCCAGCAGCACCCGGGAGATGGAGAACATGAGGCAGAAGATGGTGAACAACCCGACCACCGGTATGGCGAGCGGTGACAGGTCGAGACGGCGGCCGGTGTGGTCGGCCGAGACGCTGGTCATCCAGCCCACGATGGCGGCGATCCCCACCACCAGGCCGGCGACGGCCAGGACGGGACCGACGATGAACCCGCAGACGGCCAGGCCGACGGCAGCGGCGCCGAGGGCCGACCACAGCCCTCCGGCCACGGGGCGGGCCCACGTCACCCGGTGCAACTCGGGTGGAGGGGCGTCGGGGGCGACCCGGGGGGCGAACTCGTTCTCCCGCGCCGCGCTCACGCTGACGCCCGCGAACGTGGCCGCCACCACCAACCCGAAGAACAGCACCGTGCCGTCGGTGTTGCCGGTGGCCATGCCGTAGGCGAGAGCCATCACCAAAGACAGCCCGGCGAGGGGAAGGAAGACCTTGGAGGACTGGCTCAGCATGAGGTCGTCCTACTTGGTGGCATGGGGGCTGAGGACGAACAGGGCCACCACGATGGCCACCCAGGCGACGTTGGCGAACTGCCAGAACCACACGACGGCGGAGACGGGCTCGTGGTCTTCGCTGCCGTAGTGCCCGGCCAGGGCCTGGGCGGCGACCACCACGATCATGACCATGCCGGCGACCACATGGGCCAGGTGGAACCCGAGCATCACCTTGTAGAGGGAGCCGTAGGCGTGGGAATCGGCCCCGAACTTGGGGTTGGTGATCGAGTACCACTGGGCGTTGGCCACGGCCGTCCCCAGGATGACGGTGAGCACGGCGGCGGCCACCGCGTTGCGCTGGTCGTTGCGACGGACGCAGAACAGCATCCAACAACCCGACGCCGCCGACATGGCGGCGGTGATGGTGATGATGGTGGGCAGGTAGGTGCCGACCTTGACGCCCTTGGGCGGCCACACCGGCGCGCCCTGCTTGATGGTGAAGTAGGCCACCAGCAGCGTGGCCAGGACCATGGCGTCGGCGGCCAGCACCAACTTCATGGCCAGCAGCGTGGTGCCGTTGGGCCGGCCGGCAGGCATGGGCTCGTCGCGGCCCGCAGGCAACGCCGGTGCCGACAACCCTGGGGCGGGGGCCGGCGTCGGAGCCGTGGCCCGGACCGGAGCGGTCATGGTCATCCCGACGCCCGGGCGACGGTGGCGGCGATGGGGACGCCGCCGGGGCCGGTAAGGGAGTCGGATGCACTACGCAGGTCGAGCATGGGCGCCTCGGAGCGGATCTCGGGCAGACGGTCGAAGTTGTAGGACGGCGGGGGCGACGACGTGGACCATTCCAGGGTGTGGCCCGTCCAGGGGTCGGGATCCGCCTGGCGGCCCCGCCCGGCGATCACGTTCACGCACAGGTCGGCCACGAACGCCAGCAGACCGAGACCGGTGATGGCCGACCCGATGCCGGCGACCAGGTTGGCCGGCGTCAGGTCGGTGTCGGAGAACGACGACGCGTGCATCGCCAGGCCCTGGTAGGCGAGGACGAAGAAGGCACCGAAGGTGACGACCATGCCTCCGCTGAGCAGGACCGAGGTGGGCAGGCTGGCCTTGTCCGACAGGTGCCGGCCCCACAGCTTGGGAGCCCAGTACGCCAGCGCCGCCACCACCGCCAGCGTGGCCGCACCGAAGAAAAGGGTGTGCTGCGAGGCGGCCTGCCAGTAGTTGGACCGGCCGGCGTTGCCGCTCACCACGGCGGCGGCCCAACCGACCATTCCCAGGCCCAGGAGGGCGATGAACCCGCCGGCATAGACCATGGGGGCCGTCTTGAGGTTCTTGGGGCCCGCGGTGTGCTGGCGCATGGCGATGGCGAGGGTGGCCAGCCAGTTGAGCAGCAGCGAGGCGACCGGCAACAGGACGACGATGGCGCCGACGCCGAAGATGAAGCGGGCCCGGGTGAGTGAGTGCAACTGGCTACCCCACCCGGCGAAGGCGAGGATGCCGACTGCCCCGATGGCGAGGGTAGCCCGCTGGTGGGAGAACATGCGGCGGCGGGCGGCGACGGGAACGATCTCGGAGGCCACGCCCAGGCCGGGCAGCAGCAGGGCCCACAGCGTGGGGTAGGCGGCGAACCAGAACAGTCGGGGCCACAGGAGCGGGTCACCGCCGCCCGAGCCGGTGAAGCCGTTGAAGATGTGCCCGCCGTAGTGGCGGTCGACGAAGAGCATGACCAGCGCGCCGACGAGCACGGGCAGGGCCAGGAGCAGGATCGAGCTGGAAACGAGCACCGACCAGGAGAACAGGGGGGCGCGCCGCAGGGTGAGACCCGGAGCCCGCATCTTCAGCACCGTCACCATCAGGTTCACCGAAGCCGCCACCAAGGCGATGCACACGATGGCCAGACCGAGGATCAACAGGTCGGGTCCGTGCCCGGAGAACGAGGCTCCGTCGGGGACCGGTGTGGACAGGGCCCAGCCGCTGATGACGTCGGCACCGTTCATGAAGGGTGCGGCCACGATCATCGCCCCCCCGACCACGACCAGCCAGAGGGCCAGGGACTGCAGGCGGGGGAAGGCCAGCCGGGTGGCGCCGATCTGGAGGGGCACCATGGCGGTGGCCAGTCCCACCCACACCGGGCCCAGGAAGCAGAACACGCCAAGGACGCCGTGCAAGGTGTACAGCTCGCGGTAGGTGGTTCGCCCCACCACGCCGGCGTCGGGACCGGCCATCTGGGCCCGAAGGACCAGGGCGAGCACGCCGGCGGCCACCAGGAAGAGCAGGCCCACGACCACGAACAGCGTGCCCACCACCTTGTGGTCGGTGCCGGGCGACCACGGCTCCGAGACGGGAACCTCTTCGGCGGCCGGAGCCTCCACCTCGTGTGCCTCGCTCGTGTCGGTCGCAGACATCTCGGCGGACTCTATACAGCAGCCCTGCGGCTGATCGACTCGCGCAGCCGCACTAGCGGATGAGCTGGTCGACGGCCATGGCCGCGAACAGCAGGGTGACGTAGGTGATCGACCAGCCGAACAGCTTCATGGCCCGCTCGGGAGTGCCGCTGCGGGCCAACTGGACGGCCTTCCAGGTGAACACCCCACCGAGCACGATGGCCGAGGCCAGGTAGAGGTCGCCCATCTGCCCCACCGGCCAGAACACCAGCGTGATGGCCCACAGGACGAGGGTGTAGATCACGATCTTCCGGGCCGTCTGGGCGAAGGAGGCCACCACCGGCAGCATGGGCACGTCGGCCACCGCGTAGTCCTCCCGGTAGCGGATGGCCAGGGCCCAGAAGTGGGGCGGCGTCCAGTAGAAGATGATGGCGAACAGAACCAGCGGCGCCAGCCCCAGGGAGTTGCGCACCGCCGCCCACCCGACGAGGACGGGCACGGCGCCCGCCGCCCCTCCGATGACGATGTTGTTCGACGAGGTGCGCTTGAGCCAGAGCGTGTAGACGAACACGTAGAAGAGGGTGGCGCTCACCGCCAGGACGGCGCTCAGCAGGTTCACCAGCAGCCACAGCTCGCCGAAGGCGGCCACCTCGAGGGTCACGGCGAACACCATGGCGTTGGTGGGCGTGATCTCACCGGTGACGAGGGGCCGGCGACTCGTCCGCTTCATGAGCTTGTCGATGTCGCGGTCGATGTACATGTTGATGGTGTTGGCGCCGGCAGCGGCCAGGGCCCCGCCGACCAGGGTCTCCAGGACGAGCCAGCCCGACGGCAGCCCCCGCTTGGCCACCACCATGGTCGGCAGCGTGGTGACGAGCAGCAACTCGATGATCCGCGGCTTGGTGAGGGCCACGTAGGCGCCCATGCGACTGCGTGGTCTCACTGCGGTCTCGTCGGCCATCCTGTGGCGCACCATACGGCTCCTAACCTTCGATCCTCAAATGCGCTTCATCCATGGCTGAGCCACTCGGGGAAGCCGGCGGCGAACAGCGCCGGCAGCCCACCGGTGTGGACGAACACCACCCTCGCATCGACCGGGATGCGTCCACTGGCCACCCCCGCGATCAGCCCGGCCATGGCCTTGCCCGTGTACACCGGGTCGAGGATGAGCCCCTCGGTCCTGGCCGCCAGGCGCATGGCCTGACGGGTCTGGTCGGTCTGGGCGCCGTAGGCGCCCCCGAAACGGTCGTGGTCGATGACCGCCGCCGGGTGGCCGCCCGGCCCCGCGTCGCCCACGGGCGCCGGGAACCCGCCGAGGGCGGCGACCTCGGCCGCCTTGGGCGGGACCGTCTGGTCCAGGTCGGGGCGGGCCCCGACATCGACGCCGTAGACCGCCCGGTGGTCGCCCAGGCCGGCGACCAGCCCGGCGTGGGTCCCCCCCGAGCCGTCGGCCACCACCACCAGGTCGAACCCTGCGTCCTGGGCCACCAGCTCAACCGCAGCTCGGGCGTAGCCGAGGGCTCCCACCACGCTGGCTCCGCCGATCGGCATGGCGTAGGGATGGCGGCCGCCCGCACTCAGGCGCCGGCAGGCTTCGTCGATGGCCCCCTCGATGCCGAAGTAGTCGAGCTCGCCCTGGCGCCCCGCCCACACGATCTCGGGACCCAGCAACTCGTCGAGGACCACGTTGCCCGACGGTGGCTCGGGTCGCTCGCCGTTCAGCACGATGGTGCAGGCCAGGCCCAGGCGGTTGGCCGCCGCCGCCGTCATCCGTACGTGGTTGCTCTGGGCGCCGCCCCCGGTCACCAGGGTGTCGCAGCCCTTGTCGACGGCGTCGGCGCACAGGTACTCGAGCTTGCGGGCCTTGTTGCCCCCGCCGGCCAGCCCCGTCATGTCGTCGCGCTTCACCCACAGGCGGCCCGCCGCCATGCCCAGGTGGGCCCCCAGACGGTCCATTGGCTCCAGCGGCGTCGGCTGATGGGCCAGGTCGATGCGGCGGTCGAATGCCGGGCTCGGGGACACGCACCGGTGACGGTACTCGGGCGGGCGCCCGCTTCCCGGTCGCCGGCGCCCTGTCGCCCATCCCGCTCGGACTGGGGCGCGCCGCACCCTGCCGGTAAGCTCGCCGTCATGACGAGCAGGTGTCCCCGGGTGCCCGCGCGCCCGACGGCGGTTCTCACCGTGCCCCCAGCTGGGCGGGTGAGGTGATGTCCGAGCGCCCTCCGGAGCCCGCCTACCCCGGTCGGTCCGATCTCGACCCGCCCGTCCCACCGGTCGCCGAGATCGAAGCGGAGATCAAGGCCGAGATCGCCGCCGAGATGGAAGCTGAGCGGGCCCAAGGAAGGCCACCGGTGAGTGGCAACGGCACTGCCGACGGCGGCATCGACGAGCCCGACAGCGGCTGGCCCGAGCCGCCGCCGCCGGTGCCCGATCCCGCCGCCGAGGTGCTGGCCTGGCTGCGCGGCGAGTTCGACGACGTCAACGCCAACTTGCAGAGCCTGTCCAACCGCCTCGGGCGCCAGGAAGAGACCGTCCTGCGCATCACCGGGTCACAGGCCACAGAGTTGAACTCCACCCTGGCCGAGCTGGAGGGCTGCACGGCCCACCTCCGCAACGAAGCGGCCACGCTGCGTGACACCCGCGCCCAGCTGGCCCAGGCCCTGCCCGAGCTGGTGGCCGGCGCCGTGCAGTCCGCCGTCTCCGGCGCCGTGCAGTCCGCCGTCTCCGGCGCCGTGACCGAGCTGCGTGGCGTGGTGGCCCAACTCGGCGCCGCCCTGTCCGAGGCCCTCCCTGCCGCGGTGGCCGACGCCCTGGCCCCCACCCTGTCCGCCGACCACTCGGCCGCCCCCGCGCCGGCGGACGACGAGGGCGATGGCCCCGACATCGTGTCCCAGCTGCACGAGGCCCAGGACGAGGCGGCCGAGTGGTTTACCATCGTGGTCGACGAGGCCGTGCGCCGAGCCGTCGAGCGGTGGCTTGCGCCGGCCGTGCCGGCGTCGCCGGCGCCGGCACCCGCCCCTCCGGCCCCGGACGCGCCGCCGGTGGTCCCGCTGGGCTCGTCGCCGAGCGACGGCCCTGTGACCACCGCCGAAGCGGCCCCGCCTCCGGGCGGCGAGGGCCCGGGCGGCGAGGGCCCGCGCGGCGAAGTCGGCGCCCCCGTCGTCCCGGGCGGCGAGGTCAGCGCCCCCGTCCAAACCCCCCTGCTGCCGGGGATGGCCGCTGGGCCCATGGCGTTTGCCGCCGCCGAGCCCGTCGCCCGGGGAGGCCAGGTCGGCGCCCCCGGCCCCACACCCGACGTCTCCGAGGCCGGGTCCTCCGCCGGTGCGCCGGCAGCCGGAGGCGTCGTCGCCGACGCCGGCGAGCCCGCCGCGCCTGGCGACCGGGAGTCGGCGGTAACCTGTGTCCTGCCCGGCGTGGCCGTGGGCCCCACGCTCGCCATGGGGGTCAGCACCGCCCTGGGCCGGGCCCGCCTTCGTCGCCGCCGGCGGCGACCGGCAGGAGCGCCCGCCGCCGGGCTGTTCCGCCACGACCCCTTCGCCGGAGAGCTCAGCCGGCGTCTGGAGCGCTTCGCCCTGGCGCGCCGCGGCCTGGCCTGGGGCTCCGGCTCCGCCCCCGCCGACGGCGGCGGGGGCGCTTCAGGAGCGCCGTTCACCGGCGCGACCGTCGTGGCCGCCGAGCGCGACGGCGAGGAGGTCGCCGTCGACCTGGCTCCCAGGCCTGTCGCCCTCGTCGGTCCCGACGCCCACGATGCCGGCCGGGCCCTGGTCGCCACCTTCCTGGCCACGCGAGGCCCCTCGGCCTCGGTGATCGTGGCCGGCGACCTGCTCCCGACCCGTCCGAACTTCCCCGGTCTTGAAACCGCCGCCGACCTGGCCAGCGCCCTCGACTCCGTCGAGGGTGAGATCACCCGGCGCACCGCGGCCCCGCCCACCGGAGGGGGCCACGACCCCGATTACCCGACCCTGCTGCTGGTCACCTCGGAACCGCTGGGCGCTCTGGCACCGCGTGTGGGTGACCTCGTGGGGCGTGGCCGCCACGTCGGCGTGACCGCCCTCCTGGTGGGCGAGGCCACCGAAGGCGCCACCGTCATCAGCATCGATCCCGGCGGCGCGGTGCGTGAGGTCGGGCCGTCCGGGGGACCCGACCTGGCCGGCTCCCGGATGTTCACCGTGGGCTCGAAGGCCATGACCGAGGTGCTCGAGGTCATGGCCGCGGCGCGGACCGACGACGAGGTGACCCCGCTCGTCGAGGTGCACAGCGAGCCCTTCGTGCTGCTGAGTGGCCCCACTCCGGCGCCCATCCAGGTCCGGGTGCTGGGCCCCTACCGCATCGACGTGGACGGCGCCGAGGTGCGCAGCGGCCTGCGGGCCAAGGCCCGCGAGCTCCTGGCCTTCTACCTGCTGCACCCCGAGGGCACCACCCTCGACGTGGCCACCGAGGCGCTGTGGCCCGAGGCCGACGCCGGACGGGGCTCGGAGTGGTTCTGGACCGCGCTGGGCAACCTGCGCAGCCGCCTGCGGGGCGTCACCGGCATCAAGTCCCTGAAGATCATCGAACGAGACGGCGAGCGTTACCGCATCGAGCCCGTCTTCGACGTCGACCTGTGGCGCTTCCAGGCCGCCTTGCCGCCCCCCGGGGCCAGCACCGGCGACCCCGAGTGGGCCGCCGCCCTCCAGGACGCCGCCGACATGTACGACGGTGAGCTCCTGGCCGGCGTCGACTGGGCATGGGCCGACGTCCCGCGCGAAGACCTGCGCCGGCGGGCCGTCGACGTCCTCGTGTCCCTGGGCGCCACCCGCCTGGTGGCGGGCGACGTGCGGGGGGCGCTCGACGTGCTCTCCCACGCCATCGAGGTCGACCCGGTGGCCGAGCAGCTCTACCGCCGCATCATGCGCCTGCACGCCCGGCAGTTCCGCCCCGACGAGGTGGAAGCCACCTTCGCCCGCCTCAAGGCCCGGTTGGCCGAGCTCGGTCTGGAACCCACCGTCGAGAGCACACTGCTCGTCGAGGAGCTGGCCGGGTCCCGCTCCTAGTACACCTGGTCCGCGGTCAGACCCGGTGGATGCGACGGTCGACCACCCGGCCGTCTTCGATGTCGAGGGTGCCCAGGGTCTTGTGGGGCTGAGCACGACGCTCGGTGGGCGAGCCCGGGTTGAACAGGACCTGGCCATCCACTCCCTCGGTGTCCCACGGGATGTGGCTGTGGCCGAAGACCACCACGTCGGCGTCGGGAAAGCGGCGGCGAAGCCGACCCGCTCGTCCCGTCGACGCGCCACTGTCGTGGATCATTCCGATGCGCACGCCGTCCACGTCGAACACGCGGGTCTCGGGGAGCAGCCCCACCAGCTCGACGTCGTTGTTGCCGAGCACGGTGCGCACGGGAGCGAATCCCTTCAGCTCGTCGAGCACGTCGGCCACCACCACGTCGCCCGCGTGCAGGATGAAGTCGGCCCGCTCCAGGTGGGCGTAGACGGCGTCGGAGAGGCGACGGGTCGAACCCCGGCGGATGTGGGTGTCGGCCAGCACGACGACGTGGGGCATCTCAGTTCGCAAGGCCCCGGCTCACGGGCAGTGACGGTACGCTGCCCGGTCCGTGGACCCTGTCCAGGCTCTGGAGCGCATCGCCTACCTGCTGGAGCGGTCGGGCGCGCCCACCTACCGGGTGCGGGCCTTCCGGACGGCGGTGACGGCCCTGTCGGCCCTCGAACCCGACGAGCTGCGGCGCCGGGCCGACCAGGGCCGCCTGCGCGATCTCAAGGGCGTGGGTGAGAAGACCGCCGAGGTGGTGACCCAGGCGCTGGCCGGCGGGGTCCCCGACTACCTGGCCCGGTTGGAAGAAGACGTCGCTCCGGCCGCCGCTGCCGCCCCCACGGGGAGAGCGGCCGAGTTCCGAGGCGCCCTGCGCGGCGACTGCCACACCCACTCCGACTGGTCGGACGGGGGCAGCCCCATCGAAGAGATGGCCCTGGCCGCCCGCGACCTGGGTCACGACTACGTGGTGCTCACCGACCACTCCCCCCGGCTCACCATCGCCCACGGCCTGTCCCCCGATCGCCTCCGCCGGCAACTGGAGGTGGTCGCCGCCCTCAACGACGAACTTTCCCCGTTCCGGATCCTCACTGGCATCGAGGTCGACATCCTCCTCGACGGTGCCCTCGACCAGGAGGAGGAATTGCTCGCCCGCCTCGACGTGGTGGTGGCCAGCGTGCACTCCAAGCTGCGCATGGAGGCGCCGGAGATGACCAGACGCATGGTGGCTGCCGTCCAGAGTCCCCACGTCGACATTCTGGGCCACTGCACCGGGCGGCTGCTGCCATCGGGGCCCGACAACACCGCCGGACGGGGTCGGGGCCGAGGAGCGGGGCGTCCCGAGTCCAGCTTCGACGCCGAGGCGGTGTTCGCCGCCTGCCTGGCCACCGGCACCGCCGTCGAGATCAACTCCCGGCCCGAGCGCCTCGACCCCCCGATGCGCCTGTTGCGCCAGGCCGTGGCCGCCGGCTGCACGGTGTCGATCGACACCGACGCCCACGCTCCCGGCCAACTCGAATGGCTCACCAACGGCTGCGTGCGCGCCGCCGAGGCCGACGTCCCCCTCGAATCGGTGGTCAACACCCGTTCGGCCGACGACCTGGTGGCCTGGGCGGCCGGTCACTGAACCGTTCTTTTCGCGATTTTCAACCTTGGGTGTTGGAAATCGCGAAGAGAAGGCGTCAGCCGACGATCAGCACGCTCTCGGGGGCCACCACGGCTTCGCCCCCGCCGTCCAGGGGCACCCGCCGCTCGGCGTCGCTCAGGTTGCACACCACCGACAGCGGCCCCCGCTGCAACACCAGCCAGCCGGCGGCCTCGTCGAAGCGGACCTCGGGGGCGCCTACCTCGGTCCCTGCCAGAGCCGGGACCTCCCGCCGCAGACCGAGCAGCTCCCGATGCCAGGCCAGCACCTCGTCGTGCGGGGGGCGGCCGAGCTCGTCCCAGTCCAGACGGGACCGACGGAACGTCTCGGGGTCCTGGGGATCGGGGACGTCGTCGGGGTCCCATCCGAACGCGGCGAACTCCCGGCGCCGGCCCTCGCTGACGGCCCGGCCCAGGTCGGCGTTCCCATGGTCGGTGAAGTACTGGAACGGTGTGGACGCGCCCCACTCCTCGCCCTGGAACAACATGGGCACGAACGGGGAGCACAGCACCAGGGCGGCGGCGATCTTGAGGCGGCCCGTTCCCATGAGGGCGGCCGAGCGCTCGCCGGTGGCCCGGTTGCCCACCTGGTCGTGGTTCTGGGCGAACCCGAAGAACCTCGTCGCCGCCAGCCCGGTAGGCGGGCGGCCGTGGCGGCGCCGGCGGTGCTGCGAGCGGCAGCCATCGTAGACGTAGGCCTGCCGCAGGGCCTTGGCTAGCTGGGCCAACGAGCCGAAGTCGGCGTAGTAGCCGGTGCGCTCACGGGTGAGCAGGGCGTGGAGGGCGTGGTGGAAGTCGTCGCTCCACTGCGCGTCACATCCCCAGCCCCCGAGCTCGGGTCCGCGTACGACCCGGGGATCGTTGAGGTCGCTCTCGGCCACCACCCATGCCCGCCGCCCGAGGTCGGCGGCCAACCGGTGCACGGCGTCGGCGACCTCCTCCACCACGTGGACGGCCGAGGTGTCGACGATGGCGTGCACGGCGTCGAGGCGGAGGCCGTCCACGTGGTAGTCGCGGACCCACATGCAGGCGTTGTCGACGACGAAGTCGCGCACGTCGTCACTGTCGGGGCCGTCGAAGTTGACCGCCTCGCCCCAGGGCGTCGAGTAGCGGTCGGTGAAATAGGGGCCGAACTGCGGCAGGTAGTTCCCGTCCGGCCCCAGGTGGTTGTAGACCACGTCGAGGACGACGGCCAGGTCGCGGGCGTGGCAGGCGTCGACGAGACGCTTGAACCCGTCGGGGCCCCCGTAGGCGGAGTGGGGCGCCCACAGGTGCACACCGTCGTAGCCCCACCCTCGACGGCCTGGGAACTCGGCCACGGGCATGACCTCGACGGCGGTGATCCCCAGGGCGACCAGGTGGTCGAGGTGGGCGATGGCCCCGTCGAACGTGCCCTCGGGCGAGAAGGTGCCCACGTGCAGCTCGTACACCACCACGTCGGCCAGCTCGGGTGCCGCCCAGGCGGCGTCGGTCCACGCAAAGACGCCGTGGTCGACCCGGCGGGACGGGCCGTGGACACCGTGGGGCTGCCACGGCGAGCGGGGGTCGGGCAGGGGTGGGCCTCCGTCGAGAGAGAAGGCGTAGTCGGCGCCGGTGTCGATCTCGGCGACGGCGGCGGTGCGGTACCAGCCCCGTTCGTCGGGACCGTTCATGGCCGTCCGGCCCTCGCCCACCACCACATCGACGGCCTGGGCCTTCGGGGCCCACACCTCGAGCATCCCCGTCATTCGGCTACCAACAGGGCCATGGGGAACTGCGACAGCAGGCCGTCCAGTCCGACCTCGCCTCCTTCCACCACGGCGCCGCCCAGGGCGTCGGTCCAACGCCCCGGCGGAAGGGTCACGGTCGTGTCGCCCCACGGGGGGGTGGCCTCCCCGCCCAGGGGCGAACCCCAGCCCAGCCCCATCACCAGCCGGGGCACGACAACGGCCACCTGTGCCTCGCGGCAGTACGCCACTGCGTGGTCGGCCTTGTCGCCGCTCACCTCCAAGGCGTCGTAGGACGACCCGGGGGCGAACGCTGCCACCCGCTCCCGGCGCACCGACAGCGCCCGGTGGATGAGCCACAGCTTGGCCGTCCCGTCACAGGCGGGGTCGGGCGGCCACACGTCGGTGGGCCCGGCCGACCAGACCTGGTCGAGCGCCCGGCGACGAGCGTCGTAGTCGACGGGACGACGGTTATCGGGGTCGACGAGGCTCAGCTCCCACAGCTCCGAGCCCTGGTAGAGGTCGGGCACGCCCGGCGCCGTCATGGCCACCAGGACCTGGGCCAGCGAGGTCACCCGCCCGGGTCGTACCAGATGGGCGACGAATGCCGCCACATCGGCGCTGAACCCGGGGTCGGCCATGACCGCCTCCACGAAGGTACGCAGAGCCTGGTCGTAGACCGGGTCCGGACGGGTCCACGACGTGTGCTCCTTGGCCTCCCGCGCCGCTTTGTCCATGTAGGCGACGGCTCGCTCGGTCGACAGCGGCCAGGCTCCCACCAGCGTCTGGTAGAGGAGGTACTCGGCGCCCCGGTCGGGCAGGCCGTCGACCTTGTGGGCCTCGTTCATGGCCGACCACCGGCGCACGGCCAGCGCCCACTGATCGGGGATCTCCGACAGCAAGCTGATCCGGGCCCGCACGTCGGCGCTGCGCTTGGTGTCGTGGGTCGACAGCGCCAGCATGGTGGACGGGTAGTCGGTCGCGGCGCGGCTGTTCCACCGGTGGAACTCCTCCACGCCGGTGCCGAAACAGCCGGGGTCGCCTCCCACCTCGTTGAGCGAGACCAATCGTCGCCAACAGTAGAACGCGGTGTCCTCCGCGCCCTTGGCCATCACCGGCGCGGTCAGCTGCTGGAACCGCACGGCCAGTTCCTCCTCGGCCGGACCGGGCACGCCGAGGGTCAACACGTCGTTCAGGAGGCCGAACAGGTCCGGGTCGAGGTCGGGCCGGCGCGAGCGGGCCTCGGCGACCGCCCCGCCCACCCGGGCCACGTCGACGTCGCTCGGCGGCTGACCGGGCCGGAAGTAGGTCCGGTAGACCGGGAAGCACGCCACCAGCTCGGTGATGCCCGCCTCCAGCTCGGGCCGGGTGTAGTCACGGAACCGCCGGTGGCGGTCACAGACCACCACCGCCAGGTCGACGATCCGTCGCACGTCGGCGGCCAGCGTCTCATGCATCACCAGGTGCTTCTTCTCTCGCACCACCTCGGCATAGTCATCAGGAGCGCCGGTGAAGCGGCTGTGCAACTCGGTGAGGGGCTTCTCGCCGCCTGGGTCCACGAAGATGCCCCCGACCAGGTTGAGGAAGTCGTATCCCGTGGTGCCCGCCACCGGCCATGTGGGCGGGAGCTCCTCTCCTGGTTCGAGGATCTTCTCCACCACGATCCAGGCCCCCGCGGTGGCCTCGAACAGCCGGCACAGGTAGCCCTCGGGGTCTCGCAGGCCGTCGGGGTGGTCGACCCGCAGCCCGGTGACGGCGCCGCTGTCGACCAGGCCCAGGATGAGCTCGTGGGTCTCGTCGAACACGTGCGCCAGCTCCATCCGCAGGCCCACCAGGGTGGAGATGTCGAAGAACCGCCGGTAATCGAGCTCCTCGGAGGCGACGCGCCAGTGGGCCAGGCGGTAGTTCTGCCGGGCGATGAGGGCGTCGAGGGCGTCGGGGTCGGCGTTGGTGGACGCCACCGCGTCGTCGACGGCCGCAGCCACCTGGGGCTGCTCCTCCAGGAGCCGGCCGAGCAGGCGGCCCAGCACGAACTTGTCGCGGTGGCGCTCCCGCACGCTGTGGCGGTCGGTGGCCGTCGCCGGCGGGAGGCGACCGAGGGCGGAGGCGAGGGTGGCCAGCTCGTCTGACCCGCACCGGGCCGCCGCCCGGGTGAGCACCACGTCGAGGGTTCGAGGTGAGACGGGGACGGCGTGTTCGAAGTAGCGGACCTCGAACGCCGACCCGTCCCGAACGAGGCGGATGTCACCGGCCTCGAGCAGGCGCCCGTAGTGGTCGCCGAGGATGGGCAGCAGCACGCGGTTGGCGGTCACCTCGGCAGCACTGCCCCAGTCGATGTCGAACGCGTCGGCCCAGCGGCTGGACGGTCCGTTCTCGAGCACGTCCCACCACCACGGGTTCTCCCGTCCCACCGCCGCCATGTGGTTGGGCACGATGTCGACCACCTGGGACAGGCCGTGGGCGGCGAGGGCCTGGGTCATGCGCCCGAAGGCCTCGGGCCCACCGAGCTCAGCGTTGAGCCTGCGGTGATCGACCACGTCGTAGCCGTGGGCGCTTCCTGCCGCCGCCTGGAGATAGGGGGAGCAGTAGACGTGGCTGACGCCCAGGTCGGCCAGGTAGCCGGCGATGGCGGCCGCGTCGTCGAAGCCGAAACCGGCATGCAGCTGCAGCCGGTAGGTGGCGCGCGGAGCGGTCTCCGCGGCCCGCGGGCGTTCGGCGGGTTGCATGGCGCCCGAACCTACCCGGCCTCCCGTGGACCTACGCTCGGCGCATGCAGTTGCCGGTGATGCCTCCTGTGAAGCCCATGCTGGCCAAGCTCGCGCGGGACCTGCCCGAGGGTGACGACCTGGTCTACGAACCGAAGTGGGACGGCTTCCGGGCCATCGTGTTCCGTGACGGTGACGAGCTGGAGCTGGGCAGTCGCAACGAGCGCCCGCTGACCCGGTATTTCCCGGAGTTGGCCGACCCGCTGCGCACCGTTCTCCCCGGGCGCTGCGTGCTCGACGGTGAGATCGTCATCGCCTCCGACCACGGCCTCGACTTCGAGGCCCTGCTTCAGCGCATCCATCCCGCCGAGACCCGGATCCGGCTCCTCGCCACCCAGACCCCGGCCTCGTTCGTCGCCTTCGACCTCCTGGCCCTGGGCGACGACGACCTCCGGGGCCGTCCCTTCGGCGAACGCCGGGCCCTGCTGGTGCAGGCCCTCTCCGATGCCCGGCCCCCGGTGCACCTCACGCCGGCCACCGACGACTCGACCCTGGCCGCCCAGTGGTTCCACCGCTTCGAGGGCGCCGGCCTGGACGGCGTGGTGGCCAAACGGGTCGACGTGGCCTACAAGGAGAACGAGCGGGTGATGCTCAAGGTCAAGCACCAGCGCACCGCCGACTGTGTCGTGGCCGGGTTCCGCTGGCACAAGAGCGGCGGCGTCATCGGTTCGCTCCTGCTCGGCCTGTTCGACGATGCCGGGGTCCTGCACCACGTGGGTGTGGCCGCCTCGTTCACCATGGCTCGGCGCAAGGAGCTGGTCGACGTGCTCACCCCCCTGCGCGACGGGGCCCTGGACGGGCATCCCTGGGCCTCGTGGGCGACGGCTCAGCACGCCGGCACCGGGCCGGGGACCGTGCCCGGGACCGAGCCAGGAACCGGGGCGGGCCGCATGCCGGGCGGGGCCAGCCGCTGGAACGCCACGCGCGATCTCACCTGGGAGCCACTGCGACCGGAGCTGGTGGCCGAGGTCGCCTTCGACCATCTCCAGGGCGACAGGTTCCGCCACGCCACCCAGTTCGTGCGGTGGCGGACCGACCGCCAGCCCGCCTCGTGCACCTATGCCCAGCTCGACGTGGCCGTCCCCGAGGAGCTGGCCGCCGTCTTCGGGGCCTGACCTGCGGGATTGAGGCAGTCGGTTCCGGGGGAGAGTATCCACAGACCACCGAGAACGCCGGGAGAAGGTGCAATGACGGTGTCCCAGTTCGCTGAACCCATCGTCTTGCCTCTGGAGCCCGGCGCCGCTCGGCGTGACGTGGAGGCCTTCCTCACCGACGCCGGGTGGGAGGGAAGCACCGACGACGTCGTCTTGGCCGTCCACGAGGCACTCGTCAACGCCCGCCGTCACGGGGGAGCGGCGGTGCGGGCCGACCTCGTACTCGACCGGTCGTGTCTGGTCGTCAGGGTGTGGGACGCCGGCCCGGGTTTCGACCTGCGCTCCAGCATCCGCCAGGCCCCTCCCCCGATGGCCGAGCGAGGCCGGGGGTTGTGGCTCATCGACCGGGTGACCACGTCCTGCGAGGTCGGTCGCGACGACGAGGGCGTCTTCTTGGTCATGCGCTTCGACCGCCCGGGGTGACGGGCAGGGCGGAGCCGTCCGGCGCAATGCCCGCACCTTTGGTACGTTCGTCGTGTACAGGAGGGCTTCTTTGGTCAATCAGGGGGGTCGGAGCGGCGAGGAGGAGGATCTCCTCCAGCTCTACCTGAAGGACATCGGCAAGTACGCGTTGCTGACCAGAGCCGACGAGGTCACCCTTGGTGAGGCCGTCGGCGCCGGACGGAAGGCCGCGGAGGAACTGGCCAGCGGACGGGTCCAGGACGACCAGCGGCGGGCCCATCTCGAAGCCGAGGTCAAGGCGGGCGACGAGGCAACCGGGCGGTTCGTGCGGGCCAACCTCCGTCTCGTCGTGTCCATCGCCAAGAAGTACCAGGCCTCCGGTCTCCCCCTCCTCGACCTCATCCAGGAGGGCAACTTCGGCCTCATGCACGCCGTCGAGCGCTTCGACCCGCGGCGGGGCTTCAAGTTCTCGACCTACGCCACGTGGTGGATACGCCAGACCATCGCCCGGGGCATCGCCAACACCGGGCGCGCCATTCGCCTGCCCGTGCACGCCGGCGACCAGCTCCTCGCCATCCGCATGACCAACGCCTCCCTCGAGGTGCAACTGGGCCGCATGCCCCGTCCTGACGAGGTCAGCCAGGCCCTGGGGATGACACCCACGAAGATCCAGGAGCTCACACCGTTCCTGGCCGAGCCGGTGTCGCTGTCCGAACGCCTGTCCGACGGTGACGCCGAGCTGGCCGACCTGGTCGAGGACACGACAGCCGCAGCGCCCGACGAAGCCGTCTTCACGGCCATGCTGCCCGCCCAGGTCACGGCCCTGCTGGCCCAGCTCGAGCCCCGTGAGCGCGAGGTGCTGTGCCTGCGCTACGGCCTCGACCGGGGCAAGCCCCGCACCCTGGAAGAGGTGGGGGAGCGCTTCGGCCTCACCCGCGAAGGAGTCCGTCAGGTCGAGGTCAAGGCCATCGCCAAGCTGCGCCGGTCGGCCAGCCGAGGCGTGCGCGACCTTCTGTCGGCATGACCGACCCACAGAGCCCGGAGTCGCAGCCGAAGCTGGTGCGGGGCGAGGAGCTCGAGACCGAGGACGGCGTCGAGACGCCCGTCCAGCAGGCCGTGGGCGCCGAGGAGGCCCAAGGTGGAGGCGAGTGGCCCGACCCGCAGACTCCGCCCCGACTCCCCGCCCCCGGCGCAGCCGACGACTGAACCGAACCGCCGCCGGAGAAGAAGGAGAAGCGACAATGGGCACCTACATCATGATGATGAAGTTCATCAGTCCGGGCGTGGATTCGATCAAGGATTCCCACGCCGGGCGGGCTGCCGGTAAGAAGGCGGCCAAGGCCATGGGCATCACCTGGAAGCAGCAGTACCTGGTGATGGGTGAGTACGACGTGGTGACCGTCGTGGAGGCCCCCGACGACGAGACCATGGCCAGGTTCGCCCTCATGGGCCTGACCGGCAGCCTCGACATCACGACCATGCGGGCGTTCAACGAGACCGAGACCGACAAGCTGGTCAAGGGCCTGCAGCCGCCGCCGGGCTAGATCAGGCGGCCTTGGCGTCCACCACGTCGACAACGAACCACAGGGGCTCGTCGGGCCCGATGGTCGGAGGGCTTCCCTGGGCTCCGTACGCCATCGCCGAGGGGATGCCGAGCAGCCGCTGACCGCCCACGTTCATGCCGGGGATGCCGTCCTGCCAGCCCTTGATGACGCCGCTGAGGGGGAAGGTCGCCGTCTGGTTGCGGGAGTACGACGAGTCGAACACCTTGCCCGTCGTACACGCCACACCGATGTAGTTGACGGTGACCGTCTCGTCCTTGGTGACGGGTGGGCCGGTACCGACCTTCAGGTCCTCCTTGACCAGGTCCGTCGGTGGCGGTCCCACCTTCACGGGCACCGTCGGCGCGCCGTTCGGGGCGGGGTCGGACATGGCGACGCAGGGCTTTCCCGCCGCCGAGGCCGCTGACGACGTCGGCGGCACCGTCGCCCGGGTGGCACCTGGGGTCGAGCTCGTGTTCGCGGTGGCCACCTTCTTCTTGTCGGACCCGCCTCGGCTGATCAATGCGATCACGATGACGGCGACGACGGCGACGGCGACGGCCACCACGATCTGGCGACGCCGTGCCGCCTTGCGCCGGGCCGCCTCGAGGGCGGCGAGGCGAGCCTGGCGGCCCTCCCTCTTGCGATCTCGCTTTGCCCCGGACACCGGCGAAAGCTAGCAACCCACCGGCCGAGTCGCGCGTCGCGTCGGGCCGGCGGCGCCGTGGGCGGTCACGCCCACCGCCGCCACCTACTCTGTGGGCGCAGGAGGTGGCCGTGTGGAGCAGCGCCGGCGTACGTCGACTTCGAACTTCGGCGTGGGCCGCCGGGAGAGCCACGACGCCACCGCTTTCTACGACCGTTTCCGACCCCCCGAGCTCAGCGACGACGACGTCGTCGCCGCGCCCCAGCCGGTTTCCGAGCCGTTCATCCGCGGCGACGCCCGGTCGATGGACGCGGTGGCCGACGCCTCGGTGGCGCTGGTGGTCACGTCGCCCCCGTACTTCGCCGGCAAGCAGTACGAGGAGGAGCTCCAGCGCGACGGCGTGCCCTCGTCGTATCTCGAGTACCTCGACCTGCTCACCGCCGTGTTCGCCGAGTGCGTCCGCACCCTGGAGCCGGGCGGGCGGATCGCCGTCAACGTGGCCAACCTGGGGCGCAAGCCCTACCGCAGCCTCTCGGCCGACGTCACCCGCATCCTCGTCCACGACCTGGGGCTGCTGTTGCGGGGCGAGCTCATCTGGCAGAAGGGGGAAGGGGCCAGCGGCTCGTGCGCCTGGGGGTCGTTCCGCAGTCCTGCCAACCCGGTGCTCCGCGACATCACCGAGCGTGTCGTGGTGGCCAGCAAGGGGCGGTTCGACCGGGCCCGGTCAGTCGCCCGTCGCCAGGCCGAGGGCCTGCCTCACCGCAGCGAGCTGGGCACCGACGACTTCATGGCCCTGACACTCGACCTCTGGTCGATCCCGCCCGAGAGCGCCCGGCGCGTAGGGCACCCGGCACCCTTCCCCGTCGAGCTGCCGGCCCGGCTCATCGAGCTCTACACCTACGTCGACGACCTGGTGCTGGACCCGTTCATGGGCAGCGGCTCGGCCATGGTCGCCGCCGCCGGCCTCGGTCGCCGCTACGTGGGCTACGACCTCGATCCCGCCTACGTCGACCTGGCGCGCCACCGGGTCGCCGAGTCATCAGCCGCCGTCGCCGTCCAAACCGCTCGTGATCCTGGCGGCGACCCAAACCTGCGGCGCATCGCCGAGGAGGAGGGCAAGACCGCGTCGCGCGTCGCCGGCGAGGCCCTGGTCGAGGCCGGCTACACCGTCACCGGCAGTGATCGGCGCATCCCCCGGACGGGGGTGACGATCGCCTTCACCGCCACCGACGGCGACGGCGGCCCGTGGTTGTTCGACGTGGTGGGCCCCTTCAGCCGCCACCGCGACGGCATGGCGCGCACCGACGCGGTGTGGAAGGCGCTGGGACGGGCGGCTGCCGTCAACGGCCGCGACACTGCCGGTGCCCCCCTCGTGCTGCTCACCACCGCCCTGCCCCGCCGCCCGAGCGAGGCCGACACCGCCCTGCGCGCCGCCGGCCCCTCGGTGGTCTTCGACATCGTCGACCTGCTGTCGCCCCAAGGGCGCGAGCGGCTCCGGCGCTACGCCAAAGGCGGCCACACCGATGCCCCCGCCCCAGGCTTCTGGACCACCGCCGACCTCGGCCGGCGCAGAACCTGATCGCCCGATCAGACCTGGTGGGACGCCGAGCGTCCTCGGACTCCGCGCCGGCCGTCAGCGGGCGTTGACGAGGAAGTCGGCCACGTCGGTGAGGTACGTCCGGATGCGCGCCACCGCCTCCACGGGCGTCCCCCGGGTGGCGGCGACCGCCTCCAGGGACCCAAGCATGTGTACCAGCCATGCGTCGCGCTCCGCCTCCCCGATGACGAAGGGTGCGTGCCGCATGCGCAGGCGTGGGTGCCCCCGCTCGTCGCTGTAGGTGGAGGGCCCACCCCAGTACTGCGTCAGGAAGCCCGCCAGGTGACGCCGGGCATCGGTGAGGTCCTCCGGGTACATGGGGCGTAGGAGCGGATCGACGCTCACCCCGGCGTAGAAGCCGTCGACCAGCTCGACGAAGAACGACCGGCCGCCGACGGCGTCGTAGACGCTGGCGCCGGATCCCTCGGTACTCACCTTGTTGACGCTACCGGCACGAGTGACCAAACCATTTCGACCAGCCTGACCACTGGCAACCCCTTGACTTTCCCGTCCGACTCAAGCATGCTTTCACTAACCTGTTAGTGAAAGGGTGAAGCGTGATCGAGTTCCACCTGGACCCGTCGTCGGGGGTGGCGACCTACATGCAGCTGGTGCAGCAGGTCAACCAAGCGCTCCAGCTCGGTCTGCTCGAGCCCGGAGACCGGCTGCCGACCGCGCAGCAGGTCGTGGCGTCACTCGCCATCAACCCCAACACGGTGCTGAAGGCCTACCGTGATCTCGAGAGAGCCGGGTTGGTCCGGGCCCGCCCCGGCATGGGCACGTTCGTGGTGGCGACGCTGCCGCGGACCGACCCCGAAGCGCAGGCCCAGTTCCGTCGGTCGATGGCGGCGTGGTTGCGTTCGGCGAGGAGCGCGGGGTTGACGTCGGATGAGATCGAGGCGATCTACCGGACCGCCGTGCGCGACTGCGCCGCCGAAGGTGCGGCATGACAGCCATGTTGGAGACGGTCGGTCTGGGTAAGAGCTATGGCCGCCGATGGGCTCTGTCGGACTGCACGCTGTCGATCCCGGCCGGGAAGGTCGTCGGCCTGGTCGGTCCCAACGGCGCCGGCAAGACGACGCTGCTCCATCTGGCCGTGGGGCTGCTGGCGCCCAGTGCCGGCACCATCGCCGTGCTCGGGGACCGTCCCGGCTCCGGGCCGGCGGCGCTGGCGCGAGTCGGGTTCCTCGCCCAGGACAGCCCCACGTATGCCCGGTTGACGGTGGCGCAGCACCTGCGGATGGGCGGGTGGCTCAACCAGGGGTGGGACGACGGGTTCGCACGCACGCGGGTCGACGAGCTCGGGCTCGATCTGCGGCAGCGTGCCGGCACCCTCTCCGGCGGACAGCAGGCCCAGCTGGCGCTCACCCTCGCGGTGGCCAAACGACCGGAGCTGCTCCTGCTCGACGAACCGGTTGCCAGCCTCGATCCGCTGGCGACCCGCGAGTTCCTCCAAGGCTTGATGGAGGTCGTCGCCTCCCACGGCGTCGGCGTGGTGCTGTCCTCCCATCAGATTGCCGACCTCGAGCGGGTCTGTGACTACCTCGTGGTGCTCGCCACCGGACACGTCGCCCTCACCGGCGAGGTCGAGGCCCTGCTGGCATCCCACCGTCGCCTCATCGGCCCCCGATGCGATCCATCCAGCCTCCCCGCCAACCAGACAGTGATCGAGGCAAGTCACCTCGACAAGCAGACCACCCTGTTGGTGCGTACCGACCAACCGGTTCTCGATCCGGCCTGGACCGTCACGCCCGTCAGCCTCGACGACATCATCCTCGCCTACATGCGCCAAGCCCGAGACGCCGGCACACCCTCCACCACCCGACTGGCGGTGGCACGATGACCCGCTTCGCCTGGCTGCAATCCAGAACCCAGACCCTGACCACCCTCGCCGCCCTCGCCGCGCTGGCCGTCGTCGCCGCCATCACCGGCATCCGCCTCTCTCACCTCTACGACAGCCTCGTCGCCCCCTGCGCCGCCACGGATGCCTGCGGACTCGCCAGCGAGCAGTTCTCGGCGCACTACAGCTGGCTCCAGAACGGTTTCGAGCTCATCCTGCGCTTGGCGCCCGCCCTCGTCGGCATCTTCTGGGGTGCCCCGCTCCTCGCCCGCGAGCTGGAAACCGGCACCTACCGCCTCGCCTGGACCCAGGGCGTCACCCGCACCCGATGGCTGACCACGAAGCTGCTCCTCGTGGGCGCCAGCGCGGTCGCCACCGCCGGCCTGTTGACGCTCACGACCACCTGGTGGTTCCGAGCCGTGGACAAGGTCGGCGCCAACCGGTTCGGCCTGTTCGACAGGCGGGACCTGGCGCCGGTTGCCTACGCCGTTTTCGCCTTCGCCCTCGGCGCGTTCCTCGGGGCGGTGATCCGCCGGGTGCTGCCGGCGATGGCCGCCACGCTCGGCGGCTTCGCCTTCACCCGCATCGCCATCACCGCGTGGGTCCGGCCGCATCTCCTCGCTCCCGTCCACAAGTCGCTCTCACTGCTCTCCGCCGGACGTTTCGGCTTCACCGCCACAGGCAACGGGACCGTCGACCTCGTCGCCCGGGGGGCCGACATCCCCAACGCCTGGATCCAGTCCAGCCGGATCGTCACCAGCGCCGGCGACGCCGCCAGCGCCGCCCAACGGGGTGCCTTCATCAACCAGTACTGCCCGACCATCGCCCACCCTTCAGTGGCGCCAGGCCAGGTGGGCAAGTTCCCCGGCGACCCCAGCGCGTTCGAAACCTGCCGCCAGCAGGCGGCGGGCGTGTTCCACTTCGCGGTGACCTATCAGCCAGCCGACCGCTACTGGACCTTCCAGTGGCTCGAAGCCGCCATCTACGTCGCCCTCGCCCTCGTCGCTGTCATCGGCTGCTACTGGTGGGTCACCCGGCGAGCCAACTGAACTGAGAACACACGAAGCGGGCGCGCCTCGGCGGCAGGAGGGGAACTTTGGATCAAAGCGGGTAGGGCTGGAAGATGACCAAGATCGGCTACACCATGATGACGGAGCAGGCGGGCCCGAGACAGCTTGTGGGTGACCTGGTCCGGGCCGAGAAGGCGGGGTTCGACTTCGCGGTGATCTCCGATCACTACTTCCCGTGGCTCGACAGCCAGGGTCACGCGCCCTACGCCTGGTCGGTCCTGGGCGCCGCAGTCCAGGCCACCGAGCGGATCCCGGTGATGACCTACGTGACTTGCCCGATCATGCGCTACCACCCGACCGTCATCGCCCAGGCGGCGGCCACCATGCAGCTCCTCTCCGAGGGCCGTTTCACTCTGGGCCTCGGGGCGGGCGAGAACCTGAACGAGCATGTGGTGGGAGGAGGCTGGCCGGCGGTGGACGTGCGCCACCGGATGCTCAGGGAGGCAGTGGAGATCATCCAGGCCTTGTTTCGGGGTGGGTACGTGACGCGCAGCGGGGAGTTCTTCGATGTGCAGTCGGCAAAGATCTGGGATCTTCCCGATCAACTCCCACCTGTCGGCATCGCCGTGTCGGGAACGCAGTCGTGTCGCCTGGCCGGAGAGCTGGGCGATCTCATGATCGCCGTCGAGCCCGACCCGAACCTGGGCGAGGCCTTCGACGCCGCCGGCGGGAGCGGCAAGCCCCGCGTCGGACAGGTGCCGGTCTGCTACGACGCCGACGAGGGCGCGGCCGTGAAGCGAGCCCACGAGCAGTTCCGGTGGTTCGGTGGGGGCTGGAAGATCAACGCCGAGCTGCCGGGCCCGCCGGCGTTCGCCGCTGCTTCCCAGTTCGTGACCCCCGACGACGTCGCCGGGAGCATCCCGTGCGGGCCCGACGTCGACCGCCACGTCGAGGCCATCCGGAAGTTCGTCGATGCCGCCTTCACCGAGGTGGCGATCGTGCAGATCGGCGGCGACCACCAGGAGTCGTTCACTCGGTGGTTCACCGATGAGTTGCGGCCGGCGCTGGTCAGCGAGGGCATCCTCTAGCATCAGCTGCGCGAGCTCCGCAACCGCCACCGACGACGGCAAGAATCACCTGTTGGCAACCTCCAGGAGGATGTCGGCGTGGCAGGGCCCGTCGAGCGGGCAGTAACACGCCAGGTCGCGGCCGCCAAGTTCCCGTTCGGCGTCTTCGACGGTGACCCCCAACCGCCCGGCGAGCAGATCCTCACGGTACCGGCGTACCGCCTCCTCCCGACCGAGGTCCAGGGGATGCGGATTTCCCCACTTGGTCGGCCGCGTCACCACGACGACGCCCGCCGGCAGGCGCGCCCCCTTGCGACGTGATCGTTGGAACCGCTGCGGCATGGTCACTCTTCAGCATCCCAGAGCGCCGGGTGACGTGTCCGGGCCGCACACCCGCTCAGTGGCCTCAACCCCTTGACATCGAATAGTTCGATGTCTAACGTTACTCCTGAGCCGCAAGGAGGGGACTCATGACCACCACCGTCGAGACCCAACCGGTTGCCCTGATCGCCGGCGCCAGTCGAGGAATCGGGGCCGAGACTGCCCGGGCATTCGCACGAGCGGGCTACTCGGTCGTCCTCGGCGCCCGGGACGCCGACGCGCTGCGGGTCGTCGCCGACGACATCACCGCCCACGGGGGGCGCGCCGTCGCGGCCCGGACCGATGTCGGCAACGTCGACTCGATGCGCGCCCTCGTGGAACTTGCCGTCGAGTCCTTCGGCGGGCTGGACGCGGCGTTCAACAACGCCACCGACGGGCCCAAGCCGAGCCGGCTGGCCGACATCGACCCGGATGAGTTCGACGTCGGCCTCCGCACCAACGTGAGGGGCACGTTCCTGGGAATGAAGTTCCAGATCCCGGCGATGCTCACCAGTGGCGGCGGCGCCATCGTCAACATGGCCTCGGTCGCCGGCGTGCGGGCCATGACCAACCTGGCCGCCTATGGCGCCGGGAAGGCGGGGATCATCGCCCTCACCGAGACGGCGGCCCTCGACTACGCCGACGCCGGCATCCGGGTCAATGTCGTCGCCCCTGGTCCCATCCTCACGCACCACCTCGAACGGGCGGGTGCCGATGCGCAGCGCATGGCAGCAACGTCGGTGCCGATGGGTCGCATCGGCACCACCAAAGACGTGGCCGACGCCGTGCTGTGGTTGTGCTCGGAGCAGTCGTCGTTCGTCACCGGCGTCACCCTGGCCATCGACGGCGGCCAACTGGCTGGGCACAAGCCGCCGCAGATGTACCGCCAGGGCGAGGGCATGGCGCGCTCGTGATCCTCGTGCTCGACAAGTCGCAGTGGCTCGACCGCTGTCACAGCCGCTGATCCCGCCGCAGCCGGGCGGCCGGACCAGAGCCTACGAGTCGAGGTACCGAAGGACGGCGAGGACGCGCCGATTGTCGCCGTCGGAGACTGACAAGCCGAGCTTGAGGAAGATGTTGGCGACATGCTTCTCGACGCCTCCCTGGCTGACGACGAGGCGCTCGGCGATGCCGGCATTGGACCGTCCCTCGGCCATGAGGGCCAGGACCTGGCCTTCCCGAACCGTGAGGGCAGCGTCCAGCGCCGCCCGGCGGCGACTGGTACCGACCAGTTGGCTGATGACCTCGGGATCGAGCGCCGTACCTCCCCCTGCCACGCGGGTGAGGGCGTCGACGAACTCGCCGACATCGGCGACACGGTCCTTGAGCAGGTAGCCGACTCCCGACGGATTGTCGGCCAGCAACTGCGCTGCGTAGCGGGTCTCCACGTACTGGGAGAAGACCAGCACGGCGACGTCGGGGTGGCAGCGGCGGAGGGTCAGAGCGGCCCGAAGTCCCTCGTCGGTGTGGGTGGGTGGCATGCGTATGTCGACGACGGCGACATCGGGGTGGTGGTGGGCCGCGGCCTCCAGCAGCGCCTCGGCGTCGGCCACACCGGCGGAGACCTCGTGGCCCCGCCCTTGCAGCAGGCTGGTGAGGCCGTCCCGCATGATGGCCAGATCCTCGGCGATGACGACGCGCACGGGCTGCGGCCTCAGGCCTGGAGGGGAAGTTCGACGACGACCATGGTCGGCCCGCCGGGTGGGCTGGAGACGTCGAGGCGACCATCGATAGCCAGGACTCTGTCGGCCAGGCCGGACAGCCCGCTGCCGGCGCCCACCTCCGCCCCACCGATGCCATCGTCGGTGACGGCCAGCCGAAGGCACCCGTCCAGAGCCGACACCTCGACAGTGGCGTGGGCGGCGTCGCTGTGCCGTGCCACGTTGGCCAACAGCTCGGCAACGCTGAAGTAGGCGATGGTCTCGATCGCCCTCGTCGGCCGGGTCTCGGTCTCGGCGTGCAGCGTTGCCGGCACCGGGCTGCGGGCCACGAGGGTGGCCAGGGCGGCGTCCAGGCCCAAATCGAGGGCGGGCGGATGGACACCGCGCGCGATGCCCCGAAGCTCGACCAACGCCTCCTTGGCGTGCCGGTGGGCGGCGTCGACCAGCTCGAGGGCTCCG
>DATAQC010000037.1:0-35886 GCA_036264885.1 Acidimicrobiales bacterium | reverse complement strand
GGCTGCCGAGGCGATCACGTCGATGACCTTGTCGACGTCGTGGTCGTCCACCAGCACCTCGATCTTCACCTTGGGGACGAAGTCGATCTTGTACTCCGAGCCGCGGAAGCTCTCGGTCTTGCCGCCCTGGCGGCCGTACCCTTGGACCTCGGAGACGGTCAGGCCGAGCATGCCGGCGCCGCGCAGCGCCTCTTTCACCTCCTCGAGCTTGAAGGGCTTGATGATCGCAGTGACCAGATGGGGCAAGGCTGCATCTCCTCGGTGATGGTGGCGTCGGGTTTCGGTCAGGGTCGGCGTTTCTAGACGGGTGCATCCTCGGGAGATTCCGCCTCTTCGGATGGTCCCGCCGGTTCACCCCGGACCTGGTTCCGGGCGTCCATGGAGCCGAAGCTCGACAGCCCGGCAGGCGAGGAGTACGTCATGCCCTGCCCGAATTCGGTGTGGTAAGCGGGCGAGCCGTGCTCGTGAATGTCAAGGCCCTCCAGCTCTCCCTCCTCGCTGAGGCGCAGAGACCAGTCGCCCTTGATGCTCTTGATGGCGAGCATGATGATCATGGCAACACTGAACACCACGATGACGCAGGTGGCGCTGCCGATGATCTGGGCCTTGAGCTGATCGGCTCCACCGCCGTAGAAGAGCCCGTTGATGGTGGTGGACGTGTCCGCCCCGTCGGCGGTGGGCAGTCCGTACTGCCCAGTGGCGAGCAGGCCGAGGCTCAGGGTGCCCCAGATCCCGCAGAAGCCGTGGACGGCGACGGCGCCGATCGGGTCGTCCCAGCGCCGGTACTCCATGAAGTCGATGCCGAGGGGTACGACGATGCCGGCCACCGCCCCGATGATCACCGCTCCGAACGGCGACACCCAATAGCACGGGCAGGTGATGGCCACCAGGCCACCGAGGAAGCCGTTGGTCGACATGCCCAGGTCCCACTTCTTCGATCTCGGATAGACCCAGAGCACGGCGATCATTCCCCCGGCGCAGGCGGCGAGGGTGGTGTTGGCGGCCACCCGGCCGATCCCCTCCCAGTCCATGGCCGACAAGGTGGAGCCGGGGTTGAACCCGTACCAGCCGAACCACAGGACGACGCCGCCGATGGCACCGATGGTGAGGCTGTGGGGCGGCGTGGGCCCCCCACCGTCTCGCTTGAACTTGCGACCGAGCCGGGGTCCCAGGGCGATGCAGCCGGCGAGGGCGATGAACCCGCCCACGGTGTGGACCACCGTCGACCCGGCGAAGTCACGGAACACGGCGTCGCCGCTCCAGCCGTGGAACCAACCCATGGTGTTGCCGAGCCAGCCACCCGGCCCCCACACCCAATGGCCGAAGATCGGGTAGATGAACCCGGACACGGCAATGCTGTAGAGGATGTCGCCCTTGAAGCTGGTGCGCCCCACCATGGCTCCCGACGTGACCGTCGACGCCGTGTCCGCAAAGGCGAACTGGAAGAGGAAGAAGGCGAGGAACGCGACCCCGGTCGTGCCGTAGGCCGGCGTCATGCCGTGCAGGAAGAAGAACTCGTGGCCGATCAGGCCGTTGCCCGTCCCGAACTGGAAGGCGAAGCCGATGGCCCAGTACAGGAGCCCGCACAGGCACGTGTCGAACACGCACTCCATGAGGATGTTGACCGTCTCCCGGGAGCGGGCGAACCCAGCCTCGAGGCCCATGAACCCGGCCTGCATGAAGAACACCAGGAAGGCGGTGACGAGCACCCACACCGTGTTGATGGGACTGACGAAGTCGTTCGCCTGATGCACGGGCGCGGCCGTGGGCAGGGCGAAGGCGGCGGTGTCGAGGAACCAGGCAAACCCCTTGATGAGGCCCAGAAGGGTGACGATCCCGATCATCTTCCCGCCCAGGATGGTCAGGACCGCCTTCTGGGTGCTCTTGTTCTTCAACCGGTCAAGGTGCTGCAGCCGCTCGAGTCGTGTTCGTATCATGGGCTGGACGGTAAACGGCTCGTGTTTCTCGGTTGTCAGCGGAATGTGAACGGAAGTTGTCGTTTTGTTTCAGGTCTGTTTCTCTCGGTCGGAAAGGGCGTAACGGCCTCTACGCTGAAGGCATGGGCCTCGAGCGTCACCCGCTCCTCGCCGACGAGTCGCTCACCGGCAGCGCCTGGTGCCGCCGGCACAGCGCGCTGGTCGACGGATGGGTGGCCGGCCTCCTGCACGCCGCCGTGGGCGCTCGCCACGAGGGACTGGCCCTGGTGGCCGTGGGCGGGTACGGCCGGGCCGAGCTGTGTCCCCAGAGCGACATCGACCTCATGTTGGTACACGACCACCGCCACGACATCGCCGCCGTGGCCGATCGGATCTGGTACCCGATCTGGGACGAGGGCATCAAGTTGGGCCACAGCGTGTGCACGGTGCGGGAGGCACTCGGGCTGGCCAACGGCGACCTCGACTCGGCCACGGCGTTACTCAGCGCCCGCCTGGTGGCGGGTGACGCCGCTCTCGCCGACGCGCTGGGAGCGGGCGCCGTCGAACAGTGGCGGAAGCGGTCGAAGCGGTGGTTGACCGAGCTTGCAGCCCGCAACGACCTCCGGCAGGCCAAGGCCGGCGAGGTGGCCTTCCAGCTCGAGCCCGACCTCAAGGAGGGCCGAGGTGGCATGCGTGACGTGCACGCCCTGGGGTGGGCCCAAGCGGCACGCCAGATCGTCCTCGACCACGACTCGCAGAGCCTCGACCGTTCCTACGGGGTGCTGCTCGATGCGCGGGTCGAGCTCCAGCGCAGGAGCGGGCGGCCGTCGAACATCCTGGCCCTGGCGGAGCAGGCCGCTGTCGCCAAAGCCCTCGGGGATGCCGACGCCGACGCCCTGATGGCTCGCGTCGCCATGGCCGCACGGTCGATCGCCTGGACGAGCGACGACACCTGGCACCGCATCCGGTCCGGTCTGCGGGGCCCCCTGGCCCGCGGCGGGCGTACCCGGCCGATCGCCGCCGGCGTCGTCCTCCGCGACGGCGAGGTGCACGTCGAGTCCGGCGGTGGCGAAGATCATGATCCGACGCTGGCGCTGCGGGCGGCGGCGGGGGCGGCGGCCCATGACACGATCATCGACCGCCAGTCCCTCGAACGGCTGGCGGCGGCCGCACCTGCGCTCGGCGACCCGTGGCCGGCCGACGCCCGCTCGTTGCTGGTGGAGCTGCTTCTGTCGGGCCGGCCGGCGGTGCGGGTCATCGAATCGCTCGACCAGCGCGGCATCTGGTGCCGCGTCATCCCCGAGTGGCAGCGGGTCCGGGCCCGCCCCCAGCGCGACGCCTACCACCGCTACACCGTCGACCGTCACCTGCTCGAGGCCACCGCCGAGGCGGCCCGGCTGGCCCCGGGCGTGGATCGCGGCGATCTGCTGGTCGTCGCCGCCCTGCTGCACGGCCTCGGCCACGGCGACGGCGACGTCGACGGCGACGGCGACGAGACCGATCCCGCTGGCCGTGCCGCCCTCGTGGCTGGCGACCTCGCCACTCGCATGGGCTTCCCCGACGGCGACGCCATCGCCGTGGCCGCTCTCGTCCGCCACCACCTGCTGCTGGCGGAGGTGGCCGTCCGGCGGGATCTCGATGACCCCACGACCATTGAACGGGTCGCCGCCGCCGTCGGTTCGACGGCCCAGCTCGCGCTGTTGGCCGCTCTGACCGAAGCCGATGCGGTCGCCACCGGCCCGTCGGCCTGGGGTCCGGCGAAGGCCGCCCTCGTCGACCAGCTGGTCGTGCGTGTCGCCCATCTGCTCGACGGCGGGTCCACCGAGCCCGCCACCGTGCCGTTCCCCAGTGCTGACCAGATGGCCCGGCTCTCGGAGGGGGAAGACCACATCGAGGCCCGGGATGGCGTCCTCACGGTGATGACCGAGAACCGGCCGGGCATCTTCGGCCGTATAGCCGGCGTGCTCGCCCTCCACGGTCTCGACGTGGAGTCAGCGGTGGCGTTCAGCAACGACGACGGACGAGCACTGGCCGAGTTCCGGGTCAGCCACAGGATCCGGGCGGAGATGCCCTGGACGCGGGTGGCCGCAGACCTCCGCCTGGCCCTCGACGGCCGCTTGGCGGTCAACGCTCGCCTGGCCGAGCGGGCGCGGACCTACGCCCGTGCCGGGCGACGACCCGTGGCCGTGGGCGGTACGACGGTGACGTTCGACGAGCACGCGTCGGCCGACGCCACCGTGATCGACGTACAGACCGCCGACGGCATCGGCGTGCTCTATCGCATCTTCGTGGCGCTGGCCGAGCTCGACCTCGACATCCGCGCGGCCAGGGTCCAGACCCTCGGCAGCCGTGTGGTGGACGCGTTCTACGCCCGCGACGCCCGGGGCGCCAAGATCACCGACTCCCACACCCTGGGCGAGATCGAGCGAGCCATCGTCCACGGCCTCGACGGCGCTGCCCGTTCCTGAGCCACGCAGCCGGCAACCTGGCGACCGGTCGCACTCAGGTCGTGGGTGCGGCGAGAAACTCGTAGTCCGGGTTGAGGATGGCCAGGCGACCGTCGTGGGCGCCCACCATGCCCCGAACCAGCAGCCGGGTGCCCGGTCGGATCCCGGCCACTTCTCGCCGGCCGAGGAAGACGACGGCCAGACCACCCGTCTCGTCGACGAGCGTGCAGTCCAACGTCGGCGCCCCACCCCACGGCTGCACCCGTACCGACCGCACCCTGCCCGCAACCGTCGTCGCTTCTCTCCACGAGACGTCGCCGATGGGTGTCACCCCGGCGGTGAGGCGCCGTTGCACGGGCTTGAAGCCAACACGGGCCAGGGCCCGTGGGTGGCGGTGGCGGACAAGCCTCATGAGGCACCGCGGTGGTGATCGTTGCCGGCTCGGGCCTCGCTCTGGTCGGCCCGCCGTTGGTGCTCGCTGGGCTGGCCCAGACCCAGGTGGTAGGGCACCAAGGTGACGTTGGCGTGGGGCAGGCGGGACACGCTGCGGGCGATGCGATCGCTGGTGCGGTCGTGAAGGAGCCGGTGCCACACCCGGCGGTGCTCGAGTCGGGGGATGAGCACGGTGACCTCGGTGTCGTTGGACGCCGAGACCTCGGCCACCACCTCCAGCACCGACCGGCTGATACGGCGATCGGGACAGTCGACCAGCTCCAGCGGGAAGCGGGACAGCCCCAGGCGCCGCCATTCCTCGGCCAGCAGCTCGGCCTGCTCGGGGTCGGCGGCCACGTGGACGGCTCGCAGCTCGTCCGGTGTGAGAGCCCGGGCGTACTGCATGGCCCGGGCGGCACTGCGGTCGAGGCTGTTCACCAGCACCAGCACCACGTGACGGCGCAGGATGCGGGCGCTGGCCGCCGTGCGGGCGTCCTCCTCCAGCTCGGTGGCCTCGGCTTCGTACTGGCGGTTGAGGCGCACCAACAGGGCCACCATGATCGGCACCAGGACGATGATGACCCAGGCGCCGAGGATGGCGCCTTTGGGCTTGAACTTGGTGATGGCGATCACCACGTCGACGACCAGGGACAGGAACGCGCCGGTGGCGTTGATGAACAGGCCCCGCTTCCAGCCCGGCTCCTTCTTGGTGATGTGGTGCCTGGCCATCCCCGCCTGGGACAGGGTGAACGACGTGAACACGCCGATGGCATAGAGGGGGATCAGGCGGTCGACCTTGGCCTGGGTGATGACGATGAGGAACACCGACGCCGCTGCCAAGGAGATGATGCCGTTGGAGAAGACCAGGCGATGGCCCCGCGTGGTGAGCTGGCGGGGCATGAAGTTGTCGCCGGCGTGGAATGACGCCAGCCTGGGGAAATCGGCGAAGCTGGTGTTGGCCGCCATCACCAGGATGAGCATGGTGCCCGCCTGCAGGCAGTAGAACGCCGCCGTTCCGCCGGGGCCACCGCCGAAGACGATCTTGGCGATCTGGGAGATGACCGTGGGCGTGCCCTTCTCGTAGGGCGCCACGTGCATCTTGGCGGCGAGGACGGACAGACCGAGGAACATGGCTCCGAGGGTGGAGCCCATGATGACGAGGGTGCTCCGGGCGTTCTTCCACTCCGGTGCGCGGAAGGCAGGCACGCCGTTGGAAATGGCCTCCACCCCGGTGACGGCGGCGCCACCGGAGGCGAAGGCCCGGAGGACGACGAACAGCGTCGCCCCCTGCAGCCAGCCGCTGCCGGCCCTGCCCAGGGGCATGAGCCCGGGCCGGTCGAGCGACTGGACGGGCAGGTGGCCGAAGACCAGGCGGGCCAGGCCGATCACCAGCAGAGCCACCATGGTCGCGATGAAGAAGTAGGTGGGGACGGCGAAGACCCGCCCCGATTCCTTCACCCCCCGGAGGTTCCCGTAGGCGATGAGCCCGACGAAGGCCACCGCGATGGGCACCGCCAAGCTGCCCAGCCCCGGGAACGCCGACACGAGGGCGGCGGTCCCCGCAGCCACCGAGACGGCCACGGTCAGCACGTAGTCGGTGAGCAACGACACGCCGGCCACCTGGGCTGGGAGCAGCCCGAAGTTGTCGCGGGTCACGATGTAGGCACCACCGGCGGTGGGGTAGGCCTTGATCGTCTGGCGGTAGGAAAGGATCAGGAAGGCCAGGACCACGAGGAGCACGATGGTGATGGGCGTGACGAGGGCGAAGGCGGCGACGCCCACGTACTGCACCAGGTGGCGGAGGATCTCCTCGGTGCCGTAGGCCACCGAGGACAGGTTGTCGGAGGCGAACACGGCCAGCGCAGTGGGCTTGCCCAGTCGCTCGTGGGCCAGGTCCTCGGTGGCGAGGGGCTCGCCCAGCAGCTTGGTCTTGACCCGGTCCCCCAGGCACTCTGGCAGCGCGTCGCCCGGCGGTGTGGGGATGGGCCCGGGTGGAGCGAACTGGCCGACTGGCGAGGTGGACGAGTGCAGCACTGCCACGAGCACACCGCACGGCGGTGTCAAGATGCCGTCAAGGACCGGCCAGGGCCGTCAAGATGGCGCAAAATATCTCTGAGATGACCATCGCCCGACCTGCAGTCGGGTCCCGCAGCACCCCCGTGCGGTGGGATGGTTGGGGTACGCCGACCAGCCTCACCCTCGCTCGCAGGACGCCGTGGTTGGGCGCCGCCGTGGGTGTGGGCGCGGTGGGAGTGACGGTGGCCGCGCTGTCTCCCCTGCGCCTCGACGTCAGCCGGGCGACGCCCGCGCTCGTGCTGGTGTTGGCCGTGGTCGCCGCCGGCCTGGTCGGCGGGGGCCGGGCGGCGGTGGGCGTGGCCGTCGTCGCCGCCGCTGCCTACAACCTGGCGTTCGTGCCGCCGGTGTGGACCTTCAAGGTCGACTCGGGTGAGGACTGGGTGGCCCTCGGCGTCTTCGTTGCCGTGGCCGTGTCGGTCGGCCTGCTGGTGGCCGGTGAGGCCGAACGGCGCCGGGCCGCCGAGCGGCGCGAAGCCGAACTGCGCGACCTCTACGCCCGGCTCGAGGTGATCGTTGCCGAGAGGGGACGCTTGGCCGAGGAGGCCTCTCGGGTGACCGTGCTCGAAGACGTCGACGAGCAGCGCTCGGCCCTGTTGCGTTCGGTGTCGCACGACCTGCGGACACCACTGGCGACCATCAGGGCCGTGGCCGGAGACCTGCGCGACGGCGTGGTCTACGACGAGGCCACCCGTACCGAGCTGCTGGCCACCGTGTGCGACGAAGCCGAGCGCCTCGACCGCCTGGTGGCCAACCTCCTCTCCCTGTCGCGTATCGAAGCCGGCGCGCTGCACCCGGAGCGCCAGGCGGTGCCCTTCGACGAGCTCGTCGCCGATCGGGTCCACCGTCTGGCCCGGATGTTCCGTCAGGTCCGCATCGACGTCAACCTCCCTGCCGACCAGTGCGTGGTCGACGGCGACTACAGCCAGCTCGACCAGGTGATGACCAACCTCCTGGAGAACGCCGCTCGCCACGCCCCCCAGGGCTCGACCGTACGCCTCGATGCTCGGAGGCGGGCCGGCGAGCTGGAGGTGCGGGTGAGCGACGAAGGCTCCGGGGTGGCCGAGTGGGAGCGTGACCGGGTCTTCGAGCCGTTCCGCCGGGGCGAGGGCAGCACGTCGAGTGGGGTGGGACTGGCCATCTGCCGGGCCATCGTCGATGCCCACGGCGGGCGGATCTCGGTGGAGCGGACATCTGGTGGCGGGGCCACATTCGTCTTCACCTTGCCCCTCCGGGAGATGCCGTGACCGAGCCCCGTTCGGCCCCCGAGCCCGAACGGAGCGGCCGGCCCAAGGTGTTGGTGGTCGACGACGAGCCGGCGATCCTGCGGGTGGTGCGGGCCGGCCTCGAAGCTCGCGGCTACCGCGTCCGTACCGCTACCGACGGCCAGGGTGCCATCGACATGGTGGCCCTGGAGGCACCCGACGTGGTGGTCCTCGACCTCGGCCTGCCCGACATCGACGGCGTGGACGTGTGCCGGCGCATCAGGGGCTGGTCCGACGTGCCCATCGTCGTCCTGTCCGCCGACGGGTCGGACCAACGCAAGGTGGTGGCCCTCGACGAGGGGGCCGACGACTACGTCACCAAGCCCTTCTCCATGGCCGAGCTGCTGGCTCGGCTCCGGGTGGCCCTCCGCCACCGCCGCGCCGACGGGGCGGGAGCGTCATCGGGACATGTGGCGCCCATCGACGAGACGGTCCTCGAGGTGGGCGACCTCCGCGTCGACATGGCGCGCCGCCATGTCAGCGTTGGCGGTCGGCGCATCGACCTGACGCCCAAGGAGTTCGCCTTCCTGGTGCTCCTGGCCCGCTGGCCGGGCCGGGTCCTCACCCACGGGGCGATCCTGTCCGAGGTCTGGGGGCCCGGCTACGAGACCGAGTCGCAGTACCTGCGCGTCTATGCCAGCCAGCTGCGCAAGAAGCTCGACGACAACCCTGCCCGTCCCCGGCTGGTGACCGAGCCCGGGGTCGGCTACCGCTTGGTCGACCCGTCCGAGGGCGGGTCGCCGGATTCTGTGCCTGAGCGGGAAGCCGGCTCTGAGCGGGAATCCGGCATGCCGGGGTAGGACTCCTGGCGGTCACCGGGCTTGTTCAGGTGATAGGGCACCGACGTCACGACCGTGCCCTCGCGGAACAGCAGCTTGGCCTTGAGCAGCAGGGCGCTCTGGTTGTGCAGGAGCTGCTCGTACCACTTGCCCACCACGAACTCGGGGATGACCACGGTGACGGTGTCGTTGTCCCAGCGGGCGTCGAGCTCGTCGATGTAGCGCTCCAGCGGCCCGACCAGGTCGCGGTAGGGCGACGGGATGATCTCCAGGGCCACGTCGATGTCCATATCCTTCCACTGGCGCTCCAGGGCCAGGCGGTCGTCGTCCTCGAACGACACGTAGACCGCCACCAGATGTTGAGGCCGCAGCGACCGGGCGTAGGACAGGGCCTTGAGCACGCCCCGGTGCACACGGCCCACCAGCACGACGACGGTGTGGTTGATGGCCTCCGGGCGCACGGGGACGTCCTCGACGGCCAGCATGGCCGAGACCCGGTCGTAATGGCGCTTGATGGCCATGAACAGGGCGATGATGGCGGGGACGACGACGATCGGCACCCAGGCGCCCTTGGCGAACTTGGTGGCGGCCACGATGAGCAGCACGATGAACGTGGCCACCGAGCCCACCGCGTTGATGGCCACCCCGCGCTGCCAACCCGGTTCCTTGAGGCGGCGGTGGTGCTGGACCATCCCCGCCTGGCTGAGGGTGAAGGCGGTGAACACGCCGACCGCGTACAGGGGGATGAGGGCGTTGGTGAGGCCCCCGAAGGCGATGAGCAGCAGCGACGACAGAACCGCCAGGATGATGATGCCGTTGGAGAACACCAGGCGGTCGCCCCGGCCGGCGAGCTGTCGGGGCAGGTAACCGTCGCGGGCGATGATCGACGAGAGCCGGGGGAAGTCGGCATAGGCGGTGTTGGCGGCCAGGGTGAGGATGGCGGCGGTCGAGAACTGGAGGATGACGTAGATGGGCCCGCCGCCGTACACGGCCTGGCCCATCTGGGAGATCACCGTCTCCTCGTGGCTGGGGTAGGGGTGGAGGTGGTGGGCCAGAATCGACACCCCGAAGAACAGCACACCGAGGATGAGCGCCATCCAGGTGATGGTGGTGGCGGCGTTCTTGGACTCGTCCTTCTGGAAGGCAGGCACTCCGTTGGAGATTGCCTCCACCCCGGTGAGGGCCACGGCGCCCGATGAGAAGCCTCGCAGGATCAGGACCAGCCCGAGCGACCCACCCGCCTGCAGCACGGCCGTCGACTTGTTGGGGTCGAACGGGATGGGGGCGATGTGGCCGAAGTAGGTGCGCAGCAGGCCGTAGCCGACCAGGGCGGTGATGGAGAAGATGTAGATGTAGGTGGGGACGGCGAACACCGCGCCCGATTCCTTGATGCCCCGGAGGTTGGCGATGGTGATGATGGCGATGAGCACCAGGCCGACCAGCACCCGCTTGCTCTCCAGCCCGCGGAAGGCGGGCAACGAGATGATGGCGGCCACGCCGGCGGAGATCGACACCGACACGGTGAGCACGTAGTCGACCAGCAGGGACGCGCCGGCGATCAGGGAGGGGTAGTCGCCCAGGTTCTCGCGGCTGACGATGTAGGACCCGCCACCGCTGGGATAGGCGAAGATCGTCTGGCGGTACGACGCCACCACGAGGGTCAGCAGGATGGCCACCACGATGGAGATGGGCACCAGCTTGGACAGGCCCAGGGCCAGGCTGGACGGGGCCAGGGCCACCACGAACAGGATCTCCTCGGTGGCATAGGCGGTCGACGAGATGGCGTCGGAGGAGAAGGTGGCCAGGGCGATGATCTTGCGCAGCCGCTGGTGCTCCTGCTGGTCGGTGGGGATGGGACGGCCCACCAATACACGCTTGAACAACGACGACATGGGGACGAACGCTAGCGCCGCCGCGAGGGACCCCCTGGAGTTGTGTCACGGCCCGGCGGCGTGTTGGATAGTGCGCCATGCACGTCGTCGTAGTGGGCTGTGGGCGGGTGGGATCAGAGCTGTCGACCGCTCTGGAATCCGGTGGCCACAGCGTCTCGGTCATCGACAAGAACCGCTACGCCTTCCGTCGCCTCCCCGACAGCTTCACCGGCAAGGCGGTGGTGGGCTTCGGCTTCGACCGCTCCCATCTCGAGGAGGCGGGGGTCAACCAGGCCGACGCGCTGGCCGCCGTCACCAACGGTGACAACACCAACATCCTCACCGCCCGCATCGCCCGGGAGACCTACGAGATCCGCAGCGTCGTGGCTCGCATCTACGACCCGCGGCGAGCCGCCATCTACCAGCGCCTGGGCATCCCCACCGTGGCGACGGTGGCCTGGACCACCGACCAGGTGTTGCGGCGGCTGCTTCCCGATCGCTCGGTCACCGAGTGGAGCGACGCCACCGGCACGCTGCACGTCGTCGAGCGCCCCCTCCCCGACGCCTGGGCCGGCCACCGCCTCGTCGAGCTGGCCGAGGGACAGCGTTTTCGCCTGGTCGGCCTGACCCGTGGTGGAGACGCCCGGGTCGTGGGGGCCGAAGCGGTCGGTCAGGAAGGCGACATCCTTCATCTCGTCGTGCACCGGGACGCCGTCGGCGAGCTCGAGGAACGACTGGAGCGCCGACCGTGAGAGTGGCCATCGCCGGTGCGGGCAACGTCGGTGTGTACATCGCCGCCGACCTGCGTGACAGCGGCCACGACGTGATGATCATCGAGCAGGACCCCGATCTGGTGGCCGTGCTGCGCAGCCGGCTCGACGTGCGCTGGTTCATCGGCGACGCCTGCGAGCCCGACAGCCTTCGTACCGCCGGGTTCGCGGAGATGGACGTCGTCGTCGCCGCCACCGGCGACGACGAGGACAACCTCGTCATCTCACTGCTGTCCAAGCAGGAGTTCGCCGTCCCCCGCGTGGTGGCCCGGGTGAACCACCCCGACAACCAGTGGCTGTTCAACGAGTCCTGGGGAGTGGACGTCTCGGTGTCCACGCCCCACCTGCT
Source organism: Acidimicrobiales bacterium (assembly GCA_036264885.1). Lineage (GTDB taxonomy): Bacteria > Actinomycetota > Acidimicrobiia > Acidimicrobiales > AC-14 > DATAQC01. The sequence goes on along the minus strand of DATAQC010000037.1, from coordinate 23,984 downwards.
CACCGCCCTGGTCGAAGAGGCCGTGCAGGTCGGATCCCTGGTCCGACTCCTGCAGTTCCAGGACGCCAATCTGGTCGAGGTCACCCTGGCGGCCGACTCCCCGGCCGTCGGGATCTGTCTCAGCGACCTGGGGGTGCCACGCGACGCCACCGTCGTCGCCGTCATCCGCGAGCGACACGTCGTCGTGCCCCGGGGCGAGACCACCATGCAGGCGGCCGACGAGGTGTTGCTGCTGGTGAGCCCCGAATCGGTCGACCAGGTCAAAGCCCTGCTGGTCGGCCCCGGCGGCCCCACCCCCCTCGACTAGCAGACAGCCGGCGGTACGGCCTGGCGCCAGCCCACCGGCAGCTAGAGAAGCTCGTAGCGCGGGTTGTAGAGGTACAGGCGACGTCCGCCGTCGGCGCCGGGATTGGCCCTACCGCTCACCACCAGCCGCCGGCCAGGGGCCACGCCGGCGATTTGGCGTCGACCCATCCAGACGGCCACCAGGAAGCCGCTGCCGTCGGTGATGGTGGCCTCCAGTGAGGGCGACCCGGCCCGGGGGACGATCCGCAGCGAGCAGATCTCACCGACGACGGACACTTCCTGGCGGGCTCGGACGTCACCGATGGCCGTCGTCCCCGCCTGGGCCGTGCAGAACTCGCGGAGCCGGGTGACGTCGAACTCCGACGGCGGTGTCCGCAGGTTCTTGAACAGGCGCTTCAGGGTCGGGGCCACGGCGGGTCAGTCGACGATGTCGTCGGTGGTGTGGAGCATGACCAGGCGGACGGCGGTGCCCGACTGGGACGAGGTGATCTCCACCTCGTCGACCAGGGCCCGGATCAGGGGGATCCCCAGGCCGCGCTCGAACTTGAGCCGGTCCGGGTCGGTGACGGGCGGGTGGTCGGGGAGCCGGCCGGGGTCGAAGCCCGGCCCCTGGTCTTCGATGCGGACCTCGAGGCCCCGATCGTCGGCCCGGCACATCAGGCGGACACGTTCGTCGGTCTCGGCTGCGCCGTGGGCCTCGATGGCGTTCGTGCACGCCTCGGACACGGCCAGCTTGAGATCGTCCACCCGCTCGTCGGCCAGCTGGATGTCGGTGGCGGCCATGGCCGACACGACCAGGCGGGCCAGGGCGACGAACTCAGCGCGCGCCGGGATCTCGAGGGCGACATCTTCGACGGCCATGTGCCGGTCGGCTCCCGGGGATCAGGAGCTCGAGGTGGCCTCTTCGACCGATGCGTGGATGGCGAAGACCTTGGTCAGCCCGGTGAACTCGAACACCTTGAGGATGCGGCTCTGGGTGCACACCAGGACCAGGTCGCCGTCGTGGCTGCGCAGGCGCTTGAGCCCGCCGACGAGTACCCCGAGCCCGGTGGAATCGAGGAAGTCGACCCCCTCGAGGTCGACCACGATCTGGTGCTTGCCCTCGGTGACAAGCTCGATGAGCCGCTCCCGGAACTTGGGGGCGGTGTAGACGTCGACCTCTCCGCGGACGCTGAGCACCGTGTACTTGCCCTGTTCCTTGACGTCGAGGCCTAGATCCATACCCATCCTCCTGTTGTGTCCCGCCCGCAAAGCTAGCAATTCCCCGCGACCTGCCTGGACGGGGGAGGCGACCCTTCTAGGGCCCGGCGGTGGCCAGGTACCGGATGCGCCCGGCAATGTTGACGGCGTGGTCGCCGAGGCGCTCGTAGAACCTGCCGACCAACGCCATCTCGATGGCCACGGGGATGGTGACGGTGCCCGAGGCCAGCTCGGCGGTGAGGCTCACATGGACGTCGTCGAGCTCGTCGTCGCTCTCCCGCAGGCGGGCGGCAGCGCTGCCGTCCCGCTCGACATAGGCCGTGGCCGTCGCCCGCCACATCTCCACCCCGACCCGGCCCATCTGCTCGATCAGGCCCCGGATCCGTGGGGTGAGCTCGGGGGTCAGGCCCCGGGCGGCCCGCTGGGCGATGTGCTCGGTGAGGTCGCCACTGCGCTCGAGCTCGGGGACGATGCGCAGCACCGACAGCAAGAAGCGCAGGTCTTCGGCCATCGGCGATTGCAAGGCGATGACGCTCTGGACCAGGTCCTCGACCTCCACGTAGATGGTGTCGATGATCCGGTCGCGCGCGACCAGGGCCCGGGCCGACTCGCGGTCTCCGGCCAACAAGGCGTCGGTGGCGCCTGCCAGGCCTTCGCTGACGAGGGCGAAGAGCTGGAGAACTTGGGCATCGATCTTCTCCAGCTCGCGGTGGAAGGCGACGCGCAGCTCTTCAGGCACGGTCCGACCCTACCGGGATGCCTCGGTCCCGGTGTCGATGGCTCGGCGTCAGGGACTCGGCGTCAGGGACTCGGCGTCAGGGACTCGGTGTGGACCCCGCCGCCCGCCGGTTGAACCGCCGCAGGTGGGCGGCGGTCATGCACAGCACCAGACCGGCGGCGACGGGCAGGAGCAACTTCTTGCGGCTGGTCGAATCGCTGAGGCCCACCACCGCATCGCCTCCGCCGTCGTGAGCCGGCGTCTGCGAGCCGTATTTCAGGGTCTCGGAGAACCCGCCGTCGGGGATGGTTTGCGCCCCGGGGACCGAGGGAGCCGGGACCGCGCCTCCTGGGCTGAGGAACGACCCCACGTCGAGGGGCGCCGATTTGGTGGTGGACGGCGCTCCGGGCGCCGGCGTGGCCACACCCGACCCTGGCGCCCCGTTGCCGGCCGCCCCGGGCGATCCGGGGGCCACTCCGGGGGGCACGGGCACCGACACCCCCGCCTCGGCCGAGCTCGCCGTGGCCCGGTCGCTGACGGCGCCGTCACCGTCGGGACGCACGGCCACGACCACGTACTCGTACTGCCCGCCCGTCGGCGCAGTGGAAGCGTCGGTCCAGCGCACCGTCGTCCCGTCGCCCGGTTGGGGCACGGCCGAGCCCATGGGCTGGAAGCTCGACGACCCCACCCGGCGCTGGACCTGGTAGCCGACCAGGTCCGGCTCGGTGTTGCGTGACCATTGCACGGTGACGCTGCCGTCGGGGTTGGCGTTGGCGGTGACGTCGGCGGGCGGGGCGGGCGGCACCTCAACCTTGAACGCCGTCGTCGCCTGGGTGGACACCGGGGACCCGTCGGTCACCGCCCCGATGATCTTCTGGCCGGTCGCCACGACCTTGACGTCGTACGGCCCGTTGTAGGCGAGGCCGGGGGTGGCCAGGGAGAACGGCGTGGACGGGCCCTGGTTGACGGTGGCGCCGCAGCCGTCACACGAGGCGCCCGCGCCGGCAGCGCCGGGGTGTGTCCTAGAGGTCACGGTGATGCGCACGCCGGTGATCCAGTCGAGAGGCCCCGACATCTGGGCCGAGCCGGAGACGGCGGCATGGGCGCCGTCGACGGCGGGGCTATCCAGGTTCACCACCAGGTCGGCATCGGCCAGTGCCGGACTGGCGGTCGCCACCACGGCCAGGCCGACCACTGCCGCGCCGGCGAGCGCAGCCATGCCCCGCCGCCGAGGGGAGCCGGTCAGGCCGATGTGAGGTCCTTCGACCAGGTGGCCTTGATCACCAGGCGCTGGGCGGCCGAGCCCTTGGGGTGGCAGGTGGTGAGGGTAAGGGTGCGGTCGGTGCTGGCGTCGAGCACCGACAGATCGTTCGGGCTCACCACGAGCGGGTCCTTGGACACCTGGTAGACGCAGCCGCCCACCGGGGTGTCGAGCTCGATGGTGGCGCCGGGCTTGAGCCGGTCGAGGTTGGCGAAGGGCTTGCCGAAGGTGGTGCGGTGCCCGGCGATGGCCACGTTGCCGACGTCACAGGGCAACGAGGTGTTGGCGTAGTGACCCGCTCCCGCCCGCAGGGCGCTCGGCGTCGTCCCCTCGACCACGACCACGTCGACGCCGATGTCGGGGATCTTGATGCGGGTGAGGCTGTCACCGGTGCCGACCTTGCGGTCGCGGTAGGCCTGTTGGAGCTGGGGGCTGGCCAACTGCTTGCCCAACCGGTCCTGCAGCCTGCCCTGCCACAGGTTGCTGGCCAGGGGATACCCCACCAGGGCCAGGCCGGAGAGAAGGAGGAGGGCGGACAGCGCCGACAAGGTGCGCCGCAGCCAAAGCTTGGAGCTGAGGAGCTCGGAGACATTGAGTTTCTTGGTCACGGGCTTTCCTGGGTCACGGTCTCGGGTCGGGGGGCTGCCAACCGGGCCGGCGGGTCGTCGCCTGACCCCGCGAGGGTACCGGACCGACCGCCCCCGCGGTCACCGCTTCGCCCCCCTAACGTTCCACCCGCATGGTGGCGCTGGCCTTCAGGGTCAGGTCGCCCAGAGCCGCCCCCACCAGCGGAACCTTGGTCGGGTCGCGGTACTGCACGTCGACGCGGACGTGGGATCCCGGTGCGCCCCGGCCACTCACGTCGACCCGGAGCCGGTCACCCTCCAGCTCCGAACTGGCCACTGCCACCCGCTGCGGGGCCCGCGGGTCGGCCTCGACGGCCGCCTCGCGGGCCGCCTCCCGGGCGGCGTGCACCACCAGGACCTGGTCGCGGACGACCAGGCCGACCTGTACGACGGCCAAGAGCACGAGGGCCACCAGGGGAAGGACGAGGGCCAGCTCGACTGCCGACTGACCCTCGTCCCCCCTGCACCTCGTCCTCAGGCCACCACCGGTCACTTCACCTTGCCGGTGATGGCGTTGAGTACGGAGTCGAACAGCTTGCCGATGAGGTCGGACTTGGTGGCCCAGGCCACGATGAGCAGGGCGATGGCTGCGGCCCCCAGCAGCACGAGGGCGTACTCGGCCGAAGTCTGGCCCCGCTCGTCGCGACGCAGTCGCCCGAGGGCGCCGGAGGCGAGGGAGGGCGGACGGCCCCAAGCCAGGGCCAGGACAGCGCTGTGGACATGGACGTAGACGCTGAGCATTGGTGTTCCTTCCTGCGATGGTCTCTCTGGGGGGAGGAGGGGAGTCAGACGCGCAGTGAGCGCACGGCGCTGGCGATGAGAGGGGCCACGGTGAGCAACCCGAAGGCGGGGAGTGTGCAGGCGACCAGAGGGAAGAGCAGCTTCACGGGGACCTTGCGGGCGGCCTCCTCGGCCCGACGGCGCCGGTCGCGGCGGACCTCGTCGGCCAGGCGTTCGAGGCTGGTGACGAGAGGGGCGCCGTAGCGCTCGGAGGCGACGAGGGCGCCGACGAGGGGGCGCACGGCCTCGCCGGCCCGAGTGGGGAGATCGTCGAGGGCATCGGCCAGGCGCCGGCCGAGGGTCACGTCTTCGATCACCTGGCGAAGTTCGGCGGTGAGGGGGCCCGACCCCCGGCGGGCCACGTGGGCCACGGCCAGGCCGACCGTGAGCCCGGCACCGACGGCCAGGGTGAGCAGGTCGACCACGTCGGGGAGGTCGGCGGCCAGGGCGGCGAGCCGACGGCGCTCGACGGCTCCCGCCCAGATGCCCGGCAGTCCCCATGCCACCAGGGCGGCGACCGGCGAGGCCAGGGGAAATACGGGGACCAGGACGGCTGCCGCCACCACCGCGGTGCCCAGGCGGCGGGCGGTGGCGGGCACCGGTGGTCGGCGGGCCACTCGCAGGAGCCAGCCCCCGAGTCGTTCGAGGAGGTCTCCGGCCGCGCTCCGGAGCCCGGCGCCCCCCGGGCCGACCCCGCCGGTGACATCCGTGCCAGCGACGGTGGTTCCCCTGCCGTCGGCGCCGGCCGACCCGCCCCGCACGGGCAGGGCGCGGACGCGCCCGGGTGCGGGTCGCCATCGCATGGCGGCGGCCACCACCACGGCGGCCCACGCGGAAGGGACCAGCAGGGCCCAGCCGTCGGCGGTCACAGGGTCACCCGGGACAGGCGGTTCATCCAGGCCCAGCCGAGCCCGTCGAGCAGCCCCCCGGCGGCGAGGAGGACGAAGCCGGCGGCGGTGTGAAAGAGGAAGGTCGACGTGCGCGGGTCGGTGGCGGCGGCGAAGGCCCCGAAGCCCAGGGGAGCCAGGCTGATCACCAGCGCCGAGATCCGGGCCTGGGACGACAGGGCCCGCACTTCGGCGAGGAGGCCCAGACGGTCGCGCAGGGTTGCGGCCACACCGTCGACCGACCGCGCCTGGGCGCCACCCGTCTCGGCCCCCAGGCACAAGGCGGCCACGGCCAGGCGGACGCCCGGGAGGGGACGGCGTTGGGCCAGGTCTTCGAGGGCGGCAACCAGCGGCGCTCCGCGGTCGGTCTGGGTGGACACCCGTCCGAGCTCATGGCCGAGCGGGCCGGGGGTGCGCTCGGCGGCCTCGCCCACCGCCTGGCGCAGGGACGCACCGGTGCGCAACGCTCGGGCGACCGCCTCGAGGGCGCCTGGCAAGGCGGCCTCCACCCGGGCGTCACCCCTGCCGCGCCGGGACCGCAGCGCCACCGCCGGGCCGGCTACGCCGGCAATGAGAGCAGCGACGGCCAGTGCCGGCCCGGCCATGACGGACAGCACCGTCACCGACACGACCACGCCGCCACACCACAGCTTCCAGGCAGTGGCGGCGTCGATGCCCACGTCGGCGGCGACCAGGGCGGCGGGCAACCACCGGGGCCCGGAGCCGAAATCGGCAGAGGCCTCGCCGGCGGCCGCCCGGTCGCTCGGGCGGATCGCGCTCTCCCGGCCACGACCGGGCAGCCGCTGGACGACGCTGCCCCGTCGTCCGGTGATCAGGGCCAGCCGGATGGAGGCGGCGAGGGCAGTGACCAGTGACCCGCACGCCAGTGCGGCCACGCCTGCGGCGTGGGGACCCGGGGCGGCGGTCACGACGCCAGCCATCCGGCGTCGGGGGCGGCGCCGCCCGGCGCCCGGATCGGGCGGTCGGGCAGGGCGAGGACCCCGTCGGCGTCGGCCAGGCGCCGCGTCCGCGCCTGGTGGCGTCGGGGCCCCCGGCGCCGGCTGCCCGAGCCCGAGCCCGGGCCCGATGGCGGTGGGCCGTCGCCCACCCATGTGTCCTCCGTGATCGCCGCCTCGTCGCCTCGGACCTCGGCCACCTCGATCACCTGGCGTGACCCGCCGGGGGCGCGTGCCACCTGGACGACCAGGTCGAGGGCCGACTCGAGCTGGGTGCGGACGGCGTCGAGTGGCAGGTCGACGTCGCCCATCAAGATCATGGTCTCCAGACGCCGCAGGGCGTCGGCCGGGCTGTTGGCGTGGCAGGTCGACAGCGACCCCTCGTGGCCGGTGTTCATGGCCTGGAGCATGTCGAGGGCCTCGGGGCCCCTGACCTCGCCGACCAGGATGCGATCGGGACGCATGCGCAGGGCGTTGCGGACCAGGTCTCGCACAGGGACGGCGCCGGCCCCTTCGGCGTTGGCCGGGCGGGCTTCCAGACGCACGACGTGGTCGGAGGGCAGCCGCAGCTCGGCGGCGTCCTCAACCGTGACGACCCGTTCGCCGGCGGGGATGTGGCCGCCCAGGGCATTGAGCAGGGTGGTCTTGCCCGCCCCGGTGCCGCCGGACACGAGGATGTTGAACCGGGCCTCGACCGCCCAGGCCAGCAGGGCGGCGACCGAGGGGGCGGCGAAGGCGCTCAGGGGAACGGGCCGGGCGCCGAAGCGACGGATGGTCAGGCACGGCCCGTCGACGGCCAGGGGAGGCACGACGGCGTTCACCCGGGAGCCATCGGGCAGTCGGGCGTCGACCAGGGGCGCCGACCGGTCGACGCGCAACCCGAGCGGGCCCACGACCTTCTCGATGAGGTGCTCGATCGCCGCAACATCGAGGTCGAGGGCGACGCGCTCCAGGCGACCGGCCCGCTCCACCCAGACCCGACCCGGCCCGTTGACCATGATCTCGGTGACCGAGGGGTCGCCCAGCAACGGCTCGAGCAGACCGAGGCCCTGCACCTCGGCCAGCACCTCGGACACCACCCGGGCGCGCTGGGCGGCGCCCAGCAGGGGAGCCTCCTCGCCGACGAGCACGGCCAGGCGTTCGGGCAGGACCGCTCCTGACCCTTCGGCCAGGAGGCGGGCGTGCACCCGGGAGCGGGCGGAGGTCGGGCCCATCACGCCGCCCGGCGCAACGAGCGCTCCAGGGCGCGGGGCACGCGGCGCGACAGCAGCCCGGCGTCGACGGCCCTGGCCACCGCAGGGTCGAAGCCCACCTCGGCCCGCACCGGTATGCCGAGCACCTCTTCCACGTCCCGGCGGCCGAGGGAGCGTCCCTCCTCGCCCACGAGGATGACGCCCGACGCCCGCAGGGGAGCGGCCAGGGCCCGTCGCAGGGCGAGGTAGCAGGGGCGCAGCACCAGAAGGGACAAGGTGGCGCCGGCGGCCACGGCCAGGCCGACACCGTTGTCGGCCCGGCCGCAGTCGGCCACCACCGGCCGGCGCTCGACGGCCAAGGCGCCGAGCAGCGCCGCCGTGCGCTCGCCGCCGCCGGGGGAGGTGATCATGGCGTCCGGGTTCGAACCCTGCGCCAGCAGCCGCACACCGGGTGCAGCGTCGACTTCGAGTCGGCTCAGGGCGTCGCTGGGAACGTCGGCTCCGGCACCCAGCCATTCGGACAGCCCGGGGCCGTCGGGCTCGGGGAGCCCCAGAGCGGCGGGAATGTCACCGGCGAGGTCGACGAGGAGAGTGGGCCCACGGGTCTCGGCCAGCACGAGGCTGAGGGCGGCGGTGACGACGGTGGTGCCGCTGCCGCCCTTGGGCGACCAACAGGCGATGAGCACGTGAACCCCTCCCCGGGGCGCGGATGAACTGGCTCGGGGGAAGGGAGGCCGCCGTCACGGTACGACGGACAGGCCGGCGGCACAAGGGCGAATTCGCCGAAATGTTCCCGCCGCCTCAGGCAGCGGGCAGCGACGCTTTCGAGCCGGCCCGGGGGCCGGTTCGGCTCAGGTGGCGCGGACCTTCTTTGCGGCCACGACGCCGAGAGCGACAAGGACGACCAGGATGAGCAGCTTCTTCATGGCGTCACCTTAGTAGGCCACGCCGCTGCGAGGAAGTGCCTGAGCCCCGGGTAGGGTGACGGACGGAGGTGTCCGGGCGCCTGGTGGGCCCCCCCGCCTTCAAAGCGGGTGGGACGGGTGATCCCCGTCCGGCGGGTTCGATTCCCGTCCACCTCCGCCAGTATCCCTGGGGGTCACCGGGGCCGGCAGCCACGCCCGCCGGTGAGGGCCCTACACCGCCAGCAGGTCTCTCGCTCCCGTGTCGCTGCTCGGGTGACGGAGCTTGGACATGGCTCGGGCCTCTATCTGGCGGATTCGTTCCCGGGTCAGGTTGAAGTGCTCGCCGACCTCTTCGAGGGTGCGGGGCTCGCCCCGGTCGAGGCCGAAGCGCAGGCGCAGGATCTCCCGCTCACGTTCGTCGAGGGGTCCGAGGAGCTTGGCGATCTCGTCGGGCAGCAGGGCCGTGGCGGCCACCTCGAACGGTGACTCGGCCGAACGGTCCTCGACCACGTCGCCCAACTCGGCGTCGCCGTCTTCGCGGAGCGGCTCCGACAGCGACAAGGGCTCGGCGGCGAAGCGCAGGGCCTCGGTGACCTTGTCCTCGGGCATCTCCACCTCGGCGGCCAGCTCCGACAGCGTGGCCGGGCGCCCGAGCTTGAGCTCGAGGCGGGCCCGGGCCTTCTGGAGGCGGGCCAGGGTGTCGCCGGCGTGCACCGGGAGCCGGATGGTACGACCGGTGTTGGCGATACCCCGGGTGATGGCCTGGCGGATCCACCAGGTGGCGTAGGTGGAGAACTTGAAGCCCTTGCGCCAGTCGAACTTCTCGACGGCGTGCATGAGCCCCAGGTTTCCCTCCTGGATGAGATCGAGCAGGGGCAGACCGGAGGCCTGGTACTTCTTGGCGATGGACACGACCAGCCGCAGGTTGGACTTCACGAACGTCGACTGGGCCAGTACGCCCTCGGATGCCACCCGGCGCAGCTCGCGGCGCTTGGCCTGGGTCAGCCCCGTCCCTTCGGCCTCAGCGTGGCAACGGGCGGCGTTGCCCGCCTCGATGGCCTTGGCCAGGCGGACCTCGTCGTCCTTGGTGAGCAGTGGGTACTGCCCGATGTCGGTGAGGTAGAGACGGACGAGATCTTCTTCGTCGCGCTCCACACGCTCCTTCGGCAAAATGAACCTCTTCGTGTTGTTCGCGGTGTCGCCACGGGCACTTGGTCAAACGTCCGGACGGACGCGACGATTCCGGCCAGCCTGGACAGGGACCTCTGGTGCTGTGGACGATTCTACCCGCACGGTCAAGGGTACCAATCCCCAATCGGATCCTCAGCTCATGTTGAAGTCTTTCATGGTCGGCGATCACCTGTCAATCCCAAGGCGTCGGTCAGACCGGTGAGACATGCCGCCAACCGGGCCTCGGTGTCCCGGGCCGCCTGGCGCTCGGCGGGATCGGCCACGCGGTCGCCCAGCAGCACCTCGGCGTCGGCCCGGCAGGCCTCGGCGTCGGCCAGCAGGAACCTCGTCCACCACGACACAGGCCCGTCCGCCAGTGGGTGGGCCTGCTCGACGCGCGTGGCATAGGCCGCCAGTCGCCCCGGCTCGACCACCCGGGCCACGGCTGCGCATCGGGCCACGGTCGCCGACGGTTCGACCAGACCGGCCAGGGCGTCCACCAGGGCCGTCACGCCCGGGCCGGCGGGCACAGTAAGAGCGTCCGGGTCGAGGTGGGCCACCCGGGGTTGGCGGTCGCGCCAGATCCGGGCGGCGGTGGCGTGGCGGCGGCTGTGGGCTGACCACAGCACCTTGGCGGCAGCGTCGGGTTCGACCCTCACCCAGGAGCCCATCACCTCGAACAGCCGCGTCTCCAACCACCGGGCGTGCCCGGCGACACGGGCCGACTCCTCCAGTGTCAGCACCGCGGCCTCGATCACCGCCTCAGCGGTAGTGGTTGGTGATGGGGAGGCGGCGGTCCTTGCCGAACGCCTTGGGGGTCACCCGCACGCCGGGCGGGGCCTGGCGGCGCTTGTATTCTGCCTTGTCGACCAGGGCCACGACCCGACGTACCAGCTCACCGTCGAAGCCGGCGCCCTCCAGGTCGACCGCCGTCATGTCGCCTTCGATGTAGGCCTCCAGGACGGGATCGAGCTCGTCGTAGGCGGGCAGGGACTGGTCGTCGCGCTGGTCGGCCCGCAGCTCGGCCGACGGGGGCTTGTCGAGCACCGATTCGGGGATGGGCGGCCGCTGACCGCCGCGGGCGTTGCGGTCGCGGCAGAGGTCGTAGACGAGGGTCTTGGGGACGTCTTTGATGACCGCGAAGCCGCCGGCCATGTCGCCATAGAGGGTGGCGAACCCGGCTGCCATCTCACTCTTGTTACCGGTGGCCAGCACCATCCAACCGAACTTGTTGGACAGCGCCATGAGCACGACCCCGCGCACCCGGGCCTGGACGTTTTCCTCTGCCAGCCCCTCTTCGGTCCCGGCGAACCACGGGTCGAGCATGTCGAGCAGAGCGGCATGGGCGGCCTCGATGGCGATCACCCGGAAGTCGATGCCCAGTTGGTCGGCCATCTCCTTGGCGTCGTCGTTGGAGCCGGCGCTGGAGAATCGTGAGGGCATGGCCACGCCGTGCACGTGGTCGGCGCCGAGGGCGTCGACGGCCAGGATGGCTGCCAGTGACGAGTCGATGCCGCCCGACAGGCCGATGACGACGTCGGAGAACCCGTTCTTGGTCACGTAGTCGCGGGTGCCGAGCACGAGGGCCTCGTACACCTCGCGCACGCGGTCGAGCGGTTCGGCCAGTCCCGGCTCGGCGGCGTCGACGCGCTCGTCGCTGTGATCGGTGATCGTCACCGCCTCGAGGGCGGGGGCGACCGCCCGCCCCCGCGGGTCGAGGAGGCGCTTCCTGAACACCGGGCGCACGTCGATGTCGACGACCATGACGGCTTCGGCGAACTGGGGCCCGCGTGCAACCAGTCCCCCGTCGGCGTCGACCACCAGTGACGCGCCGTCGAACACCAACTCGTCCTGACCGCCGACCAGGTTGACGTAGACGAGGGCGCACGAGGCGTCCGACGCCCGCGTGGCGAGCATGCGTTCGCGCTCGAGCAGGCGCCCGGCGTAGAAGGGTGAGGCGCTGACGTTGACCATCAACTCGGCTCCGCCGGCGGCCTGGTCGGTCATGGGCCCGGTGGGCGCCCAGATGTCCTCGCAGATCGTCACGCCCACCCTGACCCCGCCGACGACGAACAAGGTGGGCTCATCAGGGCCGGGGGCGAAGTAGCGCTGCTCGTCGAAGACGGAGTAATTGGGGAGCAGACGCTTTCGGTACACACCTTGGACCGATCCGTGGGCGCAGACGGCAGCGGCGTTATAGAGGTCGCGCCCGGCATCGACGAAGCCGACGACGGCCGCGCACCGCCCCGTGCGGGCCGCCAGCTTCTCGATGGCCTTGCGGTTGTCGGCCACGAAGCCGGGCTTGAGCAACAGGTCTTCGGGCGGGTACCCGGTGATGGCCAACTCGGGGAACACGGCCAGGTCGGCGCCCTCCGCCTCGGCTCGCTCGATGGCGCCCAGCATGGCGGCCACATTGGCCTCGAGGTCGCCCACCACCAAGTCGAGTTGGCAGGCGGCGACGCGGAGACGACCCACGGCACGAGCCTACCGGCGAGACGCGACGGGCGATCGCCTTGCCTTGCCTTGCCTTGCCTTGCCGTCGCTGGCCTGGTGGGACCGGCAACGGGCCGGGTGGAGCCCAAGGGGGCAAACTGCGGGCCGTGTTCGACAAGGCGCTGCGTTCCGCCATCGAGCGGTCGGCGGCGCCGGCCGTGGTGACGCTGGTCATCGATCGCATGGCCGAGACACGGTCGTCGCTCCTCGAACGCCTGAACGACGAGCCCGCCTTGGGCAATGCGGTGGTGGCCGTGGCCGCGGCCAGTCGTTCCCTGGGAGAGCTGTGCGTCGCCGAGCCGGCCGCCCTGGAGGTGCTGGCCGACCTCGATCGACGTCGGGGCCTGCAGGCAGGCGCCAATGCCGACGAGGTGGCGTCGTGGAAGCGCCTGGAGCTGTTGCGTATCGCCGGTCGCGACCTCGTGGGCCTCGACGACCTGCCCGTGGTGGGCCGGGCCCTGGCCCGGCTGGCCGGCGAAGTCCTGGAGGCGTCGTGCGCGCTGGCGGGGGCCGGAGACCCGGGTGCCGGTGGGCTGGCGGTGATCGGCATGGGCAAGCTCGGGGGAGCGGAGCTGAACTACGCCAGCGACGTAGACGTCATGTTGGTGGCCGCCGACCCGGTGGCAGGTGACCGCGCCGCACGAACGGTGCTCGACGTCGCCCGCCGATGTTTCCGCGTGGACGTCGACCTGCGCCCCGAGGGCCGGGACGGCCCACTTGTGCGCTCGCTCGCCTCCTACGAGGCCTACTGGGACCGGTGGGCGCGGACATGGGAGTTCCAGGCTCTGCTCAAGGCCCGCCCCGTGGCCGGCGACGTTTCGTTGGGCGAGGACTTCGCCGCCAGTGCCGCCAGCCGCGTCTGGGCGCGGTCGTTCACCTCCGAGGACCTGCGGGAGATCCGGTCCATGAAGGCCCGCTCCGAGGAGCACCTGGCCCGCCAGGGCCTCACCGATCGCGAGGTCAAGCGGGGGCGGGGTGGGATCCGCGACATCGAGTTCGCCGTCCAGCTCCTCCAGCTGGTGCACGGCAGGGACGACCCGGCGCTGCGCTCGGCCAACACCCTCGACACCCTCGACGAGCTGGGCCGGGCCGGGTACGTCGACGTCGACGACGCCCGGGCCCTCGACCACGCCTACCGCCTGCTGCGAACCGTCGAGCACCGTCTCCAGCTGGTGAACGAGGAGCAGGTGCACGTCCTGCCCGAGGACACCGCGTCGCTCTCCCACCTGGCGCGGGTCATGGGCTATCGCGACGGCGTCGACGGCACCGCCGGGGAGTTGTTCGTCCGCTACCTCCGCCGCCAGCAGGCAACCGTGCGGTCCATTCACGAGCACCTCTTCTTCCGACGGCTCCTCGACGCCCTCCTGGCCGCACCGGACAGGGCCGGGCAGGGGGGACTGGGGCCCGACGCCGTCAAGGCCAGGTTGGCTGCCTTCGGGTTCACCGACGCCGCCCGGACCCGCCAGGCCCTGGCCGAGCTGACCCGAGGCCTGACGCGGTCGTCGCGTCTCATGCAACAGATGCTCCCGCTCCTGCTCGGTTGGCTGGCCGAGTCCCCCGACCCCGACCTGGGCCTGCTCGGGTTGCGCCTTCTGGCCAGCGGTGACGAACACCGCACCGGGGAGCTGGCCGTCGCCTTTCGGGAGTCGCCCGAAGCGGCCCGGCGGCTGTGCATCCTGCTCGGCACCAGCCGGCGCCTGACCCAGACCCTGGAGCACCACCCCGACCTGATCGCCGATCTCGCCGATCCCGAGGGGCTCGGTGCACGGTCGGCCGGGGAGCTTGCCGGCGGAGGCGTGGCCGCCCTGGCGTGGCGGGCCGACGCCCGGGCGCGCCAGCGCGGGCTGGAGCGGTTCCGCGATCGGGAGGAGCTGCGCATCGCCGCCGCCGACATCCTCTCGCTTACCCCGCCCGGAGAGGACCCCGTCGTGGTGACCGGCGCCCACCTCAGCGCGCTGGCCGAGGCATGCGTGCGGGCCGCTCTCGACGTCGTGGCCCCCGTGGTCCCCTTCGCCGTCGTGGCCATGGGCCGCTTCGGGGGAGCGGAGCTGTCCTATGCCAGCGACCTCGACGTGTTGTGCGTCTACGACGGGACCACGCCTGGCGACTTCGCCGCCGCCGAGAAGTCGGCGGCCAGCCTCCTCGAGTTCCTCGCCGGCCCCACACCGGCCACCCGCGTGTATGCCGTCGACGCCGGCCTGCGGCCCGAGGGTAAGGACGGTCCGTTGGCCCGCAGCCTCGACAGCTATCGGGCCTACTACGAGCGCTGGGCACAGGTCTGGGAGCGCCAGGCGCTGCTCCGGGCCCGGTTCGTCGCCGGCGACGCCGATGTGGGCCGACGCTTCTGTGAGCTGATCGCTCCCCATGTGTGGCGCGACCCGTTCCCCGACGCCGACGCCCGGGAGGTCCGCCGCATGAAGGCCCGCATCGAGCGCGAGCGCATCCCTCGTGGCGAAGACCCGCAGTTCCACCTCAAGCTCGGCCGCGGCTCGCTGTCCGACGTGGAGTTCACCGCCCAGTTGCTCCAGCTTCAGCACCAGGTGGCGGCGACGGGCACCATGGCCGCCCTCGCCGCCCTGGAGCGCGCCGGCGCCTTGGACCATGCCGATCGGGTGGTGCTGGGCGAGGCCTACCGATACTGCGAGCGCACGCGCAACCGGTGGTTCCTCATCAAGGGCGAGCCCGATGACTCGCTCCCGCAGTCGGCGGAGCAGCTGGCCCGACTGGCCCAGTCGTTGGCCACTACGCCCCAGGAGCTGCGCGACGGCTACCGGCGGGTCACCCGCCGGGCCCGCCAGGTGGTGGAACGGGTGTTCTACGGGCGGTCCTGAGGGGGTTTAGTTTGATGCGGTGGTCACGACGGGCGTCGGAAACGCTGCTGCGGGGGCGCCGGCACCTGAGGCGCGGCGCATCGTCATCAAGACCGACGCCCTGACCAAGGTCTTCCCCGGCCGCGACGGAGCGGCCCTCACCGCCGTGGATGCCCTCGACCTGGAGGTCGGGGAGGGCGAGATCTTCGGGCTCCTGGGTCCCAACGGGGCGGGCAAGACCACCACCGTCGGCATGCTCACCACCCGGGTCGTGCCCACCAGCGGGGGAGCGACGGTGGCGGGCGTCGACGTGGTTGCCGAGCCCAGCCTGGCCAAGCAGGCCATCGGGATGGTGTCCCAGTCGAACAACCTCGACCGCGCCCTCACCGTCCGGGAGAACCTCTACTACCACGGTCGATACTTCGGCATGGGGCCCCGCCGGTCACGGGAGGCGGCCGACGAGCTGCTCGATCGCTTCCGCCTGGCCGACCGGGCGGGTGCCGACGTCGGCACGCTGTCCGGGGGCATGGCCCAGCGGCTCATGGTGGCCCGGTCGATCATGCACAGGCCCCGCGTGCTGTTCCTCGACGAGCCCACCGCCGGCCTCGATCCCCAGAGCCGCCTGGCCCTCTGGGAGATCCTCGGCGAGTTGCACGACCTGGGCCAGACCATCCTGCTGACCACCCACTACATGGAAGAGGCCGACCAACTCTCCGACCGGGTGGCGGTGATGGACCATGGCCGGCTGCTGGCCCTGGACACGCCCGACGCCCTCAAGCGGTCGGTGGCGGCCGACACCGTCGTACGGGTGTCGGCCGACGGCGACCTCGCCCTGTTGGCGCGCCACTTCGAGGGATTCGACGGGGCCGAGGTGGTCCGCGTGATCGACGACACCACGGTGGCCGTCGAGGTACGCGGCTCCAAGGGAGTGCTGCCGCGGATCGTGGACCACGCCGAAGCCGGCGGCTTCACGCTCAGCGACCTGTCCCTCACCGAGCCCTCTCTCGAGACCGTGTTCATCAACCTCACCGGAAAGGACCTCCGTGAGTGATGTGACGTTGCCGACGACCGACGCCCGGGCCCGGCCGCTGGTCGAGCTCTCCCAGGCCCGGCCATCGGGGCGCGCCGGCCTGGTGGCCTTCGGGGCGCTGACCCTGCGCGACCTGACGGTGTTGCGCAAGAGCCTGACGACCTTCGTGATCCGCACCATCATGCAGCCGCTGCTGTTCGTGTTCGTCTTCACCTACGTGTTCCCGAAGGTCGGCCAGGCCGTCGGGGGAGCGGGGGGCGCCGCCGACTTCTCCAGCCTGCTCGTCCCCGGCGTGGTGGCCATCGCCTGCATCTTCCAGGGGATCCAGGCAGTGGCCCTCCCGCTCGTGCAGGAGTTCGGCTACACCCGGGAGATCGAGGACCGGGTGATGGCGCCCCTGCCGGTGTGGGCCGTGGCCGCCCAGAAGATCGTGTCGGGCGCCGTCCAGGGCATCCTGGCCGCGGCCGTGGTCTTCCCGCTGGCCATCCTCATCCCCAGCTCCAAGGTCAACCTCCACGTGGACTGGCCGCTGCTGCTCACCGTCACGCCGCTGTCGGCGGTGCTGGGGGCATCCCTGGGCCTGGCCATCGGGACGCGGGCCGAGCCCCGCCAGGTGCCGCTGGTGTTCAGCGTGATCATCCTGCCCATCACCTTCCTGGGCGCCACCTACTACCCGTGGGCCCGGTTGTCGTCGATCGCCTGGCTGAAATGGACCGTGCTGGTGAACCCGCTGGTGTACATGAGCGAAGCGTTCCGGGCGTCACTCACCCCGGCGTTCCCCCACATGCCCCTGGTGGCGATCTACGCCGGCCTGGTGGGGTTCACGGTGGCCCTTCTGTGGCTGGGCACCAACGGCTTCCGCCGCCGGGTGCTCTCCTGACGTTCACGGACCGGCATAGTTGACAGACGGTTGCGGTTGACAGACGGTTGCGGTACCATCACGTCGATGACCAAGGCGCTTCGGCTCGAGGAACTGGCAGACGACGATCCTGCCGTTGCCGCCAAGGCGGTGGCCGGGGTCCTCACCGTTCACGGCGCATCACCGGGATGGATGAACCGGTTCCTCACCGAGCTCGACCACATCACCGAACGAACCCACCTGGCCCGTGTGCTCGACGTGTGGTCGCTGTCCATGGCCGATGCCGGTCGGATGTTCGGCGTGAGCCGCCAGGCGGTCGACAAGTGGATCAGCCGTGGTGTCCCCGAACAACGGCGCCAGGTCGTGGCCGACCTAGAGGCGGTCACCGACCTGCTCGTCCGCTACCTCAAGCGCGACCGCATCCCTGGCGTCGTGCGCCGCCCGGCCGAGCGCCTGGAGGGTGCCAGCATGCTCGACTGGGCCCGAGCCGGACGAACCTCCGAGCTGGTGGCCTACACCCGGGAGATGTTCGACCTCCGCCGGGTCACTGCCTGACCGGAGTGCCGCCTCAGCCGCCGACGGCGGTGACCGAGCCGCTGGATCCCACCCGTACCTGGTTGCGCCTCGCCGACCTGGCCTGGACCGACCCCCTCGACCCTGGTTTCGCCCCCGTCGTCGGCGGACGGTGGACGCCCGTCGGTGGGCCGCCCACCCTGTACTTCAACGCCGATGTGGCCACGGCGCGGGCCAACGTGCGCCGCCTGTGTGCCGGGTACTCGCTGGTGCCCGAAGACCTCGACGACGACAACGGCTACGTGTTGGTCGCCGCCCGCCTCCCCGCCGGCCAGCGGGTCGCCGACGCCCACACCGGTGCCGGCCTGGTAGCCCTCGGCCTCCCGTCCACCTACCCCGTAGACTCCCGGGGGGGCGAGATCGGGCACGACGTCTGCCAGCGGATCGGCCAGGCCATCTTCGATGACGGCCTCGACGGCGTCCACTGTCGCTCGGCGGCTACCCACGACGGCTCAGGCCGCGAGCTTGGATGGTTCCCGGGCGCCGGCGCCCGCGCCCGCCGACGAACCGTCCGCCGTTTCGGAGACTGGTACTACTGAATAGCTGGCGGCTTCGCCGCCTCGGGCGGGGCCAGGGGGCGCAGGAGGGGGAAGAAGATGACGTCGGCGATGGAATCGGCCTCGGTCAACAACATGGCCAGTCGCTCGATGCCAGGGCCCACGCCGGTGGTCGGGGGCATGCCGTACTCCATGGCCTCCAGGAACTCGTGGTCGACGGGATGGGCCTCGGCGTCTTCGGCCGCGCCGCGCCGTTCCTGTTCGGCCTGGAACCGCCGGCCCAGTTCGTCGGGGTCATTGAGCTCCGACCAGTTGTCGCCCTGTTCGATGCCGCCCACGTACAGCTCGAAGCGTTCGACGAACCGAGGGTCACCGACCATCGCCTTGGCCAGAGGGGAGACCTCCACCGGGTAGCCGTACACGATGGTCGGCTGGATGAGCTCGGGGGCCACCACCTCCTCGAACAGCGAGGTCAAGGCGTGCCCGACGGTGGGCTGTGGCCGCAGGCGGTTGTCGGCCAGGGCGGCGTTGGCCACGTCCGGATCACTCACCGAGCGGAAGTCGATGCCGCAGCGTCGGTGTACCAGGTCGAGCATCGACTGACGAGGCCATTCGCCCATCAGGTTGACGGGCTGGCCCCTCACCGAGAGGGCCTTCTTCCCCACCACCTCGGCAGCCAGATGCTTGTAGAGGGCCTCGGTCAGATCCATGTTGAACTCGTAGCCTTCGAACGCCGTCATGGTCTCGAGCATCGAGAACTCGGGGTTGTGGGTCTTGTCTATTCCCTCGTTGCGAAAGTACCTACCGATCGTATACACGCGCTCGAACCCGGCGATGATCAACCGTTTCAGGTAGAGCTCATGAGAGATGGCAAGGTAGTAGTCACTGTCGATGGCGTTCACATGCGTACGGAATGGCTGAGCCCGCCCGCCTCCGTACAGCGGCTGCAGAATGGGAGTGTTGAACTCGACGAAATCATGTTCGTTCAAGAAGGTGCGGACGCCGAGGAGGATGTCGGAGACCATGACGAACCTCTCCCGCTTGGCCGGGTTCATGATCAGATCGAGATAGCGCTTGCGCGCCAGCACCTCCTCGTCGCTCACCCCGTGCCACTTGTCGGGGAGGGGCTGGAGCGACTTGGACAGCAGGCGGAACCCGTTGACCCGTACTGAGTCCTCACCACGCCGGGTGCGGGTGACGGTGCCTTCTGCCTCGACGATGTCGCCGATGTCCACCAGCTGGGCGACGTCGTCGAAGCCGAGCGTCCCCTGCTCCGGGCTGGTGGGCCTGAGGTTCTCGCTGGCCACCATCAACTGGATGCGGCCCGATTGATCCTGGACGTCGGCGAACACGAGCTGGCCATGGCCTCGGCGCGACATCATCCGTCCCGCCACGGTAACGACCTGTCCCTCGAGCTCGTCGAACCGTTCATGGACATCGGCGGCCATGTGCGTACGACGGGATGTCGATGGATAGGGGTCGATTCCGAGCGCTTTGATTCGCCGCACCTTGTCGATGCATTGAGCTCGAAAGGTGTTCCCCGAGGTTCCCATCAGGTTGAGGTCATAGCGGTGCTGGTCCTCAGGTCGGACGGCGTGAAATCGACTGGTCCGGACGATAGCAGGGAGGGTCCGAGCCACTGAGCTGCCCACTCGCTACCATGGCCGCCATAGCCGTTCAGGTGAAATGGTGAAAGGACGGAGTGGGCTACCAGCTGGGCGTCGATCTGGGGACGACGCATACCATGGCGGCCGTACTCCGGCAGGGCCAGGCCGAGATCGTCCCTCTCGGCAGTCACTCCGGCGCCCTGCGCTCGATCGTGTTCATCGACGAGGACGACACCGTCGTCGTCGGTGATGCGGCCGACCACCGGGGTCTCACCGACCCGAGCCGCGTGGCGCGCGCGTTCAAGCGGCGGTTGGGCGACCCCACGCCGGTCGTCCTCGGGGGCAGGCCCCACTCGGCCGAGGGCCTCATGGCCGCCCTTTTGAGCCGGGTGGTCGACCTCGTGGCCGAGCGGGAGGGTGGCCCTCCCACCATGGTCACCGTCAGCCATCCGGCCAACTGGGGCGCCTACCGGATGGACCTGTTGGGCGAGATTGTCGACCTGGCCGGTCTGGAGCAGGTCCGCACCCTGAGCGACCCTGAGGCGGCCGCGGTGTTCCATGACTCCACCGACGAGGTCGCCGTCGGTGATGTGGTCGCCGTCTACGACCTCGGCGGTGGCACCTTCGATGTGGCCGTGGCGCGAAAGGTCGCCGGTGGCTTCGAGATGCTGGGGCTGCGCGAGGGTGTCGACCGGCTCGGGGGCCTCGACTTCGACGAGGCCGTCCTGGCCCACATCTCAGGCGCAGTGGGCGTCGGGTCCGACGGTTTCGAGTCCGACGACCCTCAGACGGCGGCTGACGTCGCCCGGCTCCGGTCCGAGTGTGCCGTGCTCAAGGAGACCCTGTCGACCGAGACCGAGGTCTCGGTACCCGTGTTCGCTCCCGGCAAGGAGACCGAGGTGCGTATCACGCGCGACGACCTCGAGGAACTGATCCGACCGGCACTGGCCCAGACCGTCGGTGCCCTGCGCCGGAGCCTGCGCTCGGCGTCGGTCGAACCCGCCGATCTGGCTGCTGTACTCCTCGCGGGGGGGTCCGCACGTATTCCCCTCGTCGCCCGGATGGTGTCCGAGGAGCTGGGCCGGCCCGTCGAGGTCGTCGCTCGTCCGAAGGATGCGGTGGCGCTCGGCGCAGCGTTGTCGATGCGGTCCTGGGCGGAGGAGCACGATCGCCCGACGGAGCGTTCCCGCCCTGCCGCGTCGGTGTCCCAAGGAGCCACGCCCGAGCCCGACGTCGTCGTGGCGACGACCTCGGCACCAGCGCCGGCCGCCCCTGTCGCGCTCGCAGGAGCCGGCGCGGCCACGGCGCTCCTCGCTGCCGCCGGACCCGCCACGCCGGATGCGCCCACGACGGCCGTCGCCGGCGCCGCCGCGACCACGACCGGCTCGCCCGAGGTGACCGAGACGGTGGGAACGAGGGCGCCGTCAGCGTCGTCGTCCGGCGCCACCGCCACCGCGGCCGAAGTGGTCTCGAAGAGCCCGGCGGTGCGGCCGGAGCCGCCGTCCGAGCCTCCCGGTCCGTCCCTGTCGGCGCTGAGGGTGATCGCCGCCGTTGCCCTGGCTCTGGCGATGATCGGCTCCGCAGTCGGCGCAGGCGTTCTCATCGCCACCGGCCAGGTGGCGGTAGGGGCGGGGGCCGTCGTCGTCGGCGTCGCCGCCGGCGTGGGGCTGTTCGTCGTCATGCGCCCGCCAGCGGAGTAAGGCCCGGCCGCCGCCGGCCGCCGCCGGCCGCCGCCGGCCGCCGGCGGCCGCTCAGGCTGGGGTGGCCGCCTGCTCGAGGCCCTCGACGACGAAGTCCAGCGCGACCCGGGCGGGATCGTCTGTCGCGGCCAAGCCGCGGTAGGCGAGATAGGCGCCGAAGGGAGCGTTCCAGTAGGGCCCGCTCAGCCCCGCGGCGTCATGGGGGCCGACGTAGACGTAGGGCTCGTCGCTGAAACGGTCGCCCGGCGAGAAGCCGACGTTCACCGAGCCAACGCCGCCGGCCTCGACGGTCACCGCCAGGTCGAAGTGCTCGGGCCAGATCTGTGCCTCGCTCACGTGCCCGGTGGAAGACCGGCCCGCCAGTGCCTCGATCACCCGGGCCCCGAACCGGTACCAGGAGCCGAGGGCCGCCGACGCCTCGGCATCGACGTGGAGGTCGGCGTCAGGGCTGAACGGAGGCAGGTCGTGGCCCACGCCGGGATCGGGCGAAAGCTCGACATCGACGAACGCGGCGGCGGCGCGCAGGGTGGTGACGGCGATCGAGGCTCCCGGGTCCCAGGCCAGGTCCCGGCCACGCACGACGAGGCGGGACCCGTCGTCGAAGGGCGGGGTGGCGAACCCGCCGGCGGCGGGGCGAAGGCCGATGTGGTCCGTGCGGGCCTTTCGCGCCGGCGACACCACGAAGCAGGCGAGGGCCCGCAGCGACTCGCGGGTCGACACGAACGTCTCCGGCAGCGCGACAAGCATCTCAGTCACCATTCCGGGTCAAGGCGGTGTCGCTCGGCCCAGTTGGCCGCAGGGTGGGCGGAGGGGTTCCGGTGCGTTCTGATGCGCCTCCATGATGCGCAGCGAGCGGGTCATCTCCACCGGGTAGATGCTCCCGGTCCCGTTCTGGTAGGGCTTGTCGAGGAAGTTGACCACCAGCAGGCTGGCGGTCACGACCGCGGTCACCGAGCCCACCATCGCCGCCTGGGCGAGGAAGCGCTCACTCGGGTCGGCGTAGAGCCACACGTAGGCGATGGTCAACACCGCCCCGACGGCCAGGATGACCCACAAAGGCGAGGGGACCACCGGGCTGGCCTCGGCCAGGCGGCCGCGGCGCGCCTCCTGTCGAGCGGCGTCGATGGCGAACCAGTGGTCATAGGCAACCGGCTGCTTGTCGCCGGAGATGTCGAGCTGGGCGAACCTCGCATTCAACCCGTCGACCCAGGCCTGGGTCACTGCGCTCTGGCGTTGGTCCCTCATCGCCGGCCACTCGTCGTGGATCACCGAGCGGGCGTAACAGATCAACTCTCCCCGCAGGTCATTCTGAGCCGGAGCGGCGAAGAGCGCGGCGGTGTCGAACAGCTCGGTCGTGGCGACCGCCTCCCGTCCCGCCTCGTTGCGAGCGTTGCCGTAGCTCTCGAATCCCAAGAAGATGACGAACGCCAGCACGACGGCGAACGACGTGCCGAGGACGCTGAAGACCCCCGAGGCCCGGTCGGAGTCGGCGAAGTACCCGCCGGCCGGCGAGCGGCGCCGAAGCAGGAACATCACCGTGACGGTTGCCGACACCGCGACGGCGACGATGAGCCCTGCCAGCCACAGGTTCACGCCGGGCCTGCCATCACCGGCAGCATCTCAGCGCAGGAGTCGTTGCGCCAAATGGGATCGGAATCCACCCTCC
Organism: Acidimicrobiales bacterium; assembly: GCA_036264885.1. GTDB lineage: Bacteria > Actinomycetota > Acidimicrobiia > Acidimicrobiales > AC-14 > DATAQC01. Next base: position 747 of record DATAQC010000037.1, on the reverse strand, counting down.
GCGGGACGGGCGTTGGTCGCCTCCGACGAAGGCTCCGCGACAGGCGGACCACTGGGCGGCACCGGTGGCTTGTCTTGGGGCGGCCGACAAACCCAAATAGCATCTTCATGCGCGGGTGCCCCCGGGGCGTCGTGCCACAGAGACAGCGCGGAGCCACGCGCCGTCCGAGGGAGAGGAGGGCCGCCAGTCGTGAGCGACACGATCGACGGCGAGACGCTTGCCCGCGACATGACCAGGTTCCAGGTTGTCGATGTCCGTTATGCGAACGAGTGGGATGCGGGCCGAATCGAGAACGCCGTGCACATCCCCGTGGACGACGTGCTCGATAGGGTCGATGAGCTCGACCGTGCCCGGCCGGTCGTCACGGTGTGCCGGACCGGCAGCCGCAGTGCCGAGGCAGCGAAGGACTTGGCCGACGAGGGCTTCGACGTCCAGAACCTCGCCGGCGGCATGCAGGCGTGGGTCGCCGAGGGCCGACCGATCGTCGCCGCCGATGGCAGCCCGGGGGTGGTCGTGGAGCCCGAGCCGACCCCCGACGACCGTCCCGAGAGGATGCAGCGCCTCCAGGCCGAGTTTCTGGACGTGATCTTCGCCGTGCAGGAGCACTTCGGCGACCGGGAGGCTTCGGAGGAGGAGATGCAGGCCTTCTTGCGCCAGCGCCTGATCGACGAGGGCAAGACACCCGAGGAGGCCGACGAGTTCCTGGAAGCCATGAACCGCCCAGGGACATAACCGCGGGAACGGACC